>NZ_JAWKZJ010000003.1:0-455288 GCF_041395985.1 Haliea sp.
GGGAGTTCGGCAGCTTTCACGCGCTGGTGCGGGATTACAGTGGGGATATCACGCCGGGGGCCATGCTGCAGATTCTCCAGGCCAGCGGCAATGTCGAGCTGGTCGATGGCAGGCCCAATCTGAAGACGCGGGCCTACATCCCCACGGCCACGCCCCTCGAGCGCATCGGCATTCAAGTATAGGAAAAATAAACGGCCTGTCGGGAGTAGATTTCCTCACTGATACTGCCGACTGAACTGGATAAATTCGCGAAACAATTCCCGATTGCCCTGAAAAGTTTTTCGTTGAGGTGACCGTGCAATTCATATTCGTCCATTCCTGAACGAGAGCCCGCAGCAGTCCGTGCCATGGGGTTTTCAGTGGCGTCCCTGCTGATTCAACTCCGTTCCGGCGAAAAGAGACAGCGTGGCAGGTGGCGCCCTGGTTGGCGGTACCAGAAGGGGCCGGGCAGGAGCTTCCTTTTCCTTCTCGCGAAGATGGGCTAGGATCTGGTCGATGACGTCCTGGTCCTCAATACAAGCGATGACTCTGACGGATCCGCCGCAGCGGCTGCAGACTTCAATGTCGATATTGAATACCCGTTTGAGTCGCTGGGCCCAGGTCATGACGACATGGCGCTCAGTCGGTGAGACGACGTCATTATCGGAAGGACGCATTACCCCTTTGCCTCGTTTTGCCGGAGTGACCTCCCCACGCCATCGGTGGTTCGGTGCCAGTACTCCGTGGTAGCGAGTGAGATTGACCCTGGGCTTGGGAACCAGTGCCGCCAATCTGGCCATGAAATCCACCGGATCGAAGGCCACTTGTGTCGTTCCATCCCGGTACGGTGTCTTCAGGCTGTAAACCACCTTGCCTGTGGAACTCAGTGAAAGTCGGGGAACTGCCACCGCTGGCCTGGCGATGTAACGGCACAGGCGCTCTCGCTTGTCCTTTTGATGCCCCTCACAGCTCACCCCGGCGTGTAGCGAAAATCCGTTGGCTTTGGCCACCCGCTCCAGTCCGGGATCAGGCCGGTCCAGTGGACGGATGGTGCGGATCATGAAGGCCTTGCGCCCCTGCTGCGGCCCGACGGCGATGCGATAAGACACGGAACTACCCAGTAGATGAGGCATGGCATCCGTGTCGTCTGCAGGCTCCAGTTCCAGCCAGGCGCTCTCGGTGTCCTGTTCCAGCAAGCCCTGGCGTTCCAGGCAGCGACCTACCCGTTGGCTGATAAGCTGAACCAGGTCCTCAAGTTCGCTTTTATCCGGCGTTTTGAGGCGTTGAAACCGGGGTGATCGATCGCCTCGATATACATAGACGCCATCCAGAAACAGGATGTGAAAATGTATATTGAGGTTTAGGGCTGATCCGAAGCGTTGTATCAACGTTACCGCACCAGTCGCCCCGTCCTGGAGTCGGTATCCAGCCTTGTGGATCAGATGTGTAGAAATTGCGCGGTAAATAATGCCCAGCACCTTGCCCATTGCTTGGGGATGGGCAGCGAACAGGTAGCGTAGCGGAAAGGGGAAGCTGATCACCCACTGGCGAAGCGGTACATTGGGAAACACTTCATCCGAGAGAAGGGCCGCTGTCTCGACCATGCGGCGGGCGCCACAGCTGGGGCAGAATCCTCGCTTCTTGCAGGAGAACGCCACCAGGCGCTCGAAGTGACACGTATTGCAACGCACGCGAAGAAACCCGTGCTCGAGGCGACCGCATTTGAGATACGCTTCAAATTCTCGATGGACATGAATCGGCAGACTTTTGCCCTGGGCTTCCAATTGCTCAACCAGGGCTGGGTAGTGTTTCTCTACAAGTTGGTAGAGCAGAGTTTGCTCTGGGCGATGGCGTTCATAGGTGGCGTGACCAAGGGCATGCCCATAAAAAGGGGCAGCCCCTCCTGTGCCTGGTGACAGCATGCTGCGTCGACTCCAACAGAGTTGAAGTCAAACACAATGGGGCCGTGAGCTTTGGCGGGGAACATCCGAAGTATCCAACCGCTTGGTTATATTCGAGCAGATCTGGTCACGCCCACCGACTCCAGTCTATGAGTCAGCACCCATAGTCGGATGCTCTAACGAGTTATAAGGCTATGAAATTTATTGAGCTTCTCGACACATAGGTACCACTTTATTCGTAAGCGCTCAATAAACCACGCTCTACCGCTCTATTGATTTCACCGTCACCCTGCGGTCTTCATTTTTCTATGGAGACTGCTCGTGACAGACACCGCTGAAGATTCGTTGACCGAACGCCAACAATACTGGCTGCAACACATCAAAGCCTGCGAGGCGGCCGGTGTCAGCTCAAAAGCCTATGCCGATTCGCGTGGATTGTGCGTCAAAGCACTGTATTCCGCTCGCAAAGAACTGGCTCGCAAGGGAGTCTTGTCCCGGCCGTCCCGTCATAAATTCCAGCGAGTTGAGATCTTTGATTCGACACCAATTGCTGAAGGCCTCTGTCAGATACAGCTTCCCAACGGGGTCTCCGTCTCGATCCGCGGAGATGTTGGCTCTGCGATACTAACTCAGGTTTTGACAGTGGCGGCGTCGCTGTCATGATGCGACCCTCGAACGACATCCCGGTCGTGCACTTGTGCCGCGATGCCATCGACTTCCGCAAGGGCATCAACGGCCTGGCAATTCTGGTAGAAGAACTGTTGTGTCTGGATCCGTTCTCGGAGCAACTGTTTGTGTTCTGCAACCGCTCACGGGATCGCATCAAGATTCTGTACTGGGAAGGCAGTGGCTTTTGTCTATGGCAGAAGCGGCTCGAGAAAGCTCGATTCCACTGGCCTCGACGTGATTCCAATGCTGTGGTGGCTCTGACGTCTCAGCAGCTCAACTGGCTGTTGGATGGCTATGACATTACCCGCATGAAGCCGCATCAAAGACTGCAATTTACTCAGGTTTTATAGGGGGCAAGGCTCGGTTCCGGTATAATGCCGGGCATGTCCAGCCTACCCGATTCCCTGCCAAACGACGTCGACGCACTCAAAGCCCTCGTGCGTCAGCAGGCGGAGATCAATGACGATCTCATCCGGAAAAATCGGCAACAATCGAACCAGATTTTCTCCCTTCAAGAGCAATTAAATCTCGCCCTGGCGCGACGTTACGCCGCCAGCAGCGAGAAGGTCTCTGCCGATCAGATTCGCCTGTTCGATGAAGCCGAGGCTGATGTCGATGAACTGGAATCATCAGATGTGGACTCGTTGGCCGATGGTGATGACGACACCATTGAGGTGCCTGCCCATACCCGCAAAAAGCGCGGTCGCAAGCCGTTGCCAGACACGCTGCCGCGGGTCGATGTCGTACACGAACTGCCGGAGTCAGAGCAGGTGTGCCCTCATGATGGACAAGCACTTAAAGTCATTACCGAGGTGATCTCGGAGCAGTTGGATATTGTGCCAGCTAAGATCCAGGTCATTCGCCATATTCGCAAGCGCTACGCCTGTGACTGCGGTCAGTGCATCCGCACAGCTCCGTTACCGAATCAGCCCATCCCCAAAAGTTTGGCTTCACCGGGTCTGCTGGCACATGTCACCGTTTCCAAGTATCAGGATGCCTTGCCCCTGTACCGTCAGGAGCAGATTCTGCAGCGCATCGGCGTGGATATCCCTCGGGCGACACTGGCGAACTGGATGATCCGTGCAGGAGAACTGATTCAGCCGCTGATCAACCTGCTCCGGGATCGATTACTGGGTTATGACGTGATCCAGATGGATGAAACGCGGGTGCAAGTCCTGAACGAAGCCGGCAAGGCGGCACAATCGCAATCCTATCTCTGGTTGCAACGGGGTGGGCCACCGGAACAACCGGTAGTGCTGTTCGATTACGACCCATCCCGCAGTCAGTCGGTACCGCTACGTCTGTTGTCAGGCTATCAGGGTTACTTGCAGACCGATGGTTACGCGGGTTACCACGCGGTCATCCGTCAAAACGATCTGGTGCATATAGGATGCTGGGCGCACGCCCGTCGCAAGTTCAGCGAAGCCGTCAAAGCTCAGGGCAAGAAACCGAAAGCCGGCAAGGCACAGCAGGGGTTATCACTGATCCAGAAACTCTACCGGGTGGAGCAACAGGCCAACGAGTTGTCGGCGGATGAGCGCAAAGCTCATCGACTGCAACATGCCCGTCCCATTCTGCAGACGTTGAGGGAATGGCTCGACAAGAGTTTGCCGCAGGTGCCACCAACAACCGCCGCGGGCAAAGCGCTGAACTATCTGAACAACGAATGGGAGAAGCTGATTCGCTATCTGGATGACGGTCGTCTGGAGATTGATAACAACCGAGCTGAAAACGCCCTTCGACCGTTTGTCGTTGGCAGGAAGAACTGGTTGTTCAGTGATTCGGTCAAGGGAGTGACCGCCAGTGCGAATCTGTACTCGCTGATCGAAACGGCGAAGGCGAATGGCCTTGAACCTTACGCCTACCTGCGTCAGGTTTACACGCTGCTACCGAGAGCGGAAACCGTCGGGGATATTGAGGCGCTACTGCCGTGGATACTCCGGCAAGAAACCGCGAGCTGAAAGATACCGGGAAGGCAGCCGCCTTCCTGGCTGCACCAACAATCCTTTGCAGATCTCTCATTCTGAGAGTGCCTTCCTGGCAAGCGGGTTTATCCTGAGCTCGCGAAAATCGACGATACCGTCCCCAAGAAAAATCAGCAACCTTGTCAAAGCGTCAACACGTGGATTACCGATCGCTTACGGAGAAACCCCATAAAAAACCCCGAAGCACAGTGTACTTCGGGGTTTGGGTTTAGAAGCCTGGCGATGACCTACTCTCACATGGGGAGACCCCACACTACCATCGGCGATGCGTCGTTTCACTACTGAGTTCGGGATGGGGTCAGGTGGTTCCAACGCTCTATGGTCGCCAGGCAAACTGGCTTGACCGAGTCGGGTCTTACGCGCGCCTTGCGCTGCCCTCGTCTTGTCAAATAGGGTGGTAAATCAAGCTGATACCGCTGTTCACGCGCTGTACTGACGTACATCTCGCCATGACTACTGGCGCTTACATCCATCTCACTACGACTTGTCACAACATCCAGCGCTCGTGTGGCATACGCCACGCAAATCACTTGGATTATATGGTCAAGCCTCACGGGCAATTAGTACTGGTTAGCTCAACGCGTTACCGCGCTTCCACACCCAGCCTATCAACGTTGTAGTCTTCAACGGCCCTTCAGGGGGATCAAGTCCCCAGGGAGAACTTATCTTGGGAGGGGCTTCCCGCTTAGATGCTTTCAGCGGTTATCCTGTCCGAACATAGCTACCGGGCAATGCCACTGGCGTGACAACCCGAACACCAGAGGTTCGTCCACTCCGGTCCTCTCGTACTAGGAGCAGCTTTCCTCAAATCTCCAACGCCCACGGCAGATAGGGACCGAACTGTCTCACGACGTTCTAAACCCAGCTCGCGTACCACTTTAAATGGCGAACAGCCATACCCTTGGGACCGGCTTCAGCCCCAGGATGTGATGAGCCGACATCGAGGTGCCAAACACCGCCGTCGATGTGAACTCTTGGGCGGTATCAGCCTGTTATCCCCGGAGTACCTTTTATCCGTTGAGCGATGGCCCTTCCATACAGAACCACCGGATCACTAAGACCTACTTTCGTACCTGCTCGTCTTGTCAGACTCGCAGTCAAGCGCGCTTGTGCCTTTACACTAACCTCATGATTTCCGACCATGATTAGCGCACCTTCGTGCTCCTCCGTTACTCTTTGGGAGGAGACCGCCCCAGTCAAACTACCCACCACACACTGTCCTCGACCCGGATAATGGGCCTGAGTTAGAACCTCAACGTTACCAGGCTGGTATTTCAAGGTTGGCTCCACAATGGCTGGCGCCACTGCTTCAAAGCCTCCCAGCTATCCTACACAAGTAAAGTCAAAGTCCACTGTGAAGCTATAGTAAAGGTTCACGGGGTCTTTCCGTCTAGCCGCGGGTACACTGCATCTTAACAGCGATTTCAATTTCACTGAGTCTCGGGTGGAGACAGTGTGGCCATCGTTACGCCATTCGTGCAGGTCGGAACTTACCCGACAAGGAATTTCGCTACCTTAGGACCGTTATAGTTACGGCCGCCGTTTACCGGGGCTTCGATCAAGAGCTTCGCCGAAGCTAACCCCATCAATTAACCTTCCGGCACCGGGCAGGCGTCACACCCTATACGTCCACTTACGTGTTTGCAGAGTGCTATGTTTTTAGTAAACAGTTGCAGCCACCTGGTCACTTCGACTCCCCTCAGCTTACGTAGTAAATACTTCACCAAAGGGAGCGTACCTTCTCCCGAAGTTACGGTACCATTTTGCCTAGTTCCTTCACCCAAGTTCTCTCAAGCGCCTTGGTATTCTCTACCTGATCACCTGTGTCGGTTTACAGTACGGTCAGCTTTTACCTGATGCTTAGAAGTTTTTCCTGGAAGCAGGGCATCAACCACTTCTCCCGAAACTCGCGTTAAGGGATCGTCATCACGTCTCAGGGTAGCGAACTCCCGGATTTACCTAAGAGCTCCCCCTACACGCTTAAACACGGACAACCAACGCCGTGCTGGCCTAGCCTTCTCCGTCACTCCATCGCAGTAAAAGCCGGTATCGGAATTTTAACCGATTTCCCATCGACTACGGATTTCTCCCTCGCCTTAGGGGCCGACTCACCCTGCCCCGATTAACGTTGGGCAGGAAACCTTGATCTTCCGGCGGGGAGGTTTTTCACCCCCCTTGTCGTTACTCATGTCAGCATTCGCACTTCTGATACCTCCAGCAAACCTTACGATTCACCTTCAACGGCTTACAGAACGCTCCTCTACCATACACAACCTATAAATAGATCGCATATCCGCAGCTTCGGTTATCAGTTTAGCCCCGGTATATCTTCCGCGCAGGCCGACTCGACTAGTGAGCTATTACGCTTTCTTTAAAGGGTGGCTGCTTCTAAGCCAACCTCCTAGCTGTCTGAGCCTTCCCACATCGTTTCCCACTTAACTGATATTAGGGACCTTAGCTGGCGGTCTGGGTTGTTGCCCTCTCGACGACGGACGTTAGCACCCGCCGTCTGTCTCCCGTGATAAAACTTACTGGTATTCAGAGTTTGCATCGGGTTGGTAAGTCGGGATGACCCCCTAGCCGACACAGTGCTTTACCCCCAGTAGTCAAACACGAGGCACTACCTAAATAGTTTTCGAGGAGAACCAGCTATCTCCGGGCTTGATTAGCCTTTCACTCCGATCCACAGCTCATCCCCGCATTTTTCAACATACGTGGGTTCGGTCCTCCAGTGCCTGTTACGGCACCTTCAACCTGGCCATGGATAGATCGCCCGGTTTCGGGTCTATTACCAGCAACTAAAGCGCCCTATTAAGACTCGGTTTCCCTACGGCTCCCCTAAATGGTTAACCTCGCTACTGACAATAACTCGCTGACCCATTATACAAAAGGTACGCAGTCACCCCCCGAAAGGGGCTCCCACTGCTTGTACGCATACGGTTTCAGGTTCTATTTCACTCCCCTCTCCGGGGTTCTTTTCGCCTTTCCCTCACGGTACTGGTTCACTATCGGTCAGTCAGGAGTATTTAGCCTTGGAGGATGGTCCCCCCATATTCAGTCAAGATAACACGTGTCCCGACCTACTTGTCGCAAGCTCAGTACCACAACGCAGTTTTCGTGTACGGGGCTATCACCCTCTATCGCCGGACTTTCCAGACCGTTCCACTAACCGCACTGCTATTACTTGCAGGCTTCTCCCCGGTCGCTCGCCGCTACTGGGGGAATCTCAATTGATTTCTTTTCCTTCAGGTACTTAGATGTTTCAGTTCCCTGAGTTCGCCTCCTTAACCTATGTATTCAGTTAAGGATACCTGGCTTACACCAGGTGGGTTTCCCCATTCGGACATCTCCGGATCAAAGTCTGTTTGCCGACTCCCCGAAGCTTTTCGCAGGCTACTACGTCCTTCATCGCCTCTGACTGCCAAGGCATCCACCGTATGCGCTTAGTCACTTGACCATATAACCCAAGTTATCTGATCTCGAGACAGTTCCCTGACACCCTTGTGATCATGTCAGGTACTTGAGATGCAGGCCGATCAAAGCCTGCACCCGCCGGATGTTGTGACGCTTAAGTCACAGTGTTGTACAACTCGTTTGGATACGCCGAATTGAAGAGCGTATCCAGAACAATATCTTAGGATCGTTCCCACCACACAAACCCCCAAAGGGATCCAAGTGCCAGGCTACAATCCTTAGACTCAGCTTGATTTACCTTGTTAAAGAACATCTGGTTGCCAGAACCAGTTGTAAACGCTCTGTCACACAAAACGCTTACAACTGAACTGATGACGAGAGGACGATAAATGGTGGAGCTATGCGGGATCGAACCGCAGACCTCCTGAATGCAAATCAGGCGCTCTCCCAGCTGAGCTATAGCCCCATAAATGGTAGGCCTGGGCAGATTTGAACTGCCGACCTCACCCTTATCAGGGGTGCGCTCTAACCAACTGAGCTACAGGCCTATGAGTCAGCACCCACTGGCAATCTCCTGCCCTTAGGCAAGTCTCTCATCAACCAAACAAAACGAAGACAAATGTGTGGACACTCATTGAGCAGTGCACGGTCGTTTAAGGAGGTGATCCAGCCCCAGGTTCCCCTAGGGCTACCTTGTTACGACTTCACCCCAGTCATGAATCACTCCGTGGTGATCGTCCCCCCGAAGGTTAGACTAACCACTTCTGGAGCAACCCACTCCCATGGTGTGACGGGCGGTGTGTACAAGGCCCGGGAACGTATTCACCGCGACATTCTGATTCGCGATTACTAGCGATTCCGACTTCACGGAGTCGAGTTGCAGACTCCGATCCGGACTACGAAACGTTTTCTGGGATTAGCTCCACCTCGCGGCTTTGCTGCCCTCTGTACGGTCCATTGTAGCACGTGTGTAGCCCAGGTCGTAAGGGCCATGATGACTTGACGTCGTCCCCACCTTCCTCCGGTTTGTCACCGGCAGTCTCCTTAGAGTTCCCAGCATTACGTGCTGGCAACTAAGGACAAGGGTTGCGCTCGTTACGGGACTTAACCCAACATCTCACGACACGAGCTGACGACAGCCATGCAGCACCTGTCTCAGAGTTCCCGAAGGCACCAATCCATCTCTGGAAAGTTCTCTGGATGTCAAGACCTGGTAAGGTTCTTCGCGTTGCATCGAATTAAACCACATGCTCCACCGCTTGTGCGGGCCCCCGTCAATTCATTTGAGTTTTAACCTTGCGGCCGTACTCCCCAGGCGGTCTACTTAGTGCGTTAGCTGCGCCACCAAGAAATCAAGTCTCCCAACGGCTAGTAGACATCGTTTACGGCGTGGACTACCAGGGTATCTAATCCTGTTTGCTCCCCACGCTTTCGCACCTCAGCGTCAGTATCGAGCCAGGAGGTCGCCTTCGCCACCGGTATTCCTCCACATATCTACGCATTTCACCGCTACACGTGGAATTCTACCTCCCTCTCTCGTACTCTAGTCGGCCAGTATCGGGTGCAGTTCCCAGGTTGAGCCCGGGGCTTTCACATCCGACTTAACAAACCGCCTACGCGCGCTTTACGCCCAGTAATTCCGATTAACGCTTGCACCCTCCGTATTACCGCGGCTGCTGGCACGGAGTTAGCCGGTGCTTCTTCTCAAGGTAATGTCACAGCTGAAAGGTATTAGCCCCCAGCCTTTCTTCCCAAGTGAAAGTGCTTTACAACCCGAAGGCCTTCTTCACACACGCGGCATGGCTGCGTCAGGCTTTCGCCCATTGCGCAATATTCCCCACTGCTGCCTCCCGTAGGAGTCCGGGCCGTGTCTCAGTCCCGGTGTGGCTGATCATCCTCTCAGACCAGCTAAGGATCGTCGCCTTGGTGAGCCTTTACCTCACCAACAAGCTAATCCTACGCAGGCTCATCCGATAGCGCGAGGTCCGAAGATCCCCCGCTTTCCCCCTTAGGGCGTATGCGGTATTAGCTTGGGTTTCCCCAAGTTATCCCCCACTACCAGGTAGATTCCTACGCGTTACTCACCCGTCCGCCGCTCTACTCAACCCGAAGGCCTTTCGCGCTCGACTTGCATGTGTTAGGCCTGCCGCCAGCGTTCAATCTGAGCCATGATCAAACTCTTCAGTTTAATCTTTAACCTCTACCCCAAAGGGCAAGAGGGGATGTTTGCGCGGTAACCCCGCGATAACACCCAAATCTCGGCTCAGACACAGTTCGTAATCATATATCCATAAATGAATCGATGAGTCACTTGTTGTGTCTGAATAGTCGTACAACTATCCCAACAAGTGCCCACACATCTGTCTTCGTTTCTTTGTTAAATAGCTCGGAAGCGCTATGGCTGCCGTGTTTCCGTTGGTGGTTGCCCCCAACCGAGGATGCGCATTATACGTATCGGCGAATGCCCTGCAAGGGCTTTTCCGAAAATATTTGAAAGTATTTTCCACGGGGGCTCAAAGCCGAGCGGGGGCACGCCCGCGGCGTGCTCCCGAAAGCTCTATCAGGCCTCGCTCTGGCGTGCCTTGCGCCAACGCTGCAACTGCATGACCGGGCCAGAGGCCGCGTAGACCAGAAATGCGAGCAGAAACACACTGGGCGGGTCCAGCGTCACCAGGCTGAACACGAGGACCAACAGGATCATCGCGACAAAGGGCACACGACCCCGAAAGTCCACGCCTTTGAAGCTGTAGTAGGGAAAGTTGGCCATCATCAGCAGCCCGAGCACGGTTGTCAGCAGGGCTACCAGCACCGCCACTTCGAAGGGCAGGTCCGGTCCAGTCCAACCCAGATCGTGGCAGACCCAGACCGTGCTCGCCACCACCGCCGCCGCCGCTGGGCTCGCAAGGCCGGTGAAGTAGTTCTTGTCGGCGGTGTCGATCTGCGTATTGAAGCGCGCCAGCCGCAGCGCCGCACAGGCAACGTACACAAAGGCTGCGCTCCAACCGAATTTGCCCAACTCACCCAGAGCCCAGCTGAACATGACGAGGGCCGGCGCCACACCGAAGGACACCATGTCGGACAGACTGTCGTACTCCGCGCCAAATTTGCTCGACGTGTTGGTCATGCGGGCGATTCGCCCATCGAGCCCATCGAAGATCATGGCGAAGAAGATCGCCACCGCAGCGCTTTCGAAATCACCGCGCATGGCCGCAACCACGGCATAGAAACCGGCAAACAGGGCGCCCGTGGTCATCAGGTTGGGCAGCAGGTAAATGCCCTGCCGCCGCACCGTGCGGCCATCCTCGGAGACCTCCTCCTCGTGCTCATCCACGATCAGCTCGAGCGACGGGGTCACGCCTTGTAGCTTCCCGTCTATATCGGCGGCCTTGCCTGTCTCGCCCTGTGCCTTGTCGTTCATAGGATTGCCCATCTCTTCACTACCGTGAGTATATCAAAGAGCGCTGTCGTAGGTCTGTCGTGCCACCTCCCACAGGGATTTGACCCTGGGATCCTCAAGCCGGCTATTCAGACTACACAAGCCGATATCCAGCGGGGGCAGAGGTTCCCACACAGGAACCGCGGTCACGCGCGAGGCCATGCCGCTGGCCTGAATCACGAGTTCCGGCGCAATACCCACCCCCAGACCCAACCCCACCATAGCCACAATCGCCTCATGCCCGGCCACCTGGGCATAGATACGCGGCCGGCTGCTGCGCCTGTCCAGCCACCCATCCAACAGGTCCTTGGTTACCCCACGCTCGGGCACAATAAACGGGATACCGCTCCAGTCGAAGTCAGCCGCCGCCACGTCGCTGGCGAGCAACATACGGCGCACCGCACAGTCGGCTGCGGGCATACAGACCACCATCGGTGACTGCAGCAGTGACAGAAAGGCAAGGCGTGGCGGCAGGTAGCCCGGCCGCCCACTCACCGCGACGTCATCCTGGCCGGACAGCACTCGATCCACACCATCGGCCTGGTCACCAGTGTGCATCATGAGCTCAACACCGGGCTGACGCTGACGGAACGCTTCCAGGATCGGCGCGAGAATGCTGTAACTGGCGGTCACAGAGCAGTAGAGGTTCACCTCTCCTGCCAGTTGCTGGTCGCCGCGCAGCTGTCGCCGCAGGTTCTGCCAGTCGGACACGCTGCGCTGGGCATAGTCACGGAGCGTGCGGCCTGCGGGGGTCAGCTGCATATTCCGCTGATCCCGCTCCAGCAGCGACTGCCCGAGCTCGTCCTCCAGGCGCTGCACCGTCCGACTGACGGCGCTCACACTCATGTGCAGGCGCTCCGCGCTGCGGCTGAAATTGAGGCTGCCGGCGACCGAGAGAAATACCTGGAGTGCTTTTGTGTCCATCATCCTACTTTGCGATAAACGCAACACAGTTTCAACTATTTAGCTTTTTACGCAACGAATGCTTTGCCGTATCCTTTATCAATCAACACTCAACTCAGGGCCTCATCATGGGACAGAATTACTTCAATACGCTGCCGCTGCGTCTGCAGCTGCAACAACTCGGCAAATGCCGCTTCATGGATGCATCGGAGTTCGCCGATGGCGTCGAGAAATTGCGCGGCAAGAAGCTGGTTATCATCGGCTGTGGCGCACAGGGCCTGAACCAGGGCCTCAACCTTCGCGATAGCGGGCTTGATGTGTCCTACACCCTGCGCGACAGCGCCATCGCCGAAAAACGGCAATCGTGGAAAAACGCAACCGAGAATGGCTTCACGGTAGGCACCTACCAGGAACTGATCCCGCAGGCCGACCTGGTGCTGAACCTCACGCCCGACAAACAACACAGCGCTGTTGTCGCCGAGGTCATGCCGTTGATGAAAAAGAACGCCTGCCTCGCCTATTCACACGGCTTCAACATCGTCGAAGAGGGAATGAAGATCCGTGAAGACCTCACGGTGATTATGGTTGCACCCAAGTGCCCCGGCACCGAGGTGCGGGAAGAATACAAGCGCGGGTTTGGCGTACCAACCCTGATTGCGGTGCACACCGAAAACGACCCGCGGGGTGAGGGTCTGGAGCTGGCAAAAGCCTATGCCGCGGGCACGGGCGGCCACCGCGCCGGCGTCCTGGAATCCTCCTTCATCGCGGAAGTGAAATCCGACCTGATGGGCGAGCAGACCATTCTCTGCGGCATGCTGCAAACCGGCTCCATCCTCTGCTTCGACAAAATGGTGGAGAAAGGTATTGAGCCCGGTTACGCCTCCAAACTGATCCAGTACGGCTGGGAAACCGTGACTGAAGGCCTCAAGCACGGCGGCATTACCAATATGATGGACCGCCTGTCCAACCCCGCCAAGCTGCGCGCCTTTTACCTGGCGGAAGAACTCAAGGACATCATGCGCCCGCTGTATGAGAAGCACCAGGACGACATCATGACCGGGCACTTCTCGCGCACCATGATGGAAGACTGGGCCAACGACGATGCCAACCTGCTCAAGTGGCGCGCCGACACCGCAGAAACGGCTTTCGAGAACACGCCCAACACCGCAGCGGAAATCAGCGAACAGGAGTTCTACGATAACGGCATCCTCATGATTGCGATGGTCAAGGCCGGCGTCGAACTGGCCTTCGAGACCATGGTCGCCGCCGGCATTATCGACGAATCCGCGTACTATGAGTCCCTGCACGAAACACCGCTCATCGCCAACACGATTGCGCGCAAGAAGCTGTACGAGATGAACGTGGTAATTTCCGATACCGCAGAGTACGGCTGTTACCTCTTCGATCACGCCTGTCGTCCGCTGCTGAAGGACTTCATGACGAATATCGACACAGACGTGATCGGTAAAACCATCGCCGGTGATAACGGTGTCGACAACCGGGAGCTGATTGCCGTGAACGAGAAGATCCGCTCACACCCGGTGGAGATCGTGGGCAAGAAGCTGCGTGGCTACATGACGGCGATGAAACGTATCGTCTGAGGGTTTCAGGCGCTGGAACATCCGTGGGGCCCTTCGGGGCCCTTTTTTATGGTGATGGTTGTTCGGGGCAGGCTTTGGTGCGTGCCGGAATCGGGGGCGTGGCGGAATCATGGGCGTGGCGGGCGCCAACGCCCTTCGCGCGGAAGGATGGTGCATTGAATGGGCTGGGAAAGTGCCAGCCTGTGGCTACAGGGAGAGCTTATAGCTTTGCTATCGGTCACCTAGACTTTATCGAACAAGCTTGCCACTGCTGAGCGATTCAAATCGCAGAACGCGATGGCCGCAAGGGCCGGGCGGGAATGTCGACGGCCATGGATGGCCGTCGCCAAGCGCACATGGATGTGCTCGTAGCGGTTCCCGCCCGGCCCTTGCGGCCATCGCGTTCGCCACCCAACCCCCACTCAACCCACGGACCAGGAAAGCCCCGAGCCGAGCACCCTAGAGCCTGAGCACTTTCTCCCCACGAGAGATCCCAGCCACCCCAGACCGCACAACCTCGAGAATATCTGCCTCGGCCATCGCCGCCACGAACGAATCGAGCTTCTCCCCCGTCCCGGTGAGCTGGATGGTATAGGTATTGGGCCCGACATCCACAATCTGGCCACGGAAAATGTCCGTCGTGCGCTTGATTTCGTCGCGCATGGCGCCACTCGCCCGCACCTTGATCAGCATCAGGTCGCGCTCGATGTGCGCACCCTCGGAAAGATCCACCAGTTTGACGACATCCACCAGCTTGTTCAGCTGTTTGGTGATCTGCTCCATGGTCTTGTCGTCACCGGTGGTGGTCAGTGTCAGGCGGGACAGCGTGACATCCTCGGTGGGCGCCACGTTCAGCGTCTCGATGTTGTAACCGCGCTGGGAGAACAGGCCGATAACCCGCGACAGCGCACCCGGCTCGTTTTCCAGCAGAATGGAAATGATGCGTCGCATGTCAGGTCCTCTCGTTTTTGCTGAGCCACATATCCTTCATGGCACCGTTGGGCGCGACATGCATCGGATACACGTGTTCCATGGGGTCGATAAAGATGTCGAGGAACACCAGCCTGTCCTTCATCGCAAACGCCTCCTCCATGCGCTGATCCAGTTCCTCGAGGCGTGTCACCTGTATCCCGACGTGACCGTAGGACTCCACCAGCTTCATGAAGTCCGGCAGTGAGTCCTCGTAGGTGCTCATGGCATAGCGCCCCTCGTACTGCATGTCCTGCCACTGCTTCACCATACCCAGGTAGTTATTGCGCAGGTTGATGATCTTGATTGGAGTGCTGTACTGCTTGCAGGTGGAGAGCTCCTGGATATTCATCTGGATACTGCCTTCACCGGTCACGCAGGCGACTTCCATATCCGGGAAGGCCAGCTTGACACCCATCGCTGCGGGCAGGCCAAAGCCCATCGTCCCCAAACCGCCCGAGTTGATCCAGCGCCGTGGCTTGTCGAACTTGTAGTACTGTGCGGCGAACATCTGGTGCTGGCCGACATCGGACGTCACATAGGCATCACCGCCGGTCACGCGATACAGGCTCTCGATAACCTGCTGCGGCATGATGCGGTCACTCTCGTCGTAGCGACGCCCGGTCCACAGGCCGTGCTTGGCACGCCACTCATCGATTTGCTGCCACCAGCGCCCGAGGGCCGCCGTGTCCGGCTGTTTGGGGTCTTTTTCCTGCAGGCTTTCGAGAATGTCCAGCAGGTCCTCAAGCACCGACTGCACCGGCCCGACAATGGGAATGTCCGCCGCCACAGTCTTCGATATCGAGGTGGGATCGATGTCGATGTGAATGATCTTGGCGCCGGGGCAGAAACGCGAAACCGTATTGGTGACGCGATCGTCGAAGCGCGCGCCCACCGCCAGAATAACGTCGCTGTGGTGCATCGCCATGTTGGCTTCATAGAAGCCGTGCATGCCCAGCATGCCGAGGAACTGGCGGTCTGTTGCCGGGTAGGCCCCAAGCCCCATCAGGGTGTTGGTCACCGGGTAATTGAGCTTGCGCGCCAACCTGGTGAGCAGCTCACTGCTCTCTCCCAGAATAACACCCCCCCCTGCGTAGATAACCGGTCGCTTGGCGCTCAGCAGCAGCTTCGCTGCCTTGCGGATCTGCCCCGTGTGGCCACGCTGGGCGGGCGCGTAGGAGCGCAGCTTGACGGTTTCAGGGTAGTGGTACTCGAATTTCGCGTCGGGGCGCGTGCAATCCTTGGGAATGTCGATGACCACGGGGCCTGGACGGCCGGTGGTGGCGATATGAAACGCCTTGCGAATGGTCGCCGGAATATCCTCGGCACGGCGAATCATGAAGCTGTGCTTCACAATGGGGCGAGAGATGCCCACCATGTCGGTTTCCTGAAACGCGTCTTCGCCGATCAGGTGGGTCGCTACCTGCCCGGACAGGACCACCATGGGTATCGAATCCATGTAGGCCGTGGCGATCCCGGTAATCGCGTTGGTCGCGCCAGGGCCCGAGGTGACCAGCACCACCCCCGGCTTGCCGGTGGCGCGCGCATAGCCGTCCGCCGCGTGGGTCGCAGCCTGCTCGTGACGTACCAGTACGTGAGGCACCTTGCTGGTTTTGAACAGGGCGTCATAAATGTGCAGGACCGCACCGCCCGGATAGCCGAATATGTACTCTACGCCCTCGTCTTCGAGCGCTTTCGCGATCATCTCGCCGCCGGATAACAACTCCACAATGTCTCTCCCACTAACATAAACGCTCGACGCGTAACCCTCGCCGAAGCAGTTCAAGTTGCTGTGTGGACGTTGCGGAAGCCGGTACCTGACCCGGCACCTGGCTGGCGACGCCACCCCCTGGGCGCGATACACTGCTCGAGACCCGCCACCGGCATGCTGCGGCGGCGCTCCGCGGAGGAAATCGATCACGAACACCCGTGTATCGGTCGCCCTGCGAGGTAGCGCAGTGTCTGGCCCTCAATCCCGCCAGTGCGGCGCGGATTGAATACGGGACTCATGAACAGCCGCTGTGAATAATGACATCACAACGGTAGACCAGTGGCCGGGGGTACCCGGAATTAGTCGTTACCACTCAAGAGACCCGCCTATTGTTTGCGCGGCGCGCAGGCTTGTCAACGTGAAAAAACCGCAGAGGATGGAATTTGCCTGAACAGGCGCATTGCGCCTCCGCCCGGGCTGGGGTACTTTAACCACGAACGCCTTCCAGAACAGGGACAATGCGTGTGAAATCAGCACTCCGCAAGGGTCTCGGCAGCGCCCTGATAATGCTGTTGGCTACGGCCAGTCTGCCACTGGCCGCCGCAGACACCCACTACCGCTGGCAGGATGGCCGCGGCAACCCGGTGTACAGCGATAGGCCACCGCCAAAAGGCACCGAGTATGAGGTTATTTCCTCACGCTCGGGGCTGAAGCGTGTGGTGAGTGCTGATGAAGGTGCTGTCCCCCCGGAAGTCGTACCGCGCCCGGGCAACCGGTTTGACCAGGTCGATGAGTCCGACATGGCGCGCAGCAAGAAAAACCCGGAGTTCTGTGAGACAGCCCGCAATAACCTCGCCACGTTGAACAAACCAGGGCGCATCCGTCTGCGCAACGACCAGGGCGAGCTGCGGTATCTCGATGAAGAGCAGATTGCCGCTGAACGCGCGAAGGCAGAAGAGGCTATCCGCCAGTACTGCGACTGATCCGGCGAAACATGCGCGCCTCCAGCGTGTCACGCGCACCTGAGTGAAGCCTCCCCGACTGCAATCGGCGCTGGTCGTGCTGGCTGTGGTACTCCTTGTCGGGGCGTTACTGGCCTGGGCAATCCACCCGCAACTCAGCAGCAACCGCCGCAGCGATGCGATGAACAGTCTGCTCCGCGCACAGCTCCTGCAACAGCGCTGGCAGGCGACGCATGGGCGTTTCGGCAGTGTGCAGGACATCTGGCCTCACCCTGAGGGACTTTCGCTGGCCGGACACTATGTCCTTGGCGACGCCACGGGTGTTCTGCCCGAAGGCCCGAGTGAAGCGGCTTACGCCATGCAGGCAACACCGCGAGGTCGCCGGGCCGACGACCCCTGCGGCACCTTCGTGGTGACACAGGACGGTGTCCTGCTGCAAGCGCCCTGGGCCGGAACCGCATGCTGGTCGCGGTGAAACGACCAGCAGTGACCCGGCTCAGGCTTTGCTGAACGCGCTGCCTTCGCCTGCCACATCCACCCGAATCGTATCGCCCGGCACAAACTCGCCGGACAGGATACGCTGTGCCAGCGGGTTCTCCAGCTCCTGCTGGATCGCGCGCTTCAGGGGCCGGGCACCGTACACCGGGTCGTAACCGACGGCTGCGAGGCGGTCCATGAAGGCATCGGTAATCTCGATGGACAGCTCACGCTCTGCCAGCCGCTTGCGCAGCCACTGTAGCTGGATGTCGGCGATATGCCGTATCTGGTCCGCGGCCAGCGGATGGAAGACCACGGTCTCGTCGATACGGTTGACAAACTCCGGACGGAAGTGTCGCCCGACCACACCCATCACCGCCGCTTTCATCGCCGGGTAGTTCTCCTCGCCCGACATTTCCTGAATCAGGTCTGAGCCGAGGTTCGAGGTCATCACGATCACCGTGTTGCGGAAATCGACCGTACGCCCCTGGCCGTCAGTCAGGCGCCCGTCGTCCAGCACCTGCAGCAGGATATTGAACACATCCGAGTGGGCCTTTTCGATTTCATCCAGCAAGAGCAGGGAATATGGGCGCCGACGCACGGCCTCGGTCAGGTAACCGCCTTCCTCGTAACCCACATAGCCGGGCGGTGCGCCGATCAGCCGGGCCACTGAGTGCTTCTCCATGAACTCGGACATATCGATGCGCACCATGGCCTGCTCGCTGTCGAACAGGAACTCGGCCAGGGCCTTGCACAGTTCGGTCTTGCCAACCCCGGTCGGCCCAAGGAACAGAAACGAACCGTTGGGGCGATTGGGGTCGGAGAGGCCGGCGCGCGAGCGACGCACGGCATCGGACACCGACTTGACCGCCTCGTCCTGGCCGACAACCCGCTGGTGCAGGAAGTCTTCCATACGCAGCAGTTTCTCACGATCACCCTCCAGCATCTTGGATACCGGTATGCCGGTCCAGCGGGAGACCACCTCGGCCACCTCTTCATCGGTAACCTTGTTGCGCAGCAGCGTGCGCTCATCGGTTTCGGCTGCCTGTGCGGACGCCAGCTGCTTCTCCAGCTCCGGTATGCGCCCGTACTGCAGCTCGGACATGCGGGTGAGGTCGCCGGCACGGCGCGCCGCTTCCAGCTCGAGCTTGACCTGTTCAAGATCACTCTTGACCTGTGCCTCGCCCTGCAAGGAGGCCTTCTCGGCCTTCCACACTTCCTCCAGATCCGAGTATTCGCGCTCGACCTTGTCGATCTGCTCGGTGAGCAGTTCCAGCTGCTTGCGGGCCCCGGCATCGGAGTCCTTTTTCACGGCTTCACGCTCGATCTTGAGCTGAATCAGGCGGCGCTCAAGGCGATCCATGGCCTCAGGCTTGGAATCGATCTCCATGCGGATACGGCTGGCGGCCTCATCAATGAGGTCGATGGCCTTGTCCGGTAACTGCCGGTCGGTGATATAGCGCGTCGAAAGCCGGGCCGCAGCGATGATGGCGCTGTCGGTAATATCGACCGAGTGATGCACTTCGTAGCGCTCTTTCAGGCCGCGCAGGATGGCAATGGTGTCTTCCTCACTGGGCTCATCCACAAGCACTTTCTGGAAGCGCCGTTCCAATGCCGCATCTTTCTCGATGTACTTCCGGTATTCGTCCAGGGTAGTGGCGCCCACGCAGTGCAGTTCGCCGCGCGCCAGGGCAGGCTTCAGCATGTTCCCGGCATCCATGGAGCCCTCGGCCTTGCCGGCACCCACCATGGTATGCAGTTCATCAATGAACAGAATGACCCGGCCTTCCTGCTTCGAAAGCTCGTTGAGCACGGCTTTCAGGCGCTCCTCGAAGTCGCCACGATATTTGGCACCCGCCAGTAGCGCACCGAGGTCCAGCGACAGAATACGTTTGTCCTTCAGGCCCTCCGGTACTTCGCCGTTGATCACGCGCTGCGCCAACCCCTCGATAATGGCGGTCTTGCCCACACCGGGCTCGCCGATAAGCACCGGGTTGTTCTTGGTGCGGCGCTGCAACACCTGAATCGTGCGCCGAATCTCGTCATCACGGCCGATTACCGGGTCCAGCTTGCCCTGCTCGGCCCGCTCCGTGAGGTCGATGGTGTATTTGTCCAGCGCCTGCCGGGACTCTTCGGCTTCCGGGTTGTTCACAGCTTCACCTCCACGCATTTGTTCAATCGCGCCCTGCAGGGCGAGCGCGGTCACACCGTGCTGTTTCAGCAGCTCGCCGGCGACGCCCTTGCTCTCGACCAGCGCCAGCAGGACCAGTTCGCTGGAGATGTAGGTGTCACCGCCTTTCTGTGCCAGCTTGTCGCTGACGTTGAGGATGCGCGTCAGGTCGTTGGAGACATGCACATCACCGGCATTCCCACTCACCCGGGGCAGGCCCTCCACCGCCTTGTTGACGCCTTCTGCGAGACCGGCGACGTTGGCCCCGACCTTCTGCAACAGCGGCCGGGTGGAACCACCCTGCTGCTGGAGCAGGGCGGCCAGCAGGTGCACAGGCTCTATAAAATTGTGATCCTTGCCCAGGGCGAGTGACTGGGCATCGGCCAGTGCAAGCTGCAGCTGGTTGGTCAATTTGTCCATTCTCATTGCTCAATATCTCCTTGCGCGCCAGTCGAAAGTGCTGGCAGTGCATCAATCCATGAGCAATCAATGGGGGCCAAAAGACCCTGTTTCAAGTGTGGGTTCAGGCAGAATCTGACGCGCGATTGAGGTAGATCAAGGTCGCCATGCGGCCGGTCACCCCGTCGCGCCGATACGAGTAGAAACGCTGGCTGTCATTGAAGGTACAGAATTCACCACCGTAAATGGCCGGCACGCCCGCGGCCTGCAAACGCAGCCGCGCCAGCTGGTAGATATCGGCATAGAAATGGCCACTGCGCGCCGCCGGGAGGAAGGCCCGAGCCGAGTCGGGGCCGGTGCCACCGGCAAGAAACGCGTCCCGGACTTCGGCACCTACCTCAAAGGCCGCCGGGCCTATGGCCGGCCCCAGCCAGGCCAGCACATGCTCAGGGGCCACCGGCAGAGCGCGCACGGTAGCCTCAAGCACCCCCGCTGCAAGGCCACGCCACCCGGCATGTGCCGCCGCCACCACGGTCGCCCCACGGTCGCAGAACAGCACCGGCAGGCAGTCCGCTGTCAGGACGGCACAGGCAACACCCGCCTCATGCGTCCAACTGGCATCCGCCTCGGGTACCTCGCCGGCACACTGCGCAGGCACCACAACCGCGCCATGCACCTGCTCCAACCACTGCACCCGGGTGCCTGCGGCGAGGCAGGCCTGCAGCCGCTGTCGGTTGCCCGCCACAGTCGCCGCCTCGTCGCCGACATGATCTCCGAGGTTAAGCGTGTTCCACGGCTTGCCGCTCAACCCGCCCAGGCGGGTGGTCGCCAGCGCCGACACCGTCGCGGGCGCTGGCCAGTCAGGCGTGATCAGGCCGGGCCTGTACACCATCTTCTTCCTCCAGCACGGCCAGCAGGACCCGCATGTCCTCGGGCAAGGGACATTCAAACTGCATTGCCTCACCGCTGACAGGGTGCAACAGACCCAAAGATTCGGCATGCAAAGCCTGGCGCGGGAAACCCCGAAGCGCAGTGATCAGTCGCTCCGAGGCACCGCGGGGGATACGCGGACGCCCGCCGTAGGCCGGGTCGCCGACCAGCGGATAGTGTCGATGGGCCATGTGCACACGGATCTGGTGGGTGCGCCCGGTTTCGAGATTCACGGTAATGCGGGTGTGATGGGCAAAGCGACGGGCGATGCGGTAGTGCGTGACCGCCGGCTTGCCGCCACTGACCACCGCCATTTTCTTGCGCTGCCGCGGATGCCGCCCTATCGGCTCGTCGATGGTACCACCGCCGGTCATGGCCCCGATACACACGGCACAGTACTGGCGTTTGACGGTACGCGCCTGCAATTGGGCAACCAGGTGATGGTGCGCAGAGAGCGTTTTAGCGGCCACCATCACGCCCGAGGTCTCCATATCCAGCCGGTGCACAATGCCACCGCGGGGCAACTGCGCCATCGTCGGCGCATGCCCGATCAGGGCGTTGACCAGGGTGCCATCGGCATGCCCCGCGGCCGGGTGCACGACCAGGCCCGCGGGTTTGTTCAACACCAGGATGCTCTCGTCCTCGTACAGGATATCCAGTGCGATGCGCTCCGGCTGCCAGCTGACCTCGTCCTCCAGTGCGGCGTCGACGGTGAGCGCCGTGCCCGCCCTGACCTTGTCCCGCGGTCGGCAGACCTTGCCGTCCGCCAACAGTTCACCGCGCTTGATCCAGGTCTGCAATCGGGAGCGGGAGTATTCCGGAAACAACCTGGCTGCTGCCTGGTCGAGCCGCTCGCCGTCGAGAGCAGCCTCCACTTCAGCTGTGCCACGGATCCTGTCTGTCATCGGAATTCCTGTTTATGCCCCGCAGGCGATGTGGTTAAATAGCGTCCTCAGTACATCCCTAGTCTATCACGCCAGCGGTTGCCACTTTGTTGAAATCACTGAAAGTTACTCCGTTCCTGCTGCTCCTCGCCCTGCTCGTCGGCTGTGCCGGGAACGATGAACTCGACGATCTGTCTGCCGACAGCGGCGAACAGCAGATGTATGAAAACGCCCAACGCTACCTGCGCAGCCGTAATTACGACCTCGCGGTGCGCAGCCTGCAGCTGCTGGAGTCACGCTATCCGTTTGGCAAATACGCCGAGCAGGCGCAGCTGGAACTGATTTACGCCCACTACGGCGCCTACGAGCACGAGGCCGCAGTAGAGGCCGCGGACCGATTCATCCGCCTCCACCCCCAACACCCCAGCGTCGACTATGCGTACTACATGAAAGGACTGTCCGCTTACTCGGCAAAGTCCGACATCTTCGCGCGCTTCCTGCCGACCGACGAGAGCAGCCGCGACATGAAACATGCGCGGGAGGCCTTCGCCGAGTTTGCCCAGCTGGTGGCCCGCTACCCCAACAGCCCCTATGCGGCGGACGCCAAGGCGCGCATGGTGCACCTGCGTAACCTGCTGGCGCGGCATGAAATTCTGGTGGCCAACTACTACTTCCGTCGCGGCGCCTATCTGGCCGCCACGAATCGCGGGCGCTACGTGGTCGAGAACTTCCAGCGCACACCCGCCGTCGCCGATGGCCTGGCCGTCATGGCCCAGGGCTACATCCTGCTCGGGATGAACGACCTTGCCGAGGATGCTATTGAGGTGCTGAAACTCAACTACCCGGATTACCCCGCCCTGGACAAGGACGGCAACTTTCGCTCGGATTACTCACTGGACGGGCCGGAACGCTCGATCATAAACCGGGTCACACTGGGCCTGTTCGATCCGCCAGAAGTCCCTGAGTTCGATACGCGGGAACTCTACCGCCAACCGCGGTAACTACTCGCCGGGTGTCCAGGCAGAAGTGATCGGGTAGCGCCGGTCGCGGCCGAAGCCGCGGCGCGTAATACGGACCCCGATAGGTGCCTGGCGACGCTTGTATTCGTTGAGGTCCACCAGCCGCAACACCCGGTGCACCTGTTCGGCTTCCATGCCAGAGGCAATGATGGCCGCGGCACTGAAATCCTGCTCCACATACAGCTCCAGTATGCGGTCGAGTACCGGGTAGGGAGGCAAACTGTCCTCGTCCTTCTGGTCAGGTGCCAGCTCTGCCGATGGCGGCCGGTCAATCACACGCTGGGGAATGCATGGCGCTATGCTGTTACGGTAGCGCGACAGTTCGAACACCAGGGTCTTGGGCACATCCTTGAGCACATCGAAACCGCCCGCCATGTCGCCGTACAGCGTGGAATAACCCACGGCCAGTTCGCTCTTGTTTCCGGTGGTCAACACCAACAGGCCCTTCTTGTTGGAGATCGACATCAGCAGTACACCGCGGCAGCGCGCCTGCAGGTTTTCTTCCGTGGTATCCACAGGGGTGCCCGCGAATTCGTCCTGCAGGGCGGCCATGAACGACTCGTAGATCGGCTCGATGGAAATGACCTTGTGGGACACGCCCAGCAGGGCAGACTGCTCCGCAGCATCCTCGACGCTCATTTGCGCGGTGTAGCGGAAGGGCATCATCACAGCCTCCACCCGCTCGGGCCCCAGGGCCTCAACGGCAACCGCCAGGGTCAACGCGGAATCAATGCCACCCGAGAGACCCAGCACAACGCCACGAAACCGGTTTTTATTCACGTAATCGCGCAAGCCCAGTACCAGGGCCTGCCAGGTAGCCTCCAGCTCGTCCAGCGGTGGCGCCTGCTCCTCACCTGCCAGACAAAGCACTTCGCCTTCGCGGTGCGCCGTCAGCCAGTACTCCCCCTCGACAAAGTTCGGCGCTGTGGCCACCCGGTTGCCCTGTGCATCAACGGCGAAGGAGCCGCCATCAAACACCAGCTCATCCTGCCCGCCCACCTGGTTCACGTAGACAATGGGGCACTGGTTGCTCCGCGCGCGATCCGACACCAGATCCCAGCGCTCGATGCGCTTGCCGCGGTGATAGGGTGAGGCGTTCAGGTTGAGCACCAGCTCGGCACCGGCACGTGCGGCTTCACGTACCGGCCCCGGCTCCCAGATATCCTCGCACACCGTCAGTCCGACGCGAATGCCCTCGATCTGCACCACACAGGGACTGTCGCCCTTCTGGAAATAGCGCATTTCGTCAAAGACCTGGTAGTTCGGCAGGCACTGCTTGCGGTACTCCGCAACGATTTCCCCCCGATGCAGCACCGCAGCAACGTTATACAGGGCGATGCCCTCCCGACGCGGATAACCCAGCACCAGCCAGCTGTCACCGGTCATCGCCGCCTTGATCGCCTGCAGCGACTGGTTCACACGCAGCTCAATACTGGGACGCAGCAGCAGGTCTTCGGGGGGATAGCCGCTGAGTGTCAGCTCGGGAAACACCAGCACCGGGGCGCTGACCTGACTCTCGGCCCGTCGCATGGCATCGATGACGCGGGCAGTATTCCCCTCGAAATCGCCGACGAGGGTATTCATCTGCACCATGAGTATGTTGAGCCTGGACATGGAGTTTCCGCGTTTGCTGTGAGAGAGGCTGTATTTTCCGGGAAAGCGGGCCCGGCTGCCAGACCCGGGCGCGAATTACTCGCCCGCGGCAGTTGCGCCACGCCCCGGCGTTTCACAGCCTGCGCAGCCTGTTACACTAATCGCTCCACTGGACTCAGGCTCGATTGCCGCGTGACTCGACCCGCGATTTTGACCCGGCCTCCCCCACGGGCGGTCTCGCAACAGAATGTTCTGTTGTTTCGTATCTACGTCGCCTACCGCTCGATGTTATCCGTGGTGCTGCTGATCATGTTGATAAGCCCCAACACGCGACAACTGGTCGGCGCGCTGAATCCCCCACTGTATGTGGGCGTCGCGTCCGCCTATCTCGCTTCCAGCGCACTCCTGCTCGCGGCGTTGGCGTGGCAGTGGCGTTTCAACCAACGTGCACTGTTTGGCGTGTTCCTGGTCGACATCATCGCCGTCGTACTGATGGCAGATGCCAGTGGCGGGATGATCAGCGGCCTGCCCGTATTGCTGGTCGTCACCGTGGCGGCCTCGTCGGTGATGATCCCCAACCGTACGCTTGCGACGCTTCTGGCGGCCCTCAGCTCACTGGCCATCCTGTCTGACACCGTCTGGCTGATTCTGCGCAACAGCCTGGAGCTCAATGCGCTGTTCCCCGCCGGGCTACTGGGACTGCTGATCTTCGGCGTCTCACTGATGGTTCAGTTCGTCGCCACGCGCCTGGGGCGCGCCGAGGAACTGGCCCGGAGCCGGGCCAGCGACCTGTACAACCTGCAGCGCCTCAACGAGCAGATCGTGCAACACATGCAGACCGGTATTCTGCTGGTCGCCGACAGTGGTGCCGTGCGCGTAATGAACAAGGCGGCCAGTGTGATGCTGTCGCCAGAACGCCCGATCACCATGGAACAAGGGCGAAAGCTGAGCGACTACAGCGAGGACCTGGCGCAGCAGTTCCAGCACTGGAGAGAAACCCAGCAGCACCGCGCACAACCTTTCAGGGTCGCCGAGGATGCACCGGCTGTCATTGCCCACTTCCGAGAGCTCCAGTCCGGTGGCGAACGGGAGACGTTGGTATTTATTGAAGACTACACACCCATTACCCGCTACGCACAATCGCTGAAACTGAATTCTCTGGGGCGCCTGACCGCAAGCATTGCGCACGAGATCCGTAACCCCCTCGGCGCCATCAGCCATGCCGCTCAGCTGTTACACGAGTCTTCCGGACTGTCCGAGCCAGACCGGCGCCTCACCGACATCATCCTGCAGCACAGCCGGCGGGTGAACCAGACCGTAGAGAGCGTGCTGCAGATATCGAGGCGCGAACCGCCGAGGCCGGAGTACATCCTGCTCGCCGAATGGCTGCCGAATTTCGTGGGCAACTACCTTGATTCGGGCAAGGACATGGCGGAAATCACCATCGATTGCAGCTACCCGGACCTGCTGGTCGAGTTCGACCAGGAAAACCTGCAACGCGTGCTCACTAATCTGCTGGACAATGCGCTGCGCCACAGCCGAATGGCCATCGGCAAAGAGACCGCCCGCATCGAGGTCAGCCTGGACTTCACCAAACACCAGTGCCTGATTGACGTGATCGACGCAGGGACCGGCGTTCCCGCCCAGGAGCAGCCCCTGTTATTCGAGCCGTTCTACACAACGGTCAGCGAAGGCAGCGGCATGGGTCTGTTCCTGTGCAAGGAGTTATGTGAAATGAACAATGCCGACCTGTACTTTCGCAGCACCACGCGCGGAGAAAGCTGTTTCCGGGTGGCGCTGAACCAGAGGGACCTGTAGCAAGATGAGCGCTCAAACCGTCCTTATCGTTGATGACGAACCCGACATTCGCGAATTGCTGGCGATTACCCTGAACCGCATGGGTCTGGAGTCCTTCAGCGCCGCGACGCTGGATGAAGCACGCAAACAGCTGGCCAAGGTGAAACCCGACCTCTGTCTTACCGACATGCGTCTGCCTGACGGTAATGGCATACACCTGGTCGAGTACATACAGCAGGAGTTTCCCGACATGCCGGTGGCCATGATCACCGCGCACGGCAGCGTGGAGACCGCCATCGCCGCCCTCAAGGCCGGTGCCTTTGACTTCATCAGCAAACCCATCGAACTCGAACGTTTGCGCAGTCTGGTCAGTTCAGCGCTACGGCTCAACGAAGGCACACCCTCCGTCGAGCCTGAAGCCGACGGAGACGACCTGCGCCTGCTGGGCAGCGCGCCGCAGATCGTGGCACTGCGCGCAAAAATCGCCAAGCTCGCGCGCAGTCAGGCACCCGTGCACATACAGGGGGAGTCCGGCGTCGGCAAGGAGGTGGTGGCCAGGCTGATTCATGCCAACGGACCGCGCGCCGCAAAACCCTTCATTGCCGTGAACTGCGGCGCGATTCCCCAGGAACTCATGGAAAGCGAGTTTTTCGGCCACCTGAAAGGCAGCTTCACAGGCGCCAATCGGGACAAGCTGGGCCTGTTTCAAGCAGCTGAAGGAGGCACGCTGTTCCTCGATGAAGTGGCAGACCTGCCGCTGGCGATGCAGGTGAAACTGCTGCGGGCAATTCAGGAAAAAGCCGTGCGGCCGGTGGGGGGCAGCAGTGAACAGGCAACGGATGTGCGGCTACTCAGTGCGACCCACAAGGACCTCGCAGCAGAGGTGGCGGCGGGACACTTCCGCAACGACCTCTACTACCGTATCAACGTGATCGACCTGCGCGTGCCCAGCCTGCGTGAGCGCAGCGGAGACATTCCGGAGCTGGCGAATGCCCTGCTGCGGCGCGTTTGCAGAGATCTCGGCGTCGATGCGCCGGCCATAGCGCCAGACGCCATGGCGGCCCTGCAACGTTGTACATTTCCCGGCAACGTTCGCGAACTGGAGAACGTACTGGAACGCGCCGTCGCGCTGGCGGACGGCGACACCATCAGTGAAACAGACCTGCAGTTCACCGACCGCCTCGACACGGCGCACAAGCTGCTGGGCGAGCCGAGCGAGACTCCCCTTGACATTACTGCGGCCTTTGGCAACCTCGAGGGCTATCTGGAGGACATTGAGCGCCGCATACTGCAGGCGGCGCTCGAACAGTGTCGTTGGAACAAAACTGCCACTGCGCGCCTGCTGGGTATCAGTTTCCGCAGTCTTCGCTACCGCCTGCAAAAGCTGCATATCGAAGACTGAAACGGGCTACCAGCAGGCATTGCTGCCGGCGTAGCCACTGTTCGCGTAGACACCGGCTGCGTCCAGGCTGTAACTGCCACAGCGCAGGTCCCCGGCCTGGTGCCCCACGGGCTGGGCCCATACCCGAAACTGGTAGGGGTCATGCAGCGGCTCAAGGGATATCTCGTAGAGCGCGTCCTGTTCAACCTCTTGCCCACCAGGCCCCAGACCGACACGCTGCTCCCTGCTGAACCCCAGCTCGACAAGGCTTGTCGCATAGCGCCGGTGATAGAGCAGGAATTCCTCCTGTCGACCCGCAATCACCAGCAGCGCACTGGTCGCCACCTTGCGTCGCCCCCTGAAGACCTGTTCGCTGTACTGTGGCACGGCAATCACCAGCAACACCGACAGCAGCACCAGAACCAGCAGCATTTCCAGCAGCGTTACGCCGGCGCGTTGTGGTGTGAACACCCCTGCCAGCTCACTACAACGGGTCGACACCCGGCTCACGCCAGTAGGTGCGGAGCAATTGTGGCGCGCGCGAGCGCTGCAATGCCGCGTCCGGAAGTAGTCCTGCGCCTGAAGCTGCCGCCTCCGGAACGCCCCCAGGCAGCACCAGCCACTCACCGGCTCGCAGCAACTCGGACGGCACCCCCACGCCCAGATCCCACCCTGCCGACCCACCGTCAGGTGCGGCGCCATCCACCAGGTTCACCGCGTAGAGGCGGGCCCGCCCGGGGGGTGCTTCACAGGGGGCCTGCCGCGGCTCGAAACTACCAAACAGCACCCGCCCGCCGTCAATCACCGGACTTCCCCAGCCTTTCTCCCCAGGTGCAGGCATAGCGAGCTTCCAGCCCGGCCCCTGCACCGCAGCACAGGGCCCGGTCTGCTCCGGGGTGCAGCTACCAGCGGGATGCAGCTGATCAAAAGTCAGCGCAAGCCGTTCCCGAACCCGGGCATCACCGCTGCGGACAAGGCCATCCCGCAGGTAGAAGGCATAGTTCACTGTGCGTCGCGCCAGAGGCTGGGCGCGATTGCCGCTGGTGATCAACACACCGTCCACCGGTCGCCCCCGGTCATCCACCGTCCGCACCAGTGCGGGCGCAGCGAAAAAGCGCCTGTCGTCCGGACCGACAGTCTCTGCACCCAGCTCCGCAAGCACTGAAGCGGACCAGTGCCGTGCGCGGTGCTGTGGATCGTGCAAGCCGCCCGGCGGCAGGTCAACGCGCCAGACACGTCCTCCGGTGTCCCCCACATACAGGCGGTGGATAATGCCCGCTGCGTTCTTCAGCACCGCAATCTCCGACGCAATACTGTCGCGCATATCCGGATGCGGGAAGCGGCTGTTGTCCGCCGCGGCCGAGTCGCCCCGGACCGCTTTCCAGATCAGTGCACCGCTTCTGGCATCCACCACATAGATCGCGTTACCCACAGGATCATCACCTGCTGTGGCATCCTTGCCCAGGCGCTCGCCGGTTGCTGCGTCGACACCGCCGTTGTAGCCGCCACCCAACAGAAGTACGTCCCGCACTTGACCATCAAACTGCACGCGGCCGACCACTGGAGTGGAAAACGTCAGACCAAGCTCATCAAAATCACCGCCCACCGTACGCTCAAGGCGCCACTGCAGCCTGGGCGGCTGCAGTGGGTCAGAGACGTTCAGTGCGTAGTAGCGGCTGCCGCCACGACGCAGCCCAAAAACCACAATGGCCTCGTCACCGTCGTCGGCGCGCAGCGTGCCATCGCCGTTTCGATCAACACGCAGGACCACCGGACTGCCATCTATGCCGTAGGCGACGGGCACCGGTGATGCAGCAGACCGCCGCCGGAGCAGAGCAGCCAGGGAGCTGTGTGGCAGGAATCCGAACACTTCCCTGCCGCTTTCACGGCCCGCAGCATCGGTGTTCTCCACAGCGTGCAGCACGCCGTCAGCGCTGCCGAAGAAGATGCGAACTCTCGGATTCGACACGCCATAGCCGTCACCGGTTGCACCGTAATCCAGTGCCAGAGGCCTTGAGTGATATACAGGACCCAGCAACCAGGCGCGGCCCCGCTGGGGAGCCTCATCAACGTCTTCGCCCAGTATCCAGCGCAGCAGCTGCAACCCCTCCGCCTCATCGGCAAACGGTAGGCTGTCACGCAGCGCGCGAACACTCGCGAGATCAGCCCGCAAGGGCACCAGTGGCCGAGGTCCGATTGCGTGATCCGCCGGCTCTGGAGCCTCAGTCAGCAGCAACCTGCCGCCGTCTACCGGCGGGTCGGACACCGTCGGATGGCTCACGAGATGCTGCCCGACACCACCGCGACGCACCGCACCACCATCAGCGCCTGCGCGAACGGGAGGTTCGAGCCCCGGCAGCACTCGCGCGGGATCGGTCCAGAACGTCACTGCGGAATCCCGCAGGCGTACAGGGCCCGCAGCCGACTCCCGCAGGGCAGGCTGCCCCCTGGCGTCTTCCACTGTAGCAAGGCCGGCGCCAGCGACCGGGATGCGAACCTTCTTCACATTACCGGCCCAGGAAGCACCCGGCCCAAGCTCGAACCCGGCGATCAACAACTCAGACTCTGTGGATGCCCCAGCCCGAAACGTGCTGGAAACCAGACTTCCGGAGCGACGCGCAAATCCCAACACAGCCTCCTCCAGACGGCGCTCCAGCTGTATCGGGTCCCTCGTGGACAGCGCGATCGCGCCGGGCGCCGGTGTATCGGTCAGCGACAATGTATGCTGGCGGAAACAGGCTCCCGCACGTGCCAAGGGCACAGTCGCCGCGGTGCCGCGCACGAGGTAGATCTCGTCGACCGCCCGAGCGCCTGAAAACGCCGATAATGGACGTTGCCGCGTCTCCACCGTGACCTGGGGCGGCAAGCGCTGCAGGAGCGACCGGATGACTGCCGCGACCGCATCGCCGGATGTCACGGGCGCACCCTCTGCATGCGCACCCTCCAGCAGGCGATACGCAGAGGTGGTGAAGCGCTGACGGCAGTCCTGTCCCAGCGTACAGAGTGCTGGCGTCGACGACTGGCGCAGAGCCAGCTCCAGTAGCAGGTGAGTGTGGTCCCCCGAAGCCCACCAGGCATCCAGATCCAGCGCCTGCAGCGGAGCCGCCCCCAGAAGCGAACACGCCAAAAACAGCCATACTCGAGTTCTCCACATGATCGACACTCCCTGTCAATGCTCCGAATCTGCAAGCCGCAACAACACACCTTGCACCACATCTGCCCTCAGCGTTGCATCCTGTGGGTCACTCACGCTGACCCGCAGCTCAAATGCGACAAAGGCGTCGTACCCCGCCTCCGAGACCTGTGTCTCACCCAGGCGCGGCGCCAGAGCGCCCTGCACGCGCGGGTTGATCCGGCGTATCTCATAGTGGACACGGAGTCGTTGTACAGACGGCTGTGCAGCATCGAGCAGTTCGCGAAGCTGCTGATCGAGATCGGCGTTGCAGGCATCGGGCGCAGCACAGTGCGCAAGCCCTGCCTGGTGCATGGCGGCGAACGGCAAGGGCGTACTGCTGAGCACGGCGGCAACACCCTGGGCAAGCTGGAGTGCCTCCTCACGCTGCAGCAGGTTACCGGTCATACGCAGCTCCAGCACGCTGTTGCGCAACATGGCGATGGAGACGGCGCTGATCAGGCCGAGGAACACCAGTGCCAGCAGGAGTATGTAGCCGTCTGCACGAGACAGATGGTTGACACCGGGATCAACAAGAGACTTCATGTTCTCACCCACGCGACCGCCGGCCGCAGATTGCGCAAGCCTACCGTAGTGCTGAAGACACGCCGTACATAGCCATCATCGTCGGCGACGAACTCGCGCTGCCCCAACCGGTAGCGCCGCGGACCGGCATAGCCTGGGACCGGCACGAGACTGCGCACCAGCAACGCAACGCGTGCGGTGACTGCGCGCCGCAGCTGTGCCGCGTCCGGCTGCGAAACGTAATGCTCCGGCACACCATCCCCGTCGCCATCTACGCCGAGTTCGATGTGGAAGCGCTCAATACCCTCGACCAGGCAATGACTGAACATGCCCGCCGGAGAGAGTGCAGCAGCACACAGTGTGGGAATGTGATCAGCCGGCGTCACTGAATAGCGGCGGACGTAAAACAGGCGAGCGAGCAGACGCCAGTAATCCACACCGCTGCCGGGCACCGCCTCGGCTGCGGCTACCCTGCCCGCCTGCCACCATTGCACGGAGGCCGTCTGGCCGCGAATCTGCAGGTACCAGTGCCCGCGATCGACGCCGGATGCCGCAGCCGCCCACTCCCCGTTCGCCATCGTAGCCTCTGCCGCGGTACGCCGAATAGCGAGCAGGTCGCTTCCCCGCTGGAGCATCGCAGCAGGAAGACAGTCCAGCACGACGCCGGTCACGGTCTGCGGCGCTCCCCCCGCGTAACCCACCTGAAGATCCAGCGCGTCCACGTCGCCCAGAGGCCAGCGCGCAGCGACCCCGCAACCGTCGACCGTCACCGGCAGTGCAACTGCGGTATGCAGCGGCAGGCCGCCGTGAAACCCGGCGAGGGCAAGTTCCCTGCGCAACAGCGCCATGGCGAAGCGCCCGTTCTCCCTGACGCGAGCCAGCTCGTCAGCCAGCAGAAACTGGCGCCTGGCTTCCGCGTAGGACCATACCAGCAGCACCGCAAAGAGCAGCCCGAGAGCCATCGATATCAGCAGCGCAGGCAACGTAATCCCCGAAGAACGCGGTTCTGGATATCGCTCCCTACGCGCCATCACCGCGACTACCCCCGGGGAACCCAGGTCTGCAACGCGACTACGCGGCGTTGCCGGTCGTTCACGCCGTACCGGCCATGACCCGCACCGCAGCTAGAAGCAACCTGAGCCACCCTCGCGCCAGCGCCACGCCAGGCAATCGCCACCGTGAGACCGTTTGCCTGGACCGCAATACAGACATGCGGCTCCGGCAGACCCGCCACCGGCTCCCCTGCGACTGACCGCTCACCGCCATCCTGAAGCAGAGACAGCCAGTCCGCCAGATCGTACTCAGCAAGTGTCTCGGCGGTGCAGAGGCCTTCTTCGAGGGAACCGTGGCAGGCCGCGGCGGCATGCGGTGGCAGCTGCGGCAGACCCGTGGGCGCCAGGCCCTCCTGTGTATAGATGGCAAGTGGCTCCGGGTTACTCTCCATGCGAGCGAGCAGGTCGCGCGCCAACGCCGTGGCGCGAGCGACCTGAGCGCTCTCCAGACTGTTGCGCCAGGCGACAGCCTGCCCCGCAAGCAGAGCGGACACACCGACAGTGAACAGTAGAGAAGCGATCAGCAGTTCGATCAGCCCGAACCCGCCCTCTGCCCGCCTCACGCGACGGCTGCCTGCGGACAGTCGCCCCAGCCCCGCACCAACCTGGCACGACCGACCACGTTCATTACCACGCTCCAGGAGACGAGGCGGGGATGAGGGCCGGAACACACCATCAGGGTGCGATTACGGCCGGCTGTACCATCGGGCCGGAAACTGATCGGGTCCGCCACCTGTCGCGCTCCCGCCCGATCCAGTACACTCAGGCCTGCCGCCATCGGCGACCAGGCACGCAGCAGTGCCGCGGCGGGAAGCCGCCCCACAGCGGGGCGGCCGCGCAACAGAATCCAGCCGTCGCGGTAGTCGCCAGCGCATTGCAGCACACCGCTGCGCGCGTACGCGGATGGGCAGAGGGTCACCACTTCGTTGCGGTTCACGGCCTCACTGCGCGCGAGATGGAGTGCCGTGAACAGACGCCCGGCTTCGGCGCGAATTTCAAGGCGCTGCTGCACACGCTCAAAGCCCGGCACGGCCACCAGCAACAGCACGCCCAGCAGCACAACCACCAGCAGCAATTCGATCAAGGTGAGCCCGCGAAGCGGGCCGCGATGTAACGTCCTGTCCATGCACAGCCTCCCTGCAAAGGGGAAGCTTAGCGGGGAACCCCGGACGCGCCAGCGCCCGGCTGCAATTGACTAAATCAGACGTTGCGCAGAGGTATACGCAGTTCGCGCGGCAGGGAGAAGGTCACGTTTTCCGGGCGCCCGGCCAACTCCACCGGTGGATTCGCGCCCAGCGCCTGCAGGCCCTGTATGACCTCGCTCACCAGCACCTCGGGCGCAGAGGCGCCTGCCGTGACGCCGACGCGCTGCCGACCCTCAAGCCACTCGGGACGAATGTCCCCCGCGCTATCGATCAGGTAAGCGACCGCACCCATGCGCTCTGCCAGTTCCCGCAGGCGATTGGAGTTGGAGCTGTTGGGTGATCCCACCACCAGTACCAGGTCGCAATCGGCGGCCAGCTGCTTTACCGCATCCTGCCGGTTCTGGGTGGCGTAGCAGATGTCATCCTTGCGCGGACCCTGAATGGCCGGAAAGCGGGCGCGCAGCGCGTCGATAACCCGCGCCGTATCGTCGACCGAGAGCGTAGTCTGGGTGACGTAGTGCAGGCGTTCGGGGTTGCGCACAACCAGAGAGGCCACCTGGGCCTCATCCTCCACCAGGTAGATGTCGCCACCGGCACTGCGATCAAACTGGCCCATGGTGCCTTCGACCTCGGGGTGACCGCAGTGCCCAATCAAAATGCACTCACTGCCGTCAGCGCTGTAACGCGCGACCTCGATATGCACTTTGGTGACCAGCGGGCAGGTGGCATCGAATACCCGCAACCCGCGCGCGGCGGCTTCCTTGCGCACCGCCTGCGACACGCCGTGTGCGCTGAATATGACGATGCAGTCGTCGGGCACCTCTTCCAGCTCCTCGACGAAGATCGCCCCGCGTGCACGCAAATCATCCACCACGTACCTGTTGTGTACCACCTCGTGGCGCACGTAGATCGGTGCGCCAAACATGTCCAGCGCGCGATTGACTATATCAATGGCGCGATCGACGCCGGCGCAGAAACCCCGGGGATTGGCGAGACGAATGTCCATCAGTGCAACTCTGCCGGTTCAACCCGGTGCACATGCACGTCGAACAGTATGGTGCGACCCGCCAGTGGATGATTGAAGTCCACTGTCACCTCCTCTTCGTCAAACGCCACGATCAGGCCCGGTAATTCGCCACCGGCTGCATCGGCAAAGGAAAACACCAGGCCGATTTCCAGCGCCACATCGTCGTCAAAATGATCCCGCGCCACCGTTTGCACATTGTTGTCGTTGGGCTGGCCGAAGGCGTCCTCGGGCAGGATGGTAAATACATGGCGCTGGCCGGGCTGCATTCCCATCAGGGCCTGCTCGAAGCCTGGCAGCAGATTGCCGTCGCCCACCACAAAGCTCACCGGTTCACCGCCGAAGTTACTGTCCACCTCAGAGCCGTCCTCAAGGCTGACAGAAAAATTCAGGAACACGCGTGTGCCCTCGCCTACCGCTACATCGCTGTTTGTCACTGGGGCCCTTTACCTCCGGTCTGCGCCGCCTGCCGCGGTGCCAGGAAACTGTCGAGTATCATCAACGCGGCGCCCACGGTAATCGCCGAATCGGCAATATTGAACGCCGGAAAGAATGCTCCCGCATAGTGTAGCGAAATAAAGTCGACAACGTGGCCGAGGACCAGGCGATCCCACAGGTTACCAATCGCGCCGCCGAGAATCAGTGCCAACGCAGCGGGTAGCAGGCGCTGACCCGCGGGCAGGCGATACAGCCACACGATCAGTACCCCACTGATGACGATGGCAATACCGCTGAAAAAGTAACGCTGCCAGCCCCCTGCATCGCTCAGAAAGCTAAACGCCGCACCCGGGTTGTATTGCAGGGTGAGATTGAACCAGCTGGTCACCGGCAGCGGACGAGCGTAGCTGAGGTAGTGCTCCGCAGCGACCTTGGTGATCTGGTCGAGAGCAATGACCAGCAAGGCCAAAGCATACCAGCCGATAACGGGGTGCAGTTTAAGCAAAGTGGCGCTGCTCCCCTTGACCGTCGACATTGTCGACGCAGCGGCCGCACAGCGTTGGATGCTGTGTGTGGCGGCCCACGTCCTCGCGACGGTGCCAACAGCGCTCGCATTTTTCCGCGGGACTCACGTGCACCTGCAGGCGGAGCTCGGGCAACTCGGTCGCTGCGGCCTCAGTGGGTGCCGAATCCAGCGAAGCCAGCGTAGCGCCGGAGGTAATCAGCACGAACCGCAGCTCATCTCCGAGGCTTGCCAAAAGCGCCTGCAGCGGTGCTGCCACGTACAGTGTGACATCGGTATCCAGCGAGCCGCGCACCAGCCCCGCAGCGCGCTGTACCTCGATCTCCCGGTTCACCGCGGCGCGCACTGCCATGACCTGCTGCCAATACGCGGCCCCCATGGTCTCACTGCCCTCGAGTACCTCAAGCCCCTGATACCATTCACTCAGAAAGACGGATTCGGCGTGCTCACCGGGCAGGTTCTCCCAGATTTCTTCTGCGGTGAAGCTGAGAATCGGGGCGATCCAGCGCACCAGCGCCTCGGCGATATGGTACAGCGCCGTCTGTGCCGAGCGACGCGCGCGGCTGTCCGCCCGCGTGGTGTACTGGCGATCCTTGATGACATCGAGATAAAAGCCACCGAGATCATTGCTGCAAAAGTTATGCAGCTTCTGGTAGATCACATGGAACTGGTAGCTTTCATAGGCCGCCTCGATCTCGGACTGCAGGCGTGCGGTACGATCAATCACCCAGCGGTCAAGCGACAACAGATCGGCAAAGGGCAGAACGTGCTGCGCCGGGTCGAAGCCGTTCAGGTTAGAGAGCAGGAAGCGCGCCGTGTTGCGAATACGCCGGTAGGAATCCGCGGTGCGCTTGAAGATCTCGTCGGACACGGTCAGTTCACCGCGGTAATCCGTCGCCGCAACCCAGAGACGCAGGATGTCAGCACCCAGATCGTTCATCACCGCGTTCGGCGCGATAACGTTGCCCAGCGACTTGGACATCTTGCGACCCTGTGCATCCACGGTGAATCCGTGGGTCAGCACCTGCCGATAGGGCGCCTCAGCGAAGGCCGCAATGCCTGTGAGCAGCGAGGACTGGAACCAGCCCCGGTGCTGGTCCGAACCCTCGAGGTACAGATCGGCAGGTGCACGCAGGCCTTCCCGCCGGCGCAGCACGCAGGCGTGCGTTACCCCGGAATCAAACCACACATCCAGCGTATCGGTGACCTTGTCGTAAGCAGCCGCCTCGTCGCCAAGGAGATCGACGGGCTCGAGGTCAAACCACGCCTCTATACCGCGCTGTTCAATGCGCTGCGCGACGGCCTCAATAAGCTCCGCGGTGCGCGGGTGCAACTCGCCGGTTTCCCGGTGTACAAACAAGGTGATGGGCGAGCCCCAGGTACGCTGGCGGGAAATACACCAGTCCGGGCGTTGTGCCAGCATGGCATCAATGCGTGCCTTGCCCCACTCGGGCACCCACTGCACCTGCTCGACCGCTGCCAGGGCGTCATGCAGCAGTCCGTTCTGCTGCATGCTCACAAACCACTGGGGCGTGGCACGGAAAATAATCGGCGTCTTGTGCCGCCAGCAATGTGGATAGGAGTGGTCATAGCCCTCGCTGTGCAGCAAAACCCCGCGTTCGCGCAGCAGTTCCAGCATCGGCTGGTCAATCTTGAACACATGCTGGCCGCCAAACACTGCCGTATCCGGCAGATACACGCCGTTGCCTGCAACCGGGTTGTAGACCTCAAGGCCATAGGCCTGGCCGACCAGGAAGTCGTCCTGACCGTGTGCCGGAGCCGTATGCACAGCCCCCGTGCCGGCTTCAGTGGTCACGTGCTCGCCCAGCACTACCGGCACGTCGCGCGCCTGGAAACAGTGCTGCAGCCGCTGGTGCTCCAGCGCCCGACCCTTGCAACGTCCCAGCACGTTCACACCGGGCAGGCCGTAGCGCGCGGCGACCGCCGTTGCCAGTTCCTCGGCCACCACCAGCGCGCGCCCTTCACCGGCGAGCAGCACATAGTCAAGGTCGGGATGCAGGCAGACGGCCATGTTGGCCGGCAGCGTCCAGGGCGTGGTGGTCCAGATCGGGACAGCGATTTCACCGGCGTATTCGCTATCGCAGGCCTCGGCGATGGCCGCGGGATCCAGCGCGATAAAGGCGACGTCGACCGCGGTGGAGCGCTTGTCGTGGTATTCGACTTCAGCCTCCGCCAGCGCAGACCCGCAATCCAGGCACCAGTGCACCGGTTTGAAGCCCTTGTGCAGGTGCCCGTTGTCGATGATGCGCCCCAGGGTGCGCACGATATCCGCCTCGAACTGGAAATTCATCGTCAGGTACGGGTTTTCCCAGTCACCCAGCACCCCCATACGGATAAAGTCCTGGCGCTGCCGGTCCACCTGCCCTGCCGCGTAATCACGGCATTTCTGGCGAAACTCCGCGGGTGACACCTTGACGCCGGGCTTGCCGACCTTCTTCTCGACGTTGAGTTCGATGGGCAGACCGTGGCAGTCCCAACCGGGCACATAAGGCGCATCAAAGCCGGCCAGCGAGCGGGACTTGACGATGATGTCCTTCAGGACCTTGTTGACCGCGTGCCCCAGGTGCAGGTCGCCATTGGCGTAGGGCGGACCATCGTGCAGGATAAAGCGCGGGCGACCCGCGCTGGCGGCGCGAATCTTTCCGTACAGGCCGTTTTCCTGCCACTGCCGAATACGCTCCGGTTCACGCTGGGCGAGGCTCGCCTTCATCGGAAACCCGGTCTGTGGCAGGTTCAGCGTGTCCTTGTAATCACTCATGTAAACGTCAATCCCGTATCAATCAGTTCAGTCCGCGTCAGCCGACGCCGGACCGTTTGTGTGTTCGCTCAGCCACCGCCGCGCCGCTTCTGCGTCCCGGTCAATCTGGCCTCGCAGCAGGTCGACCGAGGCGAACTTCTGCTCATCGCGCAGTTTGTGCAGAAAGGTCACCTCCAGATGCCTGCCGTAAAGCTGCGGGCTACCCTGCAGAACATGGACCTCAAGGTTGGCCTGTATGCTGTCACCCACCGTCGGCCGCGTGCCGACGTTTGCCACCGCCGGCGCATCGGCCAGACCGCCGCCGGTGACGGTCACCGCGTACACACCGGAGAGCGGCGAGCGCAGCCGGTGCAACTGCAGGTTCGCGGTGGGAAAACCCAGCTCCCGCCCCAGTTGCCGGCCATAAATCACTTTGCCGCTCATGCGGTAAGGGCGGCTCAGCAGGCGCTCGGCCAGGGCGAAGTCGCCCTCGGCCAGGGCCGCGCGAATACGCGTACTGCTGACACGCTCCCCGTCAAATTCACAGGTTTCCGTGGCGCTGGCCTCGTAGCCATAGCGTCGGCCCTGCGACTTGATGAACGCATAATCACCCTGGCGGTCGTTACCGAACCGGAAATCATCGCCCAGAACGATGTGCTGTATGCCCAGCCCCTGCACAAACACCTCGTCGACAAAAGCCTGGGCTGACATGCTGCGCAGGCTGGGCGTAAAGCGAATACGCAGGACACGGTCTACGCCGAGGCACTCCAGGGCGCGAAACTTGTCCCGGAAGCTCATGATTCTGGCCGGCGCTTCCAGCGGTGCAAAATACTCCCGGGGCAGCGGCTCGAACACGATCACCGTCGCCGGCAGTGCGAGTTCTTTCGCCTTGCCCTGAAGCTTGCGAATCACCGCCTGATGACCGAGATGCACCCCATCAAAAGCGCCTATCGTGGCCACGCAGGGACGGTGTTGCGGCCCCAGGTTATGCAGGCCTCTGATCAGCTCCATGAGGTCAGGCTTACTCTGTCACAGCAAACGCTGGAGTATAGCGAAAAGTACCGCACTAGCCTATGCCGGGGGGCGCCGTGTGTCGTGCTCAGGACCCCGAGGGCGGCGTGCGCAGGTGCTGCAGCCGCGTGCCCAATGCCACATGGACCAGCAGGTAGGTCAGGCCACCGAGGCCACACACCAGCACGAGATGAGCAACACGCGCGAACAGCGTCCAGGCCAACCAGTCCTCCACGCCCGGGCTGAGCAGGACCAGCACCGCGACCATCGCGCTGGTGGCCAGCAGCAGACGCCCGGTGTAAACGGCCCAACCTGCCTGCGGCTGCAGGACGCCGTCACGCAACAACCCGCGCAGCAGCAGGCCTGCGTTGAGGTAGGCCGCAACACTGGTGGCGAGTGCAAGGCCCACATGGCCGGCCTGGAACCAGTACATCAGCGGCAACACGAACGCGAGGTTCAACACCATATTGGCGGCCATCGCAATAATGCCGTAGCGCACCGGCGTCGCCGTGTCCTGGCGTGCATAGTAGCCCGGGGCCAACACCTTGATCAGCATGAACGCTGCCAGCCCCAGGCTGTAGGCCTGCAGGCTCAACGCCGACATGGCAACATCCTCCGGCCGGAACTCGCCGTACTGGAACAGGGTCACCAGAATAGGCCGCGCCAGTACGGCCAGGGCCACGGCGGCGGGCACAGCCACCAGCAGAACCGAGCGCACCGCCCAATCCAGGGTCAGGCCGAACTGGCGCATTCTGGCCCCGGCGCGATGCGCCGACAGGCTGGGCAGGATCACGGTGGCAATGGCGATGCCGAAAACCCCCAGCGGCAGCTCCATCAGGCGGTCCGAGTAATACAGCCAGGAAACGCTGCCCGTCGGCAGAAATGACGCCAGTACCGTATCCAGCAGCAGGTTGATCTGGCTCACCGACACGCCAAACAGCGCGGGCACCATGAGCTTGAGAATACGCCGCACCCCGGGATGGCGGGTATCCCAGCGCGGGCGCGGTATGAGATCCAGACGGTAGAGGAAAGGCAGCTGGAACAGCAACTGTATGACGCCTGCCAGCGCCACCCCCCAGGCCAGCGCAAAGACCGGTTCCTCCAGCTGTGGCGCGGCCAGCAGCGCGGCGCCGATCAGGGACAGGTTCAGAAACACCGGGGTCAGGGCCGGCACCGCGAAGCGACCGTAGCTGTTGAGAATCGCACCGCAGAACCCGGTCATTGAGATGAGCAGCAGGTAGGGAAAGGTGATGCGGATCATCTGCGACGTGAGTTCGAATTTTACCGGGTCAGCGACGAAGCCCGGGGCAAACACGGTGGCCACCAGCGGCGCCGCGACCATCGCCAGCACCGTCACCAGCAGCAGCGTGCCACCAAGCACGCCGGCTACACGGTCCACCAGCGCCCGCACTGCCACCACGCTGCCGTCCTCGCGGTAGTCGGCAAGCACGGGCACAAAGGCCTGGGCAAAGGCGCCCTCGGCGAACAGGCGCCGAAGGAAGTTGGGGATCTTGAAGGCCACAAAGAAGGCGTCGGCGTTGGCGCTGGCGCCCACCACCGCCGCCATGACCACGTCACGCAAGAGGCCGAGCACCCGCGACAGCAGCGTCATGCTGCCGACCACCGCGCTGGAGCGCAACAGCCCCGGTGGCGCGGGCTCCGGTGTCCCGGGGGCGGCGGGGCCGGTCACTGCACGCTGGCCATCAGGCGAGCCAGCGCTGGCGCAGGGACTCCCCCTGCAACTGCAGCCATTGCAGGGCGATCAGCGTGTGGCCGTTGGGCACACGATCCGCGGCCAGCAGTGCCAGCGCCTCAAGACGGGGAATACGGTGCACCAGAATGTCCTCGCCTTCGCCACGGGCGCCGTGCACGGCACCGGCGCCCGCCCGCCTGACCCGGCCGCAGAACAACCGCACATGTTCGGAACAGGCGCCCGCGCTGGGGTAATAGCTGGCGATGGGCAGCAACTCGGCGAGCTCGCAGGCGGCCTCTTCCCCAGCCTCGCGGTGTACGACCTCCGCATCAGTCTCACCGGGCTCTACCACGCCGGCAATCACCTCAAGCATCCAGGGACTGCGGGCATCGCGCAGGGCGCCGGGACGAAACTGTTCAATAAGAATGACACAGTCGGTTTCCGGCTCGTAGGGCAACACGGCAACCGCATCACCGCGTTCGAAAACCTCACGCACGAGGGGCGGGCTCCAGCCGCCGCCGAACAGCCGGTGCTGCAGCGTCAAACGACGCACAGCAAAATACCCCTCAAACACCGCCTCGCTCTGCAGCACGCGCAACGCGTCGCCGGCAAAGGTGAGTTCAAAGGGCATCGAAGCGCCCGCCGGTGTACCAGTTGACGTCGCGCGCGTACCTGTGCACCTGCTCCGCCACGTCCAGCACCAGGGTGAACAGCGCCATGCGCACCAGCACGCCGTTGTCGGTCTGGCGAAAAATTGCCAGGTTGGGGTTGTCGTTGAGGTCGTCATCAAGTTCGCGCGCGGTCACGCGAGAATCTCGCGGCAGCGGGTGCATGATGACCGTGTTGGGCTCACAGTGTTCGGTGTAGATGCTCTGGTTCAGGCGGAAGCGGCCGCGGTAAAGATCCGCCTCCTGCTGGGAGCTGAAGCGCTCCTCCTGAATGCGTGTGGAATATACGATATCGACGTGACGGATGCTGGACTCCAGTGCCTCGGACTCCAGCACTTCATGGCCCGCCGCGCGCAGTTGCTCGACGATATCGCCCGGCATACGCAGCTCAACCGGCGACACCAGGACCACCTGGATGCCCTGAAACAGGCACAGCAGCTTGCAGAGTGAATGCACGGTGCGGCCGTAGCGCAGGTCGCCTACCATGGCGATACGCAGGCGGTCGACGTCGCGACCGCGGGCGGACAGTTCCTTGCGAATGGTGTAGAGGTCCAGCAGGGCCTGCGTGGGATGCTCATTGCTGCCGTCGCCGCCATTGAGCACGGGCACGCGGCTGGCAGCGGCAAACTCGGCCACCGAGCCCTCCTGCGGGTGACGCATGGCAATCACGTCGGAATAGCCGCTGAGCACCCGCGCGGTATCGTAGAGTGACTCCCCCTTGGCAATGGCCGACTGCTCGAAGCCGGTGGTTTCACGCACCTCGCCGCCGAGGAGATTGAAAGCACTACCGAAACTGACCCGCGTGCGCGTGCTGGGCTCGAAAAACATGGCGCCCAGGATAGCGCCGTCGAGCACTTTGGTGACGCGGCGCCGGTGGGCGTAGGGTTCCATACTGTCTGCCACCGCGAACACCCGCTCCACATCGGGGCGCTCGAACTGGGCGATGGAGAGAATATGACTACCGGCAAACTGCACGCAAACACTCCCTGCTCTGGCATCTGGCGGTGACCCGCCACCGACGTCGGGCATTATACGGCCTGCGCCAGCCGCTTGCCCATGGGCGATTCAGGCCAGTAGCGCGTCCCCGTACTCCAGCAGTGCCTCGAGGAGCTCGCGCTCGCCTGCGGGGCGCTGCTCCGCCAGCAGCGTGTCGATCAGTGCCTGATACGCTTCCATATCCAGCGCACCCGGGGCATTGGGTTCAGTGATGCGCTGCAGGCGAAATTCATCCCACTGGGCGCGCTCCGCCGGCGACAGGGTCTGCGGGAAGTTGCGCGCACGGTAGCGGAACAGCATCTCCGGCAGGCGGGCATCCTCGAAGGCAAAGGACTGCTGTGCGAGGGCCTCCGGGGTGGCAGATCGTACCTGCTCCATACTGCGCCGGTCCGCCTCCGAGAAGAATCCGCCGCCGTAGAGCATGCGGTCCGGGTCCGTGACCGGCGCAAACTCGCGCCCGGCGTAGATGGCCTGCAACTTTTCAACCATACCCCTGGCATCATCCGCGTGCCAGGCACGCAGGGCTGCGAGGTGCCGCCGACAGCGCGCACCGTCGAGACCAATCCGCGCGGCGACCTCGGGGGTCACCATCGTCGGCGGCGCCAGTACCGGACAGCGGTTGATGTGCACGCTTTTCAGGCCAGGGCGCTGCTGGCCGGGCGGCAGGGCATCGCGCCGGGCGAACAGGGCCTGCTGCAGGGCGGGCACTGCCTCCTCGCGCAGAACGGCAGGGTCCTCATTGAGATCGGCGCAGATGATTTCATTGCGATTCACAGGATGCGCCGCCAGCGGCAGTATCAGTGCCGTGTTGAAGCGCTCCGCACCAAACATGCCGGAGACATGCAGCACAGGCTTCAGCGAGCCGAGCTGCAGCTGCCCCTGCACCCAGCGCTTGTCGCGGCTTTGCAGCACCCAAGCGTACAGCCGCGGCTGGCGTTCGCGCACCAGGCGCGCCATCGCCAGCGTGGCCTCGACATCGGACAGGGCATCGTGGGCCGCGGTGTGCGCGATGCCGTTTGCCGAGGTCAACTCTTCCAGACGAAAGCTGACGTGGCCGTCTTCGCGGCGCGGCCACGCGAAGCCCTCGGGGCGCAACGCCCAGGCGGTGCGCAGCAAATCGATAATATCCCAGCGGGAATTTCCGTTCTGCCACTCGCGGGCATAGGGATCGTAGAAATTGCGATACAGCGCATACCGCGTGACTTCATCGTCGAAACGCAGTGAGTTGTAGCCCACCGAACAGGTGCCGGGCTGTGCCAGCTCAGTGTGGATACGGGCAACAAACTCAGATTCGGGCAGCCCCTTCTCGAGTGCGAGCTGCGGTGTGATACCGGTGATCAAACAGGCCTGGGGGTGGGGCAGAAAATCGTCGGCGGGGCGGGCATAAATGACCAGGGGGTCACCGATGACGTTGAGGTCGTCATCGGTGCGCAGACCGGCAAACTGTACCGGCCGGTCCCAGGCGGGGTCCGCGCCGAAGGTTTCGTAGTCGTGCCAGTAAAAGGTCGACATGCGTGGCTGCGTGCGCGGCTCAGATCAACTCGATGGCCTGCTCCTCGATCTTTGCCTGCCAGATACGCGGGCCGAGTTCGTGCACCGAAACCCCACGAGCATCCACGGCGACACTGACCGGCATGTCCTTGACCTCGAATTCGTAGATCGCTTCCATGCCCAGCTCCGGGAAGGCCACAACACGGGCCGAAGTGATGGCCTTCGACACCAGGTACGCTGCACCGCCGACGGCCATCAGGTACACCGCCTTGTGCTTCTTGATCGCCTCGATGCCGGCAGGGCCGCGCTCTGCCTTGCCGATCATGCCCAGCAGACCGGTCTTCTCCAGGATAAAGTCGGTGAACTTGTCCATGCGGGTGGAGGTGGTGGGGCCCGCCGGGCCGACCACCTCGTCGCGCACCGGGTCGACCGGGCCCACGTAATAGATAAATCGGCCTTTCAGGTTGACCTCGGCGGGCAGACCTTCACCGCTGTCGATCAGTTCCTTCATCTTCTTGTGCGCCGCATCGCGCCCCGTCAACATTTTGCCGGAGAGCAGCAGCGTATCGCCGGGCTGCCACTGCGCCGCTTCTTCCGGGGTCACCGTGTCCAGGTTGACGCGGCGCACCTGCTCGCCCACTTCCCAGGTGATCTCCGGCCAGTCATCGAGGTTGGGCGGCGTCTGCAGGGCGGGACCGCTGCCATCCAGCACAAAATGCGCGTGGCGCGTTGCCGCACAGTTGGGAATCATCGCCACCGGCAGCGACGCCGCGTGGGTGGGATAATCGCGGATCTTCACATCCAGCACCGTGGTCAGGCCGCCTAGGCCCTGCGCACCGATACCGAGGCGGTTCACCGCATCCATGATTTCAAGGCGCAACTCCTCGCTGCGGTTGGCGGGGCCGCGCTGGCGCAGTTCGTGAATGTCGACCGGGTCCATCAGGGACTCCTTCGCCATCAGCGCCGCCTTCTCAGCTGTGCCACCAATCCCGATACCGAGCATGCCCGGCGGGCACCAGCCGGCCCCCATGGTGGGTACCGTTTTCACCACCCAGTCGACGATACTGTCGGAGGGGTTGAGCATCGCCAGCTTGGACTTGTTTTCGGAACCGCCGCCCTTGGCCGCAACCTGCACGTCCACGGTATCACCCGGCACGACCTCCATGTGAATCACCGCCGGGGTGTTGTCCTTGGTGTTGCGTCGCGCGCCCGCGGGATCTTCCAGTATCGAGGCACGCAACACGTTGTCCGGGTGCGTGTAGGCCCGGCGCACGCCCTCGTTGACCATCTCCGCGACCGACAGCGTGGCTTCCCAGCGCACGTTCATCCCGATCTTCAGGAACACGGTCACAATACCTGTATCCTGGCAGATGGGCCTGTGACCCTGGGCACACATCCTCGAGTTGATCAGGATCTGTGCCATCGCGTCCTTGGCCGCGGGATTCTGCTCCATTTCCCAGGCACGGTGAACCGCCTGCACGAAGTCCAGGGGGTGATAGTAGGAAATGAACTGCAGCGCGTCGGCGACGCTATCGATAAAATCATCCTGGCGGATAACGGTCATGGCAGGAATCCTTGGAGTCTGTTCAGGGAGTAGAGGGCGTCGACTGCAGGCTCCTCACGGAAGACTGCAGATCGGTAATCGAGCGGTTGATCTGGCCGCGGAATGCATTGATCGAGTTTACCCAGTCCTCGTTTTCCTGCACCCGCTTGTTCAGCTTGGACAGCTCAACGTTGACCCGGTTGACGCTGTCCGCGACACGCTCCACCTCGGCCTGGTTGGCCTTGGCACTGGCCATCAGCCGCTCGAGGTCGCCCGCCACGCTTTTCAGGCGCGCGATGTCGCCGGAGGCACTTTTGATCTGCTCGGCATTGGCGGCCAGGGTTTTCTCCGCCGCGGCCACTTTCTTCACCTGGCTGGCACTGGTCTTTTCCAGTTCTTCAATCGCGGCCTTGTTGCGACGCCAGGCCGACGCCCACAGCTTGTCGACCTCCGAATACAGTTCCTTGATCTTGACGGCCATCGCCTGGGTGTTCTGGCTCAGCCCCTCATCGGTATCCGACAGCCGGTCTTCGAGGTCCGAAATTCGCTTGGCGTAGCGCTCCATCTGCGCGGCGCTGCTGTCCAGGGCCTGCTGCAACTGGTAGGCCCAGGCACAGGCCACACCCGCCACGGCCAGCGCGAGCACCAGCATCAGGCGCAACAGGATGCTGCTGCCGCCAGCCGCGGGGGTACCCGCGCCACCCGAGGGCGGCCGCGTGTTTCCCGCCCGCCCCTTCTCGGGCTTGCTGCCGCGAGGCTTGGGCGCAACAGGTTCCTGCCCGGTTTCCCGGGAGGGAACGATGGAGGGCATGTGGTCAATATCGTCCTGAGACATGGTCGGTCACTGGCAAGAAAATGAGCCGGCATTATACATGTGCAGCACCGCTATTGCAGAGCCAGCGTGACACAGGGGTTGCCGCGTGGGCAGGTGCCGGGCCTGGGATATCGGCCCGGCGACAGGAACGGTGTTACAGGAAGGCGAGCAGCGCCCAGACCACGCCGGTGAGCAGGATGCTCATGTGAATGACGCCCACCACCTTGGTCATCGGCCCCTGCTTGCCGAACAGGGCATTGGCTTCCAGCGCCAGAATAAGCGCGGCACAGGCAATCAGGCCCGTTGTGCTGGGGGTGATAAACGGTGCGTGCTTGGCGCCCAGCATGCCGAACAGCATGGGGCCGGAAAACAGCGTGTTGGTGCGCGAGGCCAGGCCGGCCTTGGCAGCCGCGACCGGGCCGTCGCCCTCTGCCAGCCCGAGGACGATTTTCTGGTTGGGCCAGATAATCAGCCAGACGTTGAGGAACATCAGCGTACCGGTCAGGGAGCCCATGAGGATCAGGGCGCTGGCGCCCATGTTACCGAAGGGGCGTGCCGCCATGAGCAGGATGAAGCCGGTCAGGAAGGTAAACATGGCACCCCAGCGGAACCACCACAGTGCCCGGGGCGCCAGTTTCTTCATGGCGTCTGCCTTGGCACCCGCCTCGGCTTCCTTGAAGTACTCAGTCTGCACGAAGTTGAAATAGTAGAGCATGCCGATCCAGGTGATACCGAACAGCACGTGCGCCCAGCGGAAAACAAAATCAACGATAAACATGTTCATAGGAGTTTCCTTCTTGTCGTTATAAAACCCACTTGATTGTACACGCTGGCATGGGCCACGTAACTGCTCGCGCGTGAAATGTGCAGACCAAAAAAAACCCCGCACAAGGCGGGGTTTTTCGGGTCTGAATAGCAGACGGCTTACATCATGCCGCCCATGCCACCCATACCACCCATGCCACCCATGTCGGGCATGCCGCCGCCAGAAGACTTGTCTTCCGGTGCATCGGCAATCATCACCTGGGTGGTGATCATCAGCGCCGCAACAGAACCGGCGGCTTGCAACGCCGTGCGGGTCACTTTGGCAGGATCGAGGATACCCATCTCGATCATGTCGCCGTACTCGCCGGTCGCCGCGTTGTAGCCGTAGTTCCCCTTGCCTTGGCGCACTTTGTCGAGCACTACAGAGGGCTCGCCACCGGCGTTGGCAACAATCTGCCGCAGGGGGTTTTCCATGGCACGCAGGGCAGCACCGATACCGTGGTTCTGGTCTTCGTTGTCACCCTTGAGGTCGCGAATGGCATCCACCGCACGCACCAGTGCCACGCCGCCGCCGGCTACCACGCCTTCTTCCACCGCTGCACGGGTCGCGTGCAGGGCGTCTTCAACGCGGGCCTTCTTCTCTTTCATCTCGATTTCCGTGGCTGCGCCAACCTTGATCACCGCAACACCGCCTGCCAGCTTGGCTACGCGCTCCTGCAGTTTCTCGCGGTCGTAATCGGAGGACGTGTTCTCGATCTGCACACGCACTTCCTTCACGCGGGCTTCAATGGCTGAGGCTTCACCAGCACCATCAATGATGGTGGTGTTGTCCTTGTCCATGGTGACGCGCTTGGCGCTGCCCAGATGTTCCAGGGTAGCGGACTCGAGATCCATGCCCACTTCTTCGGAAATCACGGTACCGCCCGTCAGGATGGCGATATCCTGCAGCATCGCCTTGCGACGATCACCGAAGCCGGGGGCCTTACAGGCCGCCACTTTCACGATACCGCGCATGTTGTTGACCACCAGCGTCGCCAGCGCCTCACCTTCAACATCCTCGGCAATGATGACCAGCGGGCGTGAGGACTTGGCGACCTGCTCCAGCAGCGGCAGCATTTCACGGATGTTGGAGATTTTCTTGTCGACCAGCAGGATGAAAGGCGACTCGACGTCGGCGCTCATGTTCTCCTGGTTGTTGATGAAGTAGGGGGAGAGGTAACCGCGGTCGAACTGCATACCTTCAACCACATCCAGCTCGTTTTCCAGGCCGGACCCTTCCTCAACGGTGATCACACCTTCCTTGCCGACCTTATCCATCGCTTCCGCGATGATCTGGCCCACAGCGTGGTCACTGTTGGCGGAAATGGTGCCTACCTGGGCGATCGCCTTGCTGTCTTCACAGGGCTTGGCGGCATCCTGGATCTGCGCGACGGCTGCGGCGATGGCCTTGTCGATGCCGCGCTTCAGGTCCATCGGGTTCATGCCGGCGGCCACAGACTTCAGGCCTTCATTGACGATCGCCTGTGCCAGCACAGTCGCCGTGGTGGTGCCGTCACCGGCCTGGTCAGACGCCTGGGAGGCGACTTCCTTGACCATCTGTGCACCCATGTTTTCGAACTTGTCTTTCAGTTCGATCTCTTTGGCCACGGATACGCCGTCCTTGGTCACGGTGGGGGCACCGAAGGACTTGTCGAGAATCACGTTGCGCCCCTTGGGGCCCAGGGTGGCCTTGACTGCATCGGCCAGTACGTTGATACCTTTCAGCATGCGCTGACGCGCGTCGTCGCCGAAAATTACATCTTTAGCTGCCATGATCAGAATCCTTTAACTCGAAACTTGATTGTTGGGTAACGGGTTCACATTCACTCGACGATCGCGAAAATTTCGCTCTCGCCCATGATGATCAGCTTCTCGCCGTCAACCTCAATGGTGTTGCTGCCGGCGTACTGACCGAACACAACCTTGTCACCCACCTTGACGGCCAGGGGACGCAGTTCGCCGTTTTCCAGCACTTTGCCGTCGCCAACCGCAATGACTTCACCCTGGTTCGGTTTTTCCTTGGCAGAACCCGGCAGGACAATGCCACCGGCCGTGGTTTCTTCCTCTTCCTTGCGACGAACGACCACACGGTCGTACAGCGGACGAATTTTCATCGATCACGTTCTCCTGATTACAGTGTTATACAGGCCCGCTTCGGGCAGACCCCGTCGGGGCTTGCTCGGGATATTGGGGCGCAAGGGAGGATTTCAAGGGATTTTTTAGCACTCTTTTTTCAAGAGTGCCAAATTCATGTCAACGCGCCCCGCCGCGGCCTCCAGTGAAGGCACTCCACAACCGGGATAAAGGCACTTTTTCAATATTTATCAACGGGTTATACACTTACTTATCTACCCGGCGGTAGTCGCCCTCCAGCGTCGTTGGCCCGGCCCGGTCCTGCTCCGGGCGATAGGTCTCTACCTGCGGCGCACCCAGCCAGCGCGCGAGGCGCCGTCGTAGTGGCCCGATCATGACCACCAGCGCCGCCACATCCGACAACAGGCCGGGCACCATCAGCAATACGGCAGCCAGCCCCAGCGCCATGTCGTCCAGCAACAGTTGCGGACCGGGCACAACACCCTGCTGGGCCGCCACCAGACGCTGGAAAATGTCCAGGCCCTGCCGGCGCAGCAACCAGAGACCCAGCAGCAGCGTGCAGAGCACATAGCCGAGCGCAGTCAGGGCGCTGGTCTCAACCCCCAGCTGGATCAGGGTAAAAAGCTCGAACCAGGGCAGCAAGAGTATCAGTAGGCGCATAGTCATTCTCCTCACAGCAAGTATGGGGACGCAAAACCCAAATGCAATGCAGGGAGCGAGGCTTCCCGGGAAGCGATAGCCGCCCGCTTACGGATTTTGTTACACTTCCGCTCCCCGACATAAGGAACGTGTTGCCCATGGGCAAGGTTCGGCCCTGCCGCGCGGCGTGGCTACTCAACAAGCAACCCTGGCAGGCCACCGTCGGCCGTCAAGCGGGCTTTACCCCATGACCCCCGAAGCGCAAGAGCAGCGTCGCCTTGCGGCCCTGCACCGCCTGGGCATACTCGACTCCGCCGCAGAACGTCGTTTTGACCGGCTGGTGGAAATCGCCGGTCGCTTCTATAAAACCCCCATCGCGCTGTTCTCGCTGCTGGACGAAAACCGTCAGTGGTTCAAGGCGCGCCGCGGGCTGGAGGTCACCGAAACGCCTCGCTGCATGGCGTTCTGCGACCACACGGTGCACCAGGACGGGATACTGCTGGTAGAAGACGCCTCGCGCGATCCGCGGTTCTGCGCCAATCCCCTGGTGACAGGCGCTCCGCACATCCGCTTTTACGCCGGCGTGCCTGTGCGCGAACCCACCGGCATGAAAGTGGGCTCCCTGTGCATTATCGATCCGCAACCGCGGCAGATACCGTTGCAGGAACTCGACGTACTGCGTCACCTCGCAGACATTCTGGAGGACGAGCTCGAACGCACCTCGGAAGAAGCTCAATCCCGTGCGGCCGTGCCGATCACCCGGCTCAACCGGGCGATCCACCGGGCGCAGAATACGTTTCATGCGCAGGCCTACCAGGACGCTGCCTTCGACCTCATGCTGGCCGACCTTCTGGAGCTGACGGGCAGCGAGCGCGGTTTCATCGGGGAGGTGTTGCTGGACAGGCGGAACAGGCGATACCTGAAGATCGGTGCGACGACAGAGACCATCCGTCGAGCGGCTGGCAAAGATGCCACGGATGCCAACGGTGAAACCCTCGAAGAGTTCGATACCCTGATTGCCCTCGCCCTCGCCTCCGATGATATGGTGATCAGGAATGGGACCGACGATACCGGTTCCCCTGACAGTCCCGATGGGCAGGCAACCGGGGTCTGGCCGCAACTGGGTATTCCCATTTTCTCCGGCAGCAACCGCGTGGGTCTGGTGGGACTGACGGCACAGCGCAAGGCCTACACGACCGAAGCGGCGCATCATCTGGACCCACTGCTGCAGACAGTAGGCCAGTTGATCGAGCACAAACGCCTGTATCAGGAGAAGCTCGATCACCAACGGGGGCTCGAGCAGGCCGCCAACTACGACGCGCTCACGGGATTGCCCAATCGGCGGCGCCTGACCGAGCTGTTTGACGATGAGTTGAAGCAGGCTGAACTCCGCAATGGCACCTTGTCCATCTGCTTTATCGACCTGGATGGCTTCAAGGAAATCAACGACGCCCACGGCCATTCCGTTGGGGACAAGGTGCTCAGTGCTGTGTCCTCGCGCCTGAAAAACGCTTTGCGCGAACATGATATTGTCGCCCGTCTGGGGGGCGACGAATTCGTGGCCATCATCCGGGACGTGGAAGAGAATACGGTGTACGAGCGCATCCTGGGCGCCATACGCCAACCCATCCGCCTCCAGAATCAGGTGCTGACGCTCGGCGGGAGCATGGGTGTGACGGTCTATCCCCAGGACAAAGCTGCCCCTGACCTGCTTCTCCGGCATGCGGACCAGGCAATGTATGCGGCGAAGGACGCCGGCAAGAACCGCTACCAGATGTTCGATTTCGAGACCAACCAGTACCGCGCAGAACGGGTCAAGATCCTGGAGAACATTTCCCTCGCCCTGCAGGAGGGGCAGCTCGAACTCTACCTGCAACCGAAGATCACCCTGAATGCGCGACGGGTTGATGGCTTTGAAGCCCTGATACGCTGGAATCACCCGGATGAGGGCCTGCTGTCGCCGATCAGCTTCCTGCCACAGCTGGAGAGAACCGAGTATGCGGCCACGGTGGGGCGCTTCGTCATTGCCGAGGCGGTGCAAAAGCTGCAGCGCTGGGCACGCGCCGGCCTGCCCTACACACTGAGCATCAACCTCAGCCCCACGCACTTTCTTGGCAGCACCTTTGTGCAGGACCTCAGACAGGCTCTGCAGGACTGCGACGTAGAACTGCGCTCACGACTGGTGATAGAGCTGCTTGAAACGACGGCCCTCGACGACGCCCACAAGATCATCGAGACCCTGCTGGAATGTCGCGAGCTGGGCGTGGAGGTATCACTGGACGACTTCGGTACCGGCTACTCGTCACTGGATCATTTTCGGCGCCTGCCGGCCCAGGAAATCAAGATCGACCGGTCCTTCGTCGCCGACATGCTGGACGACCCCGAGGACGAGATGATCGTGAAATCCATCATTGCCCTGTCGAGAAACTTCAACCGCCGGGTGATTGCCGAGGGCATCGAGAACCGCGAGACACAGGAGAAGCTGATTGCCATGGGGTGCAACCTGGGCCAGGGTTTCTTCTACAGCAGGCCGTTGCAGGAGGCGCATGCGCTGGCCTGGGCGCAACAATTTCACGACAGCCACCCGACGCCGGTACACTACCAGATATAGGCGCCAGACACGCTGCGCACCCTCGCACCGGAGAGTGATCATGCACACCCCACAGCCAGAGTTTGTCGCCCCGATCAGGCGGATCCGGGCACAGGATGCCGAGCGACTGAGCGCCCGGATCAGCCATTGGCAGGAAGCGCCACCGGCACCCCGGCCCCCGGCCACCGCGCCGGAGGAAGGGCACGGGGCAGCGCTCTGCAACGGCCTGCCGGAGGTGTCCGCCGCCGCCCTGTCCGCGGCCGGACTGCGTCACGGCATACAGACCCACGGCGCCGTTATCGTCCGCGACCTGGTCCCGGCGTCCCTGCACCCGGCACTGCGCGACCTGATTGACCGGGTCATCGCGGCGTGCGCTTCCCCCGGTGACAGGCACGATTGCTATTTCGACCCGCCCGACATCCTGCGCCAGAAAATGCCCGGCGGTGAGCTGGGCCGCTCCCGCGCGTTTCACCGCGACTCCGGGTCCGCCATGTGCGCGGAAGCACCCTGCGTGGCCGAGAGCCTGCTGGAGCTGTACGGGAGCCTGGGCCTGAGAACGCTGTTCACCGACTACCTCGGCGAGGCCCCCTGCCTGTCGGTAAAGAAGTGGGTGCTGCGCAAAACCCGGCTGCCAGTGCACCAGGCGGGCTGGCACCAGGATGGCGCCTTCATGGGCGAGTACATCAACAGCATCAACCTGTGGATACCGCTGACCCGCTGCGGCGGCGAAACCGGCGCCCCCGGCATGGATGTGGTACCCGCGCGCCTGCAGCGCATTGTTTCCGCCGATGGCGCGCTCTTCGACTGGTCAGTCAGCTCGGAGTCGGTGTCCAGCTACTTCCCGCGCACACCGCCGGTGGCGCCGGTATTCAATCCCGGTGACGCGCTGCTGTTTGATCACCTGTTCCTGCACCGAACACAATACCGCACGGACTTCCAGCGCCCGCGCTATGCGATCGAAACCTGGTTTTTCGGGGAGAGCGCAGCCCCTCTGAACCAGGTACCGATTCGCTGGTAACGCCGGGGCCGCATTCAATCCTCGTGGTCTGGTCGATTGCGACTGCGAAAACGGCGCTGACGCGTCCGCTCATAGATCATGTCCTCGCGCAACGCCTGGTCCCAGTGGTCGGCTGGCAGCGCGTGCAGGGACTCATCCCAGGGCACCAGGCTGTAGTCCCGCTCCTGCCAATAATATTGCAGTCGGGTTGATTCCCAGCCACGGTAGATATCCTCCCAGGACTGGCGCGCAAAATGCGGCCGCAAGCACTGTTCGGTGAGAGGCTCGCCGGCGGGCTGGTAGCGGAAGTCCACGGACAGCCGCATGCGGGTCGGATGCTGATTGGGCAGTGCCCGATGTACCGTCAGCGCAGGGAACAGCAACACGTCGCCGGCGCGGAAATCCTCCGTCACCCAGGCAGTGTGCATCAGGCTCTCAGGCAGCACGGCCTGGCGATTGCCCGGCCCCAGGTGAAAGGACAGCGGCAGGACACCACTGCGGTGCGAGCCGGGCAGGATCGCCAGCGGACCGCAGTGGCGCGGGCAATCTGCCAGGGGTATCCAGGCAGCCGTCAGGCGCGGGGTCCCCTGGTTATTGCGGTAGTCCTGGTGCGGGGGTGTCGTCACCTCCGGGTTATCCGGAAACACCAGGCGCATCACGCCGAGGGGGTGCGGAAAGGCGCCCTCTCCGAGCAACAGTGTCATCAGCTGCAGTAGCGCGGGCTCGTGGGCCAGCGCATGAAATCGCTCCAGACACTGAATGCGGTCCAGCGCCTCGAAATACCGGGGCTCGCCTTCGCGACACGGGAGCACCTGTGACTCCGCCGCCAGACGTTCCGGCCCGCCGCGGATCCAGCCGATGTCACTGAGAATCCCCGTGACCTCCTCACGCAGGGCATGCAGTACGCGGGTAGGTAACAGGTCGCGAAAAAAGAGATAGCCGTCCTCCGCCATCCGCGCCTGCAGGGCAGGGCCGTCAGCGAGTAGTGCATTGGCCACCTTCATGGGCAGATAATCGGGTTCTTCGGGGATCATGATCCATCACAGCGCCTGTATCGGCGCCAGTTTTGCCCAGAGCACGGGCCGAAGTAAAGAGCCGCTGCACAGGCCCCGCCGACGCCCGCTGCAGCGCTTGCTCGGGACAGCGAAAAATACCACCATACGCGTCTGGCACAGGAAGAGACCGTCCGTGGAAACCGACCCGCAGGGCACCAACCAACGCATCTGGCACGTGGTCGCGAGCATCCCGCAAGGCCGTGTATCCACCTACGGCGACATTGCGCGGTTTGCCGGCCTTGGCAGGGCGGCCCGCCGGGTTGGCTGGGCGCTGCGCCAGCTGCCATCGGATACCCGCGTTCCGTGGCACCGGGTCATCAACAGTGCCGGCAAGCTGTCCCTTCCCTCTACGTCGGATGCGGGCAGGTTGCAGCGAAAAAGACTCGAAAAAGAGGGCGTCACCGTGCGCAGCGGCGACCGTATCGCACTCGCCACCTACCGGTGGATACCGGGTGACACATGTCGCTAACCACCGGGCCGGCCGCGTCCACAGCTGGAGCTCCGGCTTCGCTGGATCTCGCTGAGGGACTGCGCGACCGTCGTACCTACCTGCAGGAATTGGATTGCATTCGCGGCCTGGCCATTCTGCTGGTCTTTCTGTTTCACGCCTGGGGGCTCAGCGGCCTGCAGGTCCCCGGCAACCCCACACCGGGCATCGGTTTCATCGCCGGCGGCAACACAGGCGTCACCCTGTTCTTTGTTCTCAGCGGGTTCCTGCTATCCCTGCCCTGGCTGCGCCACGCCGCCGACCCGGGGCAGCCAAAACCCCTGCTCGGGGCCTACTTCAAGGCCCGGGCACTGCGCATCGTACCGCTCTACTACGTTGCCCTGCTGATCACCTGGCTGCTCACGGGAGACACCGCGACGATCACCCGGGCGGCCCTGTTCCAGTTCGTCGGTTTCCAGGCATTCCCCTACAGCGTGGTGTGGTGGACCTTGGTGACGGAGATCCAGTTCTACCTGTTGCTACCGCTGGGTATGCTGCTATGGACAGCCGGACCGCGCGGGCGACTGTGCTGCATCGTCCTGCTGCTCACCTGGGCCGCCGCCTATACGGCGCTGGTGGTGGTTGGCGAGATGGCGGGTGGGAAAACCTTCCTGCTCAGCAAATCCCTGTTTGCGCGCGCGCCGGCTTTTCTGATCGGTATCGCTGCAGCGGCGGCGTGGCTGCGCCTTGCGGATGCACCCGTCCTGCGGCAGCGCAGCCGACTGGTGGCCGGCCTGTCGCTTGCATTGCTGCTGCTCGCCCTGGCACTGCTGGAACGCATTCTGCTGGCGGTCACGCAGATGGCAAAGGGCGCGGCGGAAGTGACCTGGCACCTGCACCACAGCTACGAAGCGGCGCTCTGGGCGGTGGTCATACTCTGCCTGCTGCTGGGCCAACTGCCCGCAAAGCGCCTGCTGGTCAATAATGCGCTGGCAGTGGTTGGCAAGCTGTCCTACTCGCTCTACCTGCTGCATGTGCCGGTCCTGTTCTACCTGATCTATCCCCTGCGTGAGTCCATGGGGCCTGAGGCGTACCAGGCTTCCGTCTGGCTGTACCTGGTGCCCGCTGCAGCACTGGCGCTGGCACTCGCGCTGTCGCTGGCGAGCTATCACTGGGTGGAAAAACCCTTCCTGCGCCGCAAACGCGCGCTGCCCGTGTAGAATCACCCCATGCAAGACACCCCCAACATTCTGCTGTTGATGACCGATCAGCAGCGCTACGACTCCCTGGGCTACGGTCGCGGGGACGGCGTGACTGACACCCCGAACCTGGACGCCCTGGCGTCCCGCGGTGTCATCTTCGAACAGGCCTACAGCAGCGACACGGCCTGCATTCCCGCCCGCTCCTCCCTGCTGACCGGGCTGCTGCCGCACCGCGTACCCACCGGCGGGGGCCGTCGACCGCGGGCGCAGACGGCCAGTGGCCTGGCGTTGACAGAAGGGTACTGGACACTCGCCCATGCACTGCGGGACGTGGGTTACGATACGGCACTGTTCGGCAAGATGCACTTCTCGCCGATACGCGCGCAGCACGGCTTCGACACCATGGCGATGTGCGAGCACCTGCCCGCGGGCTACCCACGGGATGAGGCCGACGACTACCGCCACTGGATCACGGGTTCCGGGCGCGAGGATCTGCGTTTTCAGCGCCCGGGCATACCGCGCGTCTTTCCCTATGCCGCGGAGTGGCACCCGACACGCTGGATCACAAGCCACGCTCAGGCGTTTCTGCAGGACCCGGCGCGCCGGGACTCACCGTGGTTCACCGTGGTGTCCTACACGGACCCGCATACGCCTTACAGCCCCCCCGAACCCTACGCCTCCCGTTTTCGACCCGAGGATCAGGTACTGCCGCAATCGGGCATGGAGAGCAATGCAGGGCTGCCCTGGCCGTTTTCCAACATCACCGTGCGCCACCCGCGAGGCACCTTTTTCGAGCCGGACCGTGTGGATCACCACGCTGCGGACCACCTTCCCAAAGTCCTGGCTGCGATACGTGCCGGCATCAATCACGTCGACGACATGGTGGGTGAGCTGCTGCAATCCGTGGATCTCGACAACACACTGGTGATCTTCCTCTCCGACCACGGCGACTACGGCGGGCATCGCGGTTATCTCGGCAAGATTCCCTGGCTGCCCTTCGACGACATCGCACGCGTGCCTTTCTTCATGGCCGGTGCCGGGGTCAGCGGCGGCCGCCGCGTGCAGGAGCCGGTACAGAGCTTTGACGCTGTCGCCACGGTGCTTGAGCGCGTCGGCTTGCCCGCACCGTGCAGTGATCTGGACTCACACAGCCTGTGGGGCGTTCTTGAAGGGCGCGCTCCCGTACCCGAGAGGCCAATTTTCTGTGGCACGCTCGAAGGGTCACCGATGCTGCGCCGGGGCCGCTACAAGCATATCTGGCACACCGTCGCCAACGTGCACATCCTGTACGATCTGGAGTCCGATCCCGGCGAAACGCACAATCTTGCCGCTGAACCCCGCCACCGTGGGCTGCTTGATGCCAACGTGGACACGCTGCAGGCCATGCTGGCGCGCCCTGTGCCGCCGCTGTGGCGGGGCCCCACCCGCTGAGGCGAGGGCGTTATCGCTGGCGCTTGCGCAAATGTATTTTCGACGCCTGCGTGGGCAGGTGCCCGAGGAAATGCAGTGGCTTGTCGCTGAGCAGCTGGTCGTGTCCACGCAGTGCCTGGTACTGCTGCCGGTAACCGGCCAGTTTTGCCTCACGGGCCACGCGCTCGCTATTGGTCGTCGTGCCACCATGCACCTGATGAAAGCTGCCCTCCCCCACCAGTTGCACCGAAACCGCCCCGTCTGCATCCAGCGCGCGCTTGTACAAGTCGAGGTTGAGAAAACCGCCACCGGGCAGGTCGAACCGCTCATCGCTGCCGCCCACTGAAAAATAGTGTTCCCGGCTCATGAACAGACAGTTTGATTCGAACATGCGATTGAACCAGGTAATGCTGGCGGCGCCGCCCGAGAGGGGTGTACCCACCTCAAACAGCCTGTAGCCGTCTTGCGGCCAGTCGATGCGGCGCAGCAGGGCATCCTCCGCGTTCTGGTCGTAGCCCTGCAGCACGGTCTCGGGCTGTTCTCCCGGACCCATGTAGAAATAGCGCGCCGCGACCACCGGGCAGGGAAAGGCGGCAAAAGCCCGCAGGGCCCACTCGAAGACGCCCGGCGTCAGCAGGTGCGCGCCGTCAATCATCAGGCACAGCACCTCGCCCCGCGCCAGCGCTGCCGCGCGGTTGAGGGCCTGGGCCGGAGACGCCAGCGCATCGTCGATACGCAGCAATTGCACGGGCACGTCGTCACTCAGACCATCAACCTGCAGCGGCCGGAGTGAGCCGTTGTCCACCAGAATGACTTCGTAATCGAGGTCGGCTCCGATCGTCTGGTAGCTGCGCGCGAGGGCCTGCAGCGTCCGCGGAATCTCACGCTGCATGGCATAGGCAATGACAATCACGGACAGTTGCATGGGAGGTCGGTGGTGCTCCAGGCGTCAGATAAACAGCGGCTGCTGCCGCGCGGGTGCGGTAGAGGCGGCGAAGAACCAGGCCTCGATGGCATAACGGACCGCGCTGTGATGATCCTCGAGCGCGGTGCGGTGCAGACTGTATTGATCGAACAGCAAGGCGTCACCCGGGGCAAAACGCGGCTGGACTATCGATGCCTCCCTGGCGAGGCGGGCCACCCGCTCCGGCCCCACCGTCCAGTCAAACCAGGCGCCGTCGGTGCCCGTGGGGTGTATCTCCCGAGGCCCGTCGACCAGCAGATCCATGCCGGGGGCAGGCGCATCGCCACCACAGTCACTCAGCGCCAGCCACAGATTGAGGGAGCGAATGTCTTCACCCAGAAAGCGGCCATCCTGGTGCCATCCCGCATTGCCGTTTTTCTTCGGCGCCATCTTGCGCAGCACCCATTTCTTGACCGACAGTCGAGCGGGCTCACCGAAATAGGACTCCAACAGCGCCGGCAGGCCCAGGGACTCGTAGAGCGCCAACAGTTCACAGGCCATGCGCGGTGAATCGGCGACCCAGATGGAACTGCTTTCCACGGTCTGCCCGGGGCGGCGAAAAAATTGTGACGGCGCACCCCAGGCCTCGGGGGAGCGCACATACCAGGCCGCCTGCGACTCCACAGGGGGAAACAGATCGGGATTTTCCCGGGCCCCGACCACGCGCTCGATCTGCTGACGCAGTGTCTCGACCGTGGGCGGCTTGAGCAGGCCACGGACGATCAACGCACCGCTGGAATACACGGCTTCCCGCACCCGCGCAGCGCTCAGCTCAGAGGGTGCGATTTCGGGGATGCCCACGCTGCCAGCCGCGCCCAGCGGCGCTGTTACCCGCGGTGCGCTTTCGGGAGACGCCGGCAGCGAACGCCCCGCCTCGATACGCCAGTCAATCAGCTGCTGCTGCACATCCGCCGAAGGGCGCTGAATATTGGCCCGGGTCAGCGTGGCCAACGCCTGCGCCCAATCGCCCTGCTCGCGAAAAGCGAGAGCCTGAGCCAGCAGCGCATCGTGGTTCACGCCAGCGACAGACACTACTCAGCTTTCTCCGGCCTGCTTGCCCTGCCCCCCTTTGGGCGCATAGGCACTGTCCTTGGGTTTGAAGCGCTTCGCCTGCCGGCGCGCCTCCAGGAAGTGGGCGGCGTGAGAGTAGAATTGGCGCAGGCGCTTCTCCGTTTCCGGGTCGCCGGAAAACAACAGCTCCGTCAGCTCAGATTGCACCGGCGTGCCTCCGGGCTTGCGCAAGACACCCAGCCCAAACCCGTGATTGAACTTGAAAATTTCACCGTGGCTCGCTTCCAGTTCCTCGAAAAACTTCCAGGCGCCAAAATCCTTGAGCCTGGCCATCACATCGTGAAACAGCACGATGCCACCGGGGCGCACCTTCGGGTACCAGTTGCTGAAGTCCTCCCGGACCGCCTCGTAAGTGTGCAGTCCATCGATGTGCAGCAGGTCGATGCTATCGTCCTCGAAATGGCGCAGCGCCTCATTGAAGTACATACGCAGCAGGTAGGTAATGCCGCGGTAGTGCTCCCGCGCATGCTGCTGTACATCCTGGTATACCGAATCGTCGTAGGCGTCGGTGTGCTCGTCCCCCTCCCAGCAGTCGATGGCGTAGGCGACGCCGTCAATATCGTTCTCTACCATGGCCTGGCAGAAGGTGAAAAAGGACAAGCCGTTGTACACCCCCAGCTCCACCACCAGCCGGGGCCGCAGGGCGGTGACCAGGTCGTAGGCAAAGGGCAGATGGTCGACCCAGGTGCTGAAGACCATGCGCCGGGGTTCGAAGCGCTGGAGTGACGGTGGGAAGTAAATCTTGCTGCTCACTGGGTGTCCTCAGGCGGGGCCGTGGGTCAGGGGGGACTCCCCGCGCGCGAGGAGCACACGGGACGCCGAGTAATGCACAAATTTCTGCGCCTGCTCGGGAATCTCACCGAGATACAGGGGCTGGCTGCGGGGGCTGACAAATTCCTCACCGCGCAATTCCCGATACTGGGCCTTGCTCTGCTCGATATACGCTTCGCGTTTCTCGCGACTCTGGCCACCGGTGGTGACGCCGCCGTGGAACTGGTGGAAGGTGCCCTCACCGGGCGCGATGATGTGCTGCACCCCCGGGTATTCGCAGGCGCGCTTGTACAAATCGAGATTGATCAGGCCGCCGCCGCGGAGGTTGAAGCGCTCATCATAGCCGCCCAGGCCTCGCCAGATATCGCGGGGAATACTGATGCAGTTGCTTTCGCTGTTGGGCATGAAGAGTCCGGGGGCGCTGGAGCCGCTGAAACAGGCGATATCGAAGAGTCGATAGCCCGCCTCGGGCCAGGCGATGGAGTCCAGCAGGGCGCGCTCCTGCTCCAGGCTGTAGCCGCTGTTCACCGCCTCCTGCTGCAGTTCCCGGCCGAGGTGGTAGCCGGGAATCGCCACCACTGCGCTGTCACTCAAGCGATGCCCCATGAGGATGGTGCGCACCACACCTGGCGTGAGCATGCGCGCGCCGTCAATGATGACGCAGATATTCTCGCCCCGGGCCTGCTCGGCGCCAAAATTGATGGCTTTCGCCGGGCTGGTTTCGGGGTTCTCGCGCAGGAAGTAGCGCACGTTGGCAGGCAGGCTCTGCAGGAATTCACGACGCATCGTGTTGGCAGAGGCATTCTCCACCACGATCACTTCATATTCATCGCCGCTGACCCCCAGCTGATAGCCGGGCAGCAGTGAGCGAATGGTGTTTTCCGCCTGCTGCTGCATGTCATAGACGATCACCACAAAGCTGACGCTGAGCACATCCCTGGCGCGCGCAGTGCGATCATCTTTTTTAAGGAAACGTGCCAGCATTTATTATCCGTTCAGCGGCCCCGGTGGCGTGTGCAGATAGTAACGGACTGGCTGCCATACCGCCACGCCGTCAGGGGTGCAGGCTTGACCCGCCTCACAGGCTCACCCGCCGCAACCGGTAGTAGAGGTAGCGAATCTTCCACGGCAGCCGCGGCTGTGTACTGGCCTGGTAGGTTTTCAGGGTGTTGTCATAAAAGCGGGTGGGCGCCGCAACGGGCTGCAGGCGCAGCCGGTCAATCACATCATCGACGTTGCGGTTGAACAGGGCCTCCCCATCGTCAAAACACAGCAGTGGGAAGGGCTTGCGGCGATATTCGCGATACAGCAGGCGATTGTAGGCATACCACAGCGCAAGCGCCTGCTGCCGCGGCATCTGGCTGCGGTTCAACAGGGAGGCTGCAACCGCTTCCGGGTGGCGGAATATACCGACCCGCTCCAGCCCCGGAACCAGCTCACGCCAGCCGGCCAGCAACAACAGGCATCGCGGGTCCTTGAAGCCGAGCGCCTCCACCCCCGCATACTCGGCCAGCAGGCGGCGGGCCCGCTCGCGGTGGGCGTCGGACCAGTTTGTGGTCCGCGGCGGGCTGTCCCAGGCACCGCCATTCGCCGCGAGGATACTGTCATGCAGGTCGACAAAATCCTGGTTCTCGCGATTGCCCTTGCGATTGTAAGGGTTCCAGGTGTGGTGCTCGCCCAGCTCCAGGCCCGCTTCCTGCAGCGAGCCGGTGAGGCAGCTGGTGCCACTGCGGTGCATGCCCAGTATGGCGATCACGCGCCGGGGTTGGCCCGTCATGCCGGCGCCTCCCGCCAGGGTGCCACCCACAGCAGCAAGAGCATGCCAGGCACGGCCAGCAGTGTGCAGAGCAGGAAAAACGACTGCCAGCCCACCGCCTCGACAATGACACCGGTACTGGCATTGGCAAAGGTTCTTGGCAGTGCCGCAATAGCCGTGAACAGCGCGAACTGCGTGGCGGCGTAGGTGCGGCTGGTTTCACGGGCAATGAAGGCGGTAAAGGCCGCCGTGCCCATGCCGACACCGAGGTACTCAAAGGCAATAACGACCGCCAGCAGCCAGAGTAGCGGCCCGCTGCCGGCCAACACCGCGAAGCCGAGGATGCTCAGCAGCTGCACTGCACCGAAAACCCACAGGGAGCGATTGATACCCAGGCGCAGCATGGCGATACCGCCCAGCAAGCCCCCCACAATTGCCGGCCACAGCGCGGCGTTCTTGGCAACCACACCGATCTCGGTCATGGAAAACCCCATATCGATATAGAACGGGGTCGCCAGGGCCGTCGCCATATTGTCGCCGATCTTGTAGAGCACCATGAAGCCAATCACCAGACAGACGCCCGTCCAGCCACGGCGCTGCAGGTACTCCGAGAATGGCGCTACCACCGCCTCGCGCAGCCCCGTGCCGGTCGGCAATTCGGAGTCTGGCTCTGCAACCAGCAGGCTCATGCACAACGCCACCAGCATGAACGCGGCCGTTATCCAGAACACCGTGCTCCAAGGCAGAATATCCGCGAGGATCAGCGACAGGGAGCCCGGTATCAGGCTCGATATGCGGTAGGCCTGTACGTGAATCGCGTTGCCCAGGCCCAGTTCCCGGTCGGGCAGAATTTCGCGACGAAACGCATCCAGCGCAACATCCTGGCTGGCGCTGAAAAATGCCACCCCAAAGGCCAGCCAAGCGATCACCCAGGTGGATTGCTGCGGATCAAAGGCGCCCAGCACACCAATGGACGCAATCAGTGCCAACTGGCAAAGGAACATCCAGCCGCGACGCCTGCCCAGCAGTGGCGGGATCCAGCGATCCATCAAGGGCGCCCAGAGAAACTTCCACACGTAGGGGATGCCGACCAGCGCGAAGAGGCCGATCTCGGCAAGGGAAACCCCCTGGTCACGCAACCAGGCCGGAACCAGCTGCAGCAGCACATACAGCGGCATGCCCGAGGCAAGCCCGGTGAACACGCAGATGAGCATGCGCCGATTGAACACGGCTGAGCGCCAGCCGCTGCTTTCCAGGTTCATGTCAGTCGCGCCTACACCCAGGACTCGAAGGTCACTCTATCACTGCGGGGAACCGCATCCCACAGGCCCTGCTCGGCGATGACCAGCAGCGCCGCGCGGGCAAACAGCCCGCGCAGGCTACCCAGGTGCCCGCCGAGGCCGGCCGCCAGAAGCCGCTGCAGAAAATCCCCGAGGAGAGCCCGGTCCAGCGCATATTCGGGCACTGCGGCGGGCTCCGGTACGGGCGCGTGGAAGAAGTTGCCGCCGTCACCGACCACCGCGCCGAGGCGCTGGTTGGTCCGGGTCCAGCGCTCGCGCAGGCGCCCGTAGCAACCCATATTGACGTAGCGCACGCTTTTCAACGGCGACTCTCTACACAGGTTCAGCAGCAGGCCCACCACGCGGTCGTTGTCCGCCTTGTCGTATCCCATGTGGTTGAGGCAGCGCTTGATATACAGCTGGTTCGCACCCAGGCCGTCGTTGGGTTCCGCGCCCACAGCACGCAGCGGTGGCAGTCCGGTCACCTGGCAGAAGTCCTTGACCATGTCGCCACCGGGCCACTGCGCCGGCTCAAAGGGGCGCACGCGGAGATTGACGTGACCGAACGCGGCACCCCACATATCGACCACCTGGTCGTAGTCGCGCTGGAATATCTGGTGCGTCTCATAGAACTCGTAGGCGCTGCCCGGCCACTGCCGCGCCCCCTTGACGTCCTGGTTATAAAACGAGGCATACAGCTGGTCCTGGCGTCGCAGGTACATCAGGACACGCACATCGTGGCCGGCGAGTGCCGCCTGGATATCGCCCAGCATCCGCTCGATGTTGATCGACTGGCCAAAGAACAGTTCCGAGCTGACGATCGCCGTGTGCACGGTGGGCCCGGCGGCAGCAAGCTCGGCCCGCAGGCGCGACCAGGCCTGGCCGCGGGGAAAATCGCCGTACCAGATGTCCGGCATCGGGTTGGCCTGGTATTTATCGATCAGGTCCGCCACCAGCACATGGTGCGCGTCCCCGTGGCGACAGGTCGCGGGGTAGAGAATACCCGCAGCCAGCAGGTCATCGTGGTGCGCGGCCAGCATCGCCTGCAGGCTGGATGTGGCCGTCTTCGGCGCGCCGATGTGAAGGTAAACCGTGGCCATAACGACTTCCCTTAACGCACGATATCGTGCATGGGGCGGGCAGAGAGCCGGCGTTTGATCGCCTGCTGCACCCGGAAGGGGACCCAGGATACCAGCCGGGCCACCAGGGGGTGCCGACTGATGCGCCAGATCAACCCCAGCAGACGCTCTGAGCGACTCAGGCGCGGCGTGCCCGCATGCAGATTGCCCGCCAACGAGGCAATGCGCCCCGGCGCAAAGACCCCCTGCCGGGGGACCACAGGCGCCAGATAGGCGCCCGCATAGAAACTCGCGTCAGGATTCGCCACCGGGCTCTGGGGTGCGCTGCCGGGCTGTTCGCCACGCGCGAAGCGCTGCCACAGCTCACCCCACTGTGCGGTGCTCGTATTCCAGGGCATGATGGTACTCAGGGGCCGGCCCGATACCCGCTCGACAAAGGCACCAATGTCCGGCACCACGACGGGCAAGCCCAGGTGCAGGGCGAGGCTCAAGGTGTAGCTGTAGGTCTCGGGCCACTGGGCCGGAAACCACACGACATCCGGGGCAATCGCCTCAATCAGGCTCCAGGCCTCGGCGTTGGCGTAGGGACCGTGGGTGACTACCGACCGGCCCAGCGCGCGATAGGCATAACCCAGCAGGTGGAACTCCACCAGGCCGCTCGCGGCCAGTTCATCGGCCACCGACTCCAGCACATCAGCGCCCTTCTCTCGACTGATTGCCCCCACCACCAGCACCTTCAACGGCCGCGACGGCACATGCCGCCAGACCGGCTGCGGGTAAGGCTGTGAGGCGAGAAAATCCGGATGCCAGGCCGTCACGGCGTTACGCACCGGGAAGAACCTCTGGAAGCGCGCGGCGCAATCGGCAGAGGGGAAAATCACGCGCTCAGCCTGCTCGATCAGCAGCCCCTGGCTGGCACGCCACTGTTCCGCAGAAACACCCTCGGGCAGCGGGTAGTGCCCGGCACAGCGCTGGTCAAAATCACAGGCGTCGTCACCGACAAAACGCGCATCCGCATCAGTGAGCGTCGGGTTGCCGTTGATCAGGTAATAGTCGTGGATGGTGAGGTCGTGCTTGCAGCCCAGGGCACTGGCGAGCACCCACAGCCGCGGGTGCAGTCCCATGGTGTGGTGGAAATGTACCCGGCCGATACCCAGCTCGCGCAGCAGTGCCACCAGCGCATCGAACTCGCCGTCCACCGAGAAGTGCAGACCATCGGCCAGGCGCACACCGGCGTCAAACACACTCAGCGTGACCGTCTGCCCCTCCACCGCGGGTGTCAGTTGTACAAACAGGGCATCGGCCGTGTACAGGCTGGCCAATTCATCGACATGCTGTTGCGCACCGCCACCGAGTTTGTGCGACAGGCAGAGAATCTTGGGCCGCGGCTGCCCGGCCAGCAGGGCCAGCAGGGCGCCGGTACGTGCGCCGCGCGCGGGGTCACGCGCGATGAAGGCCTGAATTTCCGCGTGATACCGCGGGTAGCGCTCATCCAGCAGCGCCATGGCCCTGGCAACGCGCGGCGTTTGCTCGTCGGCGAAGCTCACTCCACCCTTGTGGTAGACAAAGCAGTTGGCGAGGTGCAGATTGCGCCAGCCGGCACGCTGCGCGCGCTGGCACCAGTCGTTCTCTTCACCATAGCCGCGGCCAAAGGTTGCCACATCGAACAGGCCAACCTCGTTCAGGCAATCCCGCCGCAGGTACATGCAGCAGCCGACGCCCGTGGGCACCTCGTAGGCATCAGCCGCGCTGAACTGCTCCGCGAACACCCGGTCGATCTCTGCGACATCAAGACCGAACAGCAGCGCATTGTCCTTGCAGAAATTGGGAAAACTACAGATGGTTGCGTTGTTGGCGAAGGGTGTGAGACTGCCTGCACGGGGATGGTGGTAGGCCGCCTCCCGGAGGCGGTGCAACCAATCGTTGGCCACTTCGACATCACTGTTCAGCAGCACGACATCGCGTTCCGCATCGTACTCCATGCCCCGATTGGCCGTCGCGACGAAGCCCAGATTCTGCGCGTTTTCCAGCAGCACGACGCCGCTATGCTGCCCTGCGAAATCACGCAACAGGGCGGTGATTTCAGGGTCCGGCGAACCGTCGTTGACCACCACCAGCCGCGCCCAGGCAGGGTCCGCCGTCGCCAGCGCGGTTTCCAGGCAACGCCTTGTCTCCTCCACACCGGTATAGACCGGCACCACGATGTCAACGCTGCGCACGTTCACTCCTGTTGACCGCCCCGCGTTGTTCGCCCGGACTACGGCTCACGTTTGCGGTGCACCCGGCGCAGAATGCGGCCGACCACCGGGGTGGCATAGATTTCGGCGATCTCACTATCCTTGTCGGCAATTTCACGATCCTTCTCAGCAATCACCTGCAGCGCATGGCTGTGCATGTCACCAATGTCGGCCAATCTGCGGTCCAGTTCTGCGATCTGCCCGTCGCGCTCTTCAACCGTCGCCAGGGCGCGCTCCAGCCAGGCGCCGGTTTCCTGCAGTCGGCGATCCAGATCGGCAATTTGTGCATCGCGCTCCGCGATGGTCGCGAGGGCACGACTGTGCGACTCACCGAGGTCAGTCAGCTGTGTGCCGCGCGCTACAAAGCCCTCGGCCCACTCAGACAGCAACCCCGCAACGGGGTACTGCCGCTCGATCGCCGCTTCCAGTGCTGCCAGCTCACTGGCGGCAATCACCGGCTGCTCCAGCAGATTGAGAGCGCCCGACGCACCGGCGCCCGACCCGACGGCGCCCGAGGCACTGTGGTGCCGCAGGTCGCATCTCACGGCCGCTGCAACGGCATCCTCGCCCGCCTGCAGGGGCAGCTGTGTTGCCAGCCGCGACATGACCGCTGAGGCGTCCTGCAACAATTCCGGAAAGCTGACCGCAAGCGCTGAGGACGGTACGGCCGCATCCAGCGCGCGGCGGTAAGCCAGGTCAAGCCGCAGACCATAGCCCAGCGGAAAGCCATCGCGCCGCTGCAGGGATTGCGCCACCTCAATCGGCGCGCGGGATGCGGTGCACACCTGCGCCTCCACGGCCAGGTCAGCGCAGGCACGCAACCAGAGCGGCAAGGTGATGCACAGGCGTGGATCCTTGACCACCTGCACAGGGCCACTGCCGAAGCCGCGCTGCAGTATGGCTTGTGCACAGGCCTGAAAGCGCTGCAGGGCCTCCTCGGGCCACCGGCACTCATCGCTTCGGGACACGGCGTACCAGCGCATTCCTGCCGCCGCCAACAATGCCTCGTTGGCCGCCACGACATCGATGTCCTCCCAAAAACCCTCGTCGTTCACGCCGGCCATGGGCGCCAGCAAACGGTCGCCGAAGGTCGCACCGCAGGCGTGCAGTGCGGCACACAGCGCCGAGGTGCCGGAGCGGTGCATTCCCACCACGAACAGTAACACTGGCGCGCCGGACAGCGGACTAGCGGGAGGCATGACGCCTATACCCGGTTGCAAGCATCACGCCGCTGATCAGGGCGTCGCTTTGTAGGGCGCCAATAACGCGTCCACCACGTCCCCGTTGATATACCCCTCGTCGGAGATCATCAGATTCGCTTCGAAATCCTGTACCGCCAGCTTCTGGTACTCTGCTCTCAGGCTCTGCAGGATCGCGGGGCGCACCTCTTCAAAGGTGCGGTAGTGCTCGGGCTGGATATCGTCCAGTCGGATGATGTGTACACCAAACTGGGTCTCCACCAGGTCGGAGTAGCCACCCACCTCGGCAATGTCAAAGGCACCGCCGGTGTAGCGGGGTTCTACGCCCTTTTCACCCAGGCTGAACCACTTTTCGAAGCGCCCGCCCTTGTCGCGGGAGCCCGGATCCTCGGAATATTCCGCAACCAGGGCCTCGAAATCCGCCCCTTCACGCAATTTGGCGAGCACCTCACGAGCCACCGGCCGAACCGCCTCGCGGTCACACTGGCCCGGGGGACACATAAACAGAATGTGGGAGGTCAGGCGCTTCTCCGGCACCAGGGCAAACTTGTCCTTGTCCGAGGCATAACGCTCCTCTGCCAGGGCCGAAAGATCGGGCACCTCAATCGACGCCACCAGCTGCTCAATGGCAAAGCGTCGCTTCAGGCCCTGCAACTGGAAGTGCAGTTTCCAGTAGTCGTCACCGTGGGTTTCCGGCGTCATGCCGTCGACCGACTCAGCGAGGCGCTTGTTCATGAAGGCAATGTTGAGCAGTTCCATGCGATCGCCCAGATCGTTGGCGGCCGCCGAGCGCATCTCCGCGCTCCATCGGGAGATGATCTGTTCGAGCTCGGCTCGATTAATGCGGGTTTCGCCATCCGCAATGGCAACCGGATTATCGGCAGCGGCGCCCACAGTGATGCTCAAGAACAGCGCGGCACAGCTGAAAAAACGGGTAAGGGACATGCATAAACCTCTGGCAATAAAAAAGCCGGCACCTTGCGGTGCCGGCCTTTATTTTACTACAACAGCGCGTTAAGACGCTATTACGGTGCGCTACCGTAAGAGTGCTCAACGATACGACCGTAGTTGGCATCCGGGTTGCCGGGGAAGCTACGCTCCCAAGCTACGAAGCCAATTTTCGGGATCTCGTCAGCATTCACACCCGTTGAGTCACAGCCGTATGCTGTTGCCGCGGCAACGATACCAGAAGCGCCATTTGCCAGGCTGGCAGCGGGCAGACCGTTATCAGCCGTCGCGTCACAGATTGCCTGAACCTTGCTGGCCGCGCTGGTTACGTTCAGCTCAGCCCAACCGAAGGGGCTTTCCGGTACAGCAACTGTGATATCGGAGTTCTCGCTGCCCAGTACGGCTTCAGGGCCCCACTGCACGACGTTAACCTCGAAAGGCAGAAGAGTCTGAACCGTCAGGCCGGGAAGCTGCGGAGAAACAACCAGTTCACCATCGGGCTGTGAACGCTGCTGCTCTTCACGATCGTACACGTCAAACGATGCTACGGCCGGGATGTCACGGTGGTCGCACGCGCCAGTGGTACCAGCGAATACACCTGTAGCCAGCGGAGCACCAGCGTTACAGGGGATTGCGTCGTCAGTGCCTGCAGTCAGCAAAGAGCCGAAGTAGTGCGGCAGGTCAAGCATGGTGTACTGGCCCGGGAAAGTGATAACCCAGTCGGTACCCACGTTCAGGTCAGCGTTGGCGGACCAGTCGTTGATCACAGACGCACCACCCAAGATGCTGCGCAGGGTTGAGAACTGGCCACGGTCGCCCTGCTCAGGAATACCACCGTTCAGGTCGGGGTAGTCGAAGCCGAGAAGGTCAGCAGAGAACAGACCAAACTGCTGGTTGGTGATCGCTGCCTGGGTCAGGAAGCCGGCAATGTGCGTAGCGCTGTTGCCGAATTCACGACCGCTGCTTGCGTCGCGGATGAAGTAAGAGACTTTCAGCACGTCTTCAGGTGCGTCGTACTCGTTCAGTGCCAGCGTGGTGCCGGCAGACGAAATACGCTGCACGGTAGATACGCCATCTACAACACCGCGGGTGGTGGTAGCTACACCGCCAGCGAAGAAGTTGTCACGCACGGCAGCACAGTCAGCCGGGATACCGGTCGCTGCGTGCTTGGCAGAAACCGCGATCGGAGCCGTTTCGCTGGTGGGCTGACCCATGCCGATGATTTCGATGTAGCCTTCATCAGCGTCTGCACGGTAGATACCGGGCATGGTGAACTTGCCGTTGGCCGCTGCGGGCGCGGTGCAAGAGTTATCGGTGGTGTTGAAGACAACATTCTCGCCTTCAGCCGCCAGGAAGCCGGTCCATACGTCCTTGGGGGACAGGATCAGGTTAAAGTCCAGGGCGTCCATAGAGTCGGTACCACGACGCAGGCGTACTTTGACAACCTGGGTGGCATCGCTCGTGTTGGTGATGTGAACGCCGGTGACGTTGCCGTCACGGACAGTGTAGTAAGGGATCAGTGCCAGGTTACCCAGGTCGCTTGCAGCAGCCAGTGACTGTGCATTTGCGACGCCGTTGTAACCCGCGGTTGCCGCTGCTACTGCAGCAACAAGACCCAGAGGCTTAAACTTTGCATTCATAAGGAGACTCCTAATGTGTTTTTACTTCACAACCAAAGTACAGATTGCTAGCGCTATTATTGCTAACTGCAGCTAGCTGTCAACCAACGTGCCCTCTCAACCACTGGCACTATGCCACCATTCGCCATTGATGCTAACCCATCGCTCGCGAACAGTTGAAGGCATAAACCCGAACTGAGCCGACACCGAGGTTTGTTTGATCGGCTTGGACATGACCCGAACCGCCACACTCGCCACAGCTGCCTCGGCATCATAGGCAAGGACTTCAACAGCTGTCAACTGCCAATCCAGCGAATAGGAAAAATTGCGAATAAACATACTCTTGGAGAAAACAGCTCGGTAATTAGGTGAAGCGAACTCATAGGCCGCCTCAAAGTCCCTGTCGATGATCGCCTGCCAGCGCCCGCGCACACGATCCTCCAGTGCCGCCACCTCGGCCGGACTGAGGGTTTGCGGCTTGCCGGGCGCGGTACCGCAGCCACTCGCCAGGGTGAGCACACAGGCCATCAGCAGCGCTGCGGAGATTCGATACATTGCATCTAACATTATGAAAATATTACCTTTTGTTGCATTGGGCGCGGATTATACCGCGCCGGTGGAAGAGACGGAAAGGGCGTAGCGCTCAGCCCTGTGTGCGCCGCCGGGCCTCGCGTTTCTGCAACGCCCACTGGTACAGCGCCAGATCCTGGGCATGAAATTCACGCACCCGCTGGCGCAGCGCCGGCGCCAGTTGCTCGGGGCCCGCGGGCAGCTCAGCGGCGTTGACGACTTGCGCCTCGACATTTATTCCCAGGAATTGTGTGGAAAAATCACGCAAATCTTCTGCGAAATATTCGGTAATTCCCACGAAATCGAGGGCTCGCAGCGGAAAGGCCCACAGGAACTGGCTGTACACGTTCCGCAGCTCCGGTGCCAGGCAGAACTGCTCCAGCGTCCACGCCTCCTCGACCACACGCCGGTGCAGGCTGGAAGTGTCGTCCGCCACCGGATCGTAGCTGCGCTGCCAGTAATGATAGTGGGAGACCAGACGCTGCAGTGGCTCGCGCAGCCAGGTCACGAACCGGCACTCCATGTAATCCGCCAACAGCAGGTACTTGATGGGCAGGAAGTGGCCGTGGATACAGCCGACGTCACGGTAGGCAGCGGGCTCGGCAGCGAGACTGAACTCCAGGGCCGCCGCATGCCGCTCGGGCAGCGGACTGGCCAACGGATAATCGGCATAGTCGGGCGCAAAGCCGGCACCGTAATGCGTCTCCAGCGCCGCCCTGAAACTCAGGCCCGCGGTTTTCGGCATGTGGATCGAAACCAGCACCCGCTCTACTCGGCCACCAGGGGGGCACTGATCAATTCCATATTGCGCACCCGCGAGCGCAGCTCGCGGCTGACATCGCGCAACTCCTGCTCATTGTTGATGACCCGCGGCGTAATGATGACCAGCAGCTCGGTGCGCCGGTTGCTCTCGGAGGTCGTGCCGAACAACGCGCCCAGCACTGGCATGCGGTGCAGCAGGGGCACTCCGGAATCAGTCGCGGTAGCGTTTTCCCGGATGAGGCCGCCCAGCACAACAGACTCATTGCTGCGCACGGCGACCCGGCTCATGATATTGCGCTCGAGGAACGTGCGCTGGCCGGTGGCGGAATCGACATTGCCGACGTCCGTCACCGACTGCTCGACATCCATGGTCACCAGCTGGCCCGCATTCACCGAGGGCCGCACCATCAGTTTCACACCGGTATCCCGGTAGACGATGTTCTCGGTGACCGTGCCACCGTCGGTGGAGGACGTACCCTGGCGCACAGGCACCTGGTCACCCACGTGTATATAAGCAGGATGATTGTCCAGCACCATCACCGAAGGCGAGGAAATCACGTTGATCAGCGAATCCTCCGAAAGCGCGTTGAGCACCGCACTGATATCACCCAGCGAGTTGGTAACCGTGTAGGAGAACCCGGGTGACGTCGCCGAGGGGCCGCCGGTGCTGTTGGCCAGCTGGCCAAAGCCGTCGTAGTCGCTACCCAGGCCGTTCTTGAAGGTCCATTCCAGGCCGTAGCGCAGTTCGTCGGTCAGGCTGACCTCGAGAATACTGGCCTCGATAATCACCTGGGTGGCTATGACATCCAGTTGCCGCAGCGCGTCCTTGATCAGGTCGTACTGTTTACCGGTCGCGTAGATCATCAGGGCGTTATTTTCCTCGTCGGCGACCACGCGCACGTCGGCAACCCCCTGGCCTTCGTCACCGCCGAGGGTGGATGCGCTGGCCGAGCTGCCCGGCGCACTGCCAAAATCGGCACTGAATCCCGCGCTGTCACCCGCACTGTTCGAGTTGCCGCCAAAACCGCCGGAGCCCGAACCGCTGGCTCCGCCACTGGCGCTGCCGATAGACTCCATGGACAGCCCGGGCGCGACCTCGCGATCCGCACCGTACCCGCCGCCCCCGCCGGCACCACTACCGGCGACACTGGCACCACCGGCGTAAATGTTGCTGATCAGGTCCGCCAACCGCGACGCCGTTGTGTTCTGCACGGGATAAACGAACAGCTGTTTTTCAAACTTGGAATCCGGACGCGAATCCAGCCGCTCTATCCACGTGCCCAGGGTATCGAGGTAATGCGAGCGGGGTGTCACCACCAGGAGACTGTTCAGACGCTCGATGGGGATGATTTTCACCAGCTGTCCCACCTCTTCATCGCCATTGCCACCGGTTTTGAGCATACCCTGCAGCACAGTCGCCGTTTCTCCTACCCTGCTGTGCTCCAGGGTGAACAGGCCCACCGACATGCCCTTGAGCAGGTCGACATCAAAGGTGTCCACCATGTCCAGCCAACCGTCGATCTGCATCCGCGTTCCTGCAAGCAGCAACAGGTTGCGCGTGTTGTCGATACGCAGGAAGGCCTGCTCGTCCGCCACCGGTCGCAGTATCTCCGCCATGTTGCTGGCACTGATGTACTGCAGTGGCACAACGACGGTGCTGTAACCCGCACCGGGATCGCGTGGGTTGGAGAGCCGCGGCGCCTGACGGCTCGCCTGCTGCGCGCCTGTAACCAGGTAGCGGTCCTGGCTGTCACGTACCATCACCATCTGGTTGGCACTCAACAGGGATTCAAGGATCGTCAGCAACTGGTCACGGGGGATCGGCGTGCGCGAACGCAGGGTGATCGTGCCCGCCACGGGGCCGTCGAGAATGTAGTCCAGGCCCAGAATATCGCCGAGCACGGCGTGCACCACCTCGCTGAGAGGCGCGTCTTCAAAATTGAGGCTGACGGCATCGCCGACCAGGCGCACCGCGTCACGCTTTCCCGGAATGTGGACCTGCTGGTCGCTGCCGCGATAGATAACCGGCTTCACCCGTTCCTCGGCCGACTCGGCGAGTTCACCGGCACTGCGTGACAGCGCCGGCTCCTGCGCCGCGGCCGATGCGCCGGCAGACGGCTCGGTGGGTTCGCCGCGGTACTGATTGTCCAGCAGCGCACAGCTGGTCAGCAATGGCACCAGCACCAGCAATCTAGAGAACCGTCGTAACATAACCTTTCCTTGACCTTTCCATTATCGTCAGCGCTCGCTGCGCGGCCCTGCTTGTACATGCCTTGTTCAACGCCGACCTCCGAGGGTCAGCTCATCCAGGCCGTCTGCGGCCTGGCCCTGGGGGGCCGAGCCCGGTGCGCCACCGGTCTGCGGGGGAGTGATGATTGACGACGCGCCCTGCGCACGCTCCAGTTCGAGCCGCTCGCGACCGCCACGTGCACTACTCAGCGTGGCGCCGCCACCGTCCATCGACTCCAGCGTCCAGCCCCTGAGCTCATCCCCCACGGCAAGGCGCTGCTGCTTACCTTCCACACGCACAATGATACCGCCGCTCTCGCCACCGCCATATATCCCCAGCAAACGGATACCCTTTAACGGCGACGCCTTCTGCGTCGACGTCTCACCACTGGGCATGCCGCCGTCGTCAACCGGGCGGCGCCCCTCCCAGAACAGCGGGCGCTCGCGCAGTTCAGCGCTTCCCTGGGTATCGAGCAGGCGTCCGGCAATGCGGTCAGCCACAGTCAACGAGGCCGCCGTCGGTTCAATGGGCTCGGGAGACGGCGGCAACAGCACGCGGAGCAGAAACCAGGCAAGCTGCAGCAGCAACAACAGCCCCAGCAGCAACACCAGCAACTCCACGCGGCGCTCGGTACGCTGTGGCTCGTGCTGCACACGATAGCGGTTCATGGCTGCCGCCAGATGCCTCATGAGCGCACCCGCAAGGCCAGAACCTGTACCGTGGCCGTGACGGTTTGCGCTTCAGGTTCGTCGCCACGTGCCCGGTTGCGATCCGGCCACACCTCGATGGACTCCAGCAGCAACAACGGCAGGTAGGCATTGAGGTCTGCGAGGGCGGTATCCAGGGCGGGCAAGCCGCCCGAGGCCGTCAGCTTGACGGCGATATGATCGAAACCATCCTTTTCGCGCACCGGGAGTATCTGGCTGTTACTGACCGACAGACCCGCCGCGCCCAGGATCTCGCGCACGTTCTTCTGCAGGTTGGCGGATACCGTGCCGGGATCGTCCGTCGCGGGATAGACCAGATCAAGCACATCGGAACCCACGACCTGGGCTGCCTCGCGCACCTGGTCTTCCCGGTTCAGCAAGCCCTGGAGGCGGGCAATGCGCGGCTCCAGGCGCTCGATCTGCAACTGGTACGCGCTGCGCATGCCGAACAGACTGATGGCGAGATACAGCAGCAGCAGTGCGGGCACCGCCAGCGTGCCGAGCACCATCACCGCGTAGCGGGGGTTGCCGCGCAACCAGTTCATTGCCCGCCCTCGCGCAGACGCACATTGACGTTGAACTGCTCGATGCCACTGTTGCCGACTGCGGTGATGCCCTGGTCCGCCACTTCCTCGTAGGCGGCTTCCCGTGTCAGGGTCTGCACCACACCGGCCGCGTCCGCGGCGCGTCCACGCAGGCGCAGGTCACGCCCACGCTGGGTGTACTGCACAATATAAGCTTCATCACCCAACAATGCGGTCAGGCGTGCCAGCTCGCGGTGCGGATCCGGGTATTCACGCAGCACATCGTTGACCGCAAGAATCGTCTGGTTGGCCACGGAAAGCGACTGCCGCTGGCGGGTGACACCCGCGGCCTCCCGCTCGACCCGTGTCGCCAGGGCCTCGTACTGCTGTAACCTGAAGTACTTGCTGCCGGCAGCGAGCGCCAGAATAAGCAACAGCAGCAGCAGGGCACCGCCTAGCAGCAGCGCAATGCGCAACAGGCGGCGCTGATAACGCGCCAGACGCGCGCCCTCGCCAAAACCGCGCAACACGATCGGCCGCTCTCCGGCCAGCGCCCAGACCTCGCGCTCGTGCACATCATGGACACCGTGCTGCTGCCCCAAGTGCCGCATGGCCGCACTGCGCGAGGCAATAGCGAGCGTCACCTGCAGGCCCTTCTCGCCGCGCTGGCTCAGCGCCCAGCCCGCAGCGGTATCACCGGCGGGAAAGGGGCTGTTGGCCATGACTTCCAGACGCATGACCGAGTCGAGTTCATCTTCTGCTGCCAGCGGCAGGTGCAGGGTTTTGAACAGCACCAGCGAATCCGGCAGAACAATCGCCGAGCAGGTCGGCTCACCCGCAAGCACCGGTGCGCCCGCATGGAAATTGCCGTGGACACCCGCTCCTTGTACCTGCACCACGTCGTCGAGGCGCGCACGTACGGGGGAGCGGTCACCCCAGAGAAACTCTGCCCAGGCCACCTGCCAGTGGTGCCCTATGCGGCGCATATCGTAGCCGAAGAGATACCATTGTCGGGATTGATCAAGCATAACGCCTAGCGTGCCCCAGCTGTTGTCGTTCTGTCGTCAAGCACTCGCGGCGCCTCGGTTCGTGTTACTCGCCAGGGGAAACCGCTCGCACCCGAACCGCCCTGCAGCGTTACCCAACGCCTGCGCAACCAGCGCCGGCCATCGTATTCGATTATCGCGTCCAGCCGGTATGCAGCGCCAGCGTCCATGCGCAGATGGTCTCGAATACCGTCCAGCAGCGCGCGGTCGAATCCCGGCACCTGTAACCAGTCTTCCACCACACGCGGCCTGAATCCAGCGCCGAAACGCGCAATTCCGCCACCGCGCAACTGTACCACAGCAGCGGCCAGGCGTTGGGCATCTTCGCGCTGTAGAGCGCCAGGCCCGGCAAAGAGCTCCAGCAGCTGTTCGGCTGCGGCGCTGTCTATATCCAGCAACCTTGAAACGGGCACCATACGCACCTGTACCGGCTGTTCACCGAGCATGAAGCTCGCCTCCAGAACCGGCTCCGGAGCAGCGCCCTCGGGCGTACCCTGGGTTTCGCGCAACAGCGCCTGACGTGACAGCAGAAGATGCATCGCACCGTCGCCTGCCGCCATCACCTTGGCACGCGCAATGTGTGTTTGCGCCATGCGCGTATCGACACGCACCTCGGACACAATGCCCACCACCAGCAAGGACATGGCAGCGACAAACCACACCACCATCGCCAAAGCGACGCCACGCTGGCTCTTCGCTTGACGTATCAGCGGCGCTGAATATTCCCGGATCGCGAGCGACATCAGCGTGGCACCGGCATGATCAGCTCCGGCCAGAAACGCCCCGCAGCGCGCAGGCGCAGACGCAAGGCCACCGGCACGCCACCGTTCCGCCACTCCGGCAACCAGTCGCCGCCGGGAACCGCACGGTAGGCCACCTCGAACCCATCCACCCGGGCCACCAGCCGGCGCGACGGCGCCTGCGCCCAGTCAATCGATCGGGCGTCGCCATTGGCCGCCTGCCAGCGCATCACCAGGGCGTCCTCCTCGCGGCTGAAGTGCAGTACGTACTGGCCGCCGAAGCGCTCACCGAAGATGATGTTTGCCTTGAAGGTGAGCACATCGGCCGTGCCCGAGAAATACGCAGCATCCCGCGCCCCGCCACCGAGTGTGAGACCCTCGCCACCGTCGGCACCGAGCGCCGCGCCGTCGACCAGGTCACGCAGCAGACTGCTGACCGTACGCACCTCGTCCACGCGACCCATCATGCGGTCCAGAGACTGCTGCGTATTGGCGAAGGTGCGCAGCGCGGTGATGGTCGCCAACATGATCAGCGACAGCACGGAGAGCGCCACCACCACTTCGACCAGCGTAAAACCCGCCTCGCGAGACCGCATGCTCACTCGCGAGCAACCCCGGCGACCACCGAGTTCAGCACCACCTGTCGCGCCTTGCTGCCATCGGTCCAGCTCACCGCGACCTCGATATCCTGCACGGTACCGGGGGGCAGGCTGCCGCTGCCGGCCTGCGCGGGGCGAGCCTGCACACGCCAGAGAAAGCCCCCCGCTGTTTCACCCTGGGTGCTCAGACCGCTGGCGGGCACCTGCGCATACTCGGCGACCAGCGAGCGGGCCAGCTCAACGCCGTAGGCATATTTTTCCGCAGAACGCGCATTGCGCGTGGCACCACTGGTGGCCTGGTACAGTGCGCCCAGAGACAGCGCGAGAATGGCCAGGGCGACCAGCATTTCCAGCAGCGAAAACCCCAGCCCCCGCCTAGCGTACCGCATAGGTTTCCTGCGTGACCGAACCCAGCAGCCAGTCTACCGTGATACTGACGCCGGCACCCGTTGCCGACTCGATATCGACCCCGCCACCGCTGGCACCGCCCTCGGCGTAGAAGCGAATCACGCCCACGCCGCCGCGGTTCAACTCACTGGCCGAGTGCACCGTCATGGCCACGCTACCCGGCAGCACTTGCTCGGTATTCGCGAAGCGCACGCTGCGCTGCTCGGGGTTGACCTCTACCGTTTGCGTCCGCCCGCTGTGCAGGGCTTCGTAGCGCGCACTGGCGAACAGGGTGACCACATCGCGCACCGCCTGACGATAGCGAATATTGTCGTACATGCGCAGGGTCGAAGGCACCGCCAACGCCATGACCAGGCCGGCGATGGCCAGCGCCGCCATCAGCTCGAGCAGGGAAAACCCGGCGGCCGCTCGCGGCTGCAGGCGCGCCGCACTGCAGGTCACCCTGGCGCTACCAGTTGCCCACATCCTGGTCCTCGCCTTCACCACCGGGGGTGCCGTTCTGACCGTAGCTGAAAATATCGATCTCGCCGTGCTCACCCGGGGATTTGTACTGGTATTCCCGGTTCCAAGGATCCAGCGGCACCGCCGATTTCAGATAGGGCCCATTCCAGCCAGTGGCACTGGCCGGCTTGCTGACCAGCGCCTCAAGCCCCTCGCTGGTTGAAGGAAAGCGCCCCACGTCCAGCTTGTACATTTCCAGCGATTGTTCGAGATCCTTGATCTGTATGGCGGCCGTTTTGGTTTTGGCGCCACCCAGCTGATTCAATACCCTCGGGCCCACCAGACTCATCAGCAGCCCCAGAATCGCCAGCACCACGAGCAGTTCCATGAGTGTAAAACCCGCTGAAGTGCGCCGTGTGCCGCGGCCGCGTCCTGAAATCATGTGCTTGTCCTCGTTAACAGAATGAATGGTCAGCAATGCAGGGGGAATCCGGGGCCAATTACAGCGCCAGGTCGTTGACCGACAGGATACCCAGCAGAATCGCAATAATGATGACGGCGATGATGGCGCCCATGCCCAGGATCAGCACCGGCTCCAGCAGGGTCAGACCACGCTTCACCCCCGCCTGTACATGACCGTCGAATACCCGCGCCAGTTCCAGCATCATCGCATCGAGGCGCCCCGACTCCTCGCCGACGCGGGTCATCTGGATGACCATGGGGGTAAACAGCCCGGTCTCCTCCAGCGCCACCGACATGCGCTTGCCGGACTTCACGGCCGGCGGCAGAACCTGCAGTGCCTGCTTGACCACGCGATTATCCACCGTATCGATCGCGATGGATATCGCCTTGAGCAGGGATACGCCGTTGCCCAATAGAGTGCCCACCGTGCGGGCAAATTTGGACACTTCGAACTGAAACAGTATCCCCCCCACCACCGGCATTTTCAGCAGTCGCGCATCCTTGCTCGCCTGACCTGCATCTGTCGCCAGCCAGTTGCGCAGCCACCAGCCGGCCCCCAGGGCCACCAGCAGCAGCAACCAGCCGTAGCCCGCGATGAAATCCGCCGCGCCGACCACCAGCGCGGTAAGCGGCGGCAGCGCCTCGCCCATGTCCTCGAACAGGGTTTCAAACTGGGGCACCACAAAGCCCAGCATGAGCACGATGGAAAGCACCGCGACCACCAACAGAATCGCCGGGTAGATCAGCGCCGATACCACGTTATCGCGGTTCGCCTTGGCGTTTTGCAAATACTCGACCAGACGGTCCAGGACCGCCGAAAGCTGGCCACTGGCCTCCCCGGACCGCACCATGTTGATGTAGAAATTTCCGAAAACGGATTGGTGCGGCAGCAACGCCTGGCTCAGCGCCTTGCCCGCCTTGACGTCCCGCAGCAGATCCTGCAGCAGCGCCTCCAGCGCGGGCTCCGAGGCCATATCAATCAGCACCTTCAATGCCCGGTCCAGCGGCAGGCCGGCGCGCAGCAGGACGGCCAGTTCACTGGTTGTCGAAAGCACATCGTCGCGCTTGACCGGCTTGCTCGTCGCCGCCTGCTTCGTTTTCCCCGCACCCTCTTCAAGCGCCAGCAGGGTCAGCCCCTGGGCGCGCAACAGGCGGGATGCCACTTCCAGGCCATCCGCTTCCAGCGTGCCATCCAGCGGCTTGCCGTCACGGCCGATGGCCCTGTAGCTGAAATACGCCATATCTAGACTCGCACCCGACAACCGCTCAGGCGGCGTCCGCGCCTGTCGCGGAAGCCCCGGCTTCGCTCTGGTCCTGCGTGACCCGCATGACCTCCTCCAGCGAGGTCTCGCCACGCACCACCTTGCGCAGCCCGTCTTCGTACAGGGTGATCATGCCCTGCCGCCGGGCCGCCGCGTGCAGCAGGGTGGCGTCGGCACCCGACATAATGACGCGATGAATCTCCTCGTCGAGGCAGAACAGTTCGTGAATCGCCGTGCGCCCGGCGTAACCGGTCTGCAGGCAGTGGTCGCAGCCCCGGGCCTGATACACGGTGGTGGCCTGTTGCTGGCTGATGAACGGTGCAAGGCCGTAGCGTTGCACCGCGCTGGCCGTTAATTCCACCGGAACCTTGCAGTGCTTGCAGAGTGTGCGAACCAGGCGTTGTGCCAGCACGCCATTCACCGCCGACGTAATCAGGTAGCGCTCAACCCCCATGTCCTCCAGTCGGGTAATGGCACCGGCGGCCGTATTGGTGTGCAGGGTGGAAAGCACCAGGTGGCCGGTAAGCGCCGATTGCACCCCGATCTGCGCCGTCTCGGTATCGCGCATCTCGCCAATCATGATGATGTCCGGATCCTGACGCAGAATCGCGCGCAGCGCGCGTGCGAAGTTGAGCTCGATCTGGGCCTGCACCTGAATCTGGTTCACGCCCTGCAGCTGATATTCCACAGGATCCTCAACCGTGATGATCTTCAGGCGCTCGGAGTCCAGCGACGCCAGCGAGGCGTAGAGGGTGGTGGTTTTACCGGAACCGGTGGGACCCGTAACCAGCAGCACTCCATGGGGGCTGGCCAGCAGTTTGCGATATCGCTCGAGGGTATCGGCACTGAACCCCATGTCGCTCAGGCTGAGACGGATATTGTCGCGATCCAGCACGCGCATCACGATGCTTTCGCCGTGTACCGTCGGGATGGTAGACACACGCAGGTCCAGCTCGTGGCCCTTCACGCGGATCATGATGCGACCGTCCTGTGGCAGCCGACGCTCGGCAATGTTCATCTGCGCCAACAGTTTGATACGCGATGCGATGGCCTGCCCCAGGCCCGCCGCCGGCGTATCGGTATCCTCCTGCAACACGCCGTCAACCCGGTAGCGCAGCTGCAGGCCGTCTTCAAATGGCTCGATATGAATATCGGAAGCGCCCATATCCACGGCACGGTGAATCAGCTGATTGACCAGACGGATGACCGGCGCCTCGCTGGCGAGGTCGCGCAGATGTTCGATAAAGTCGTCGTCGGACTGGCCGGCAAACTGGTCACCGAGCGTGCTTTCCTCGTCGGCGTCCTCACCGCCCTGCAGACGCAGTTGCTGGGCTCTCGCGATATCACTTTCCAGACCCAGAACGATGCGCACGGGCCGGTCCAGCGCCATGGACAGCGCCTTGGCGAGGAAAGGGTCCTGTGGAACCGCTGCTGCAAAACAGACACCGTCGTCGTCGGCAGCCACCGGCACAACGAGGTTGTTGACGAGGAACTCCTGAGCCACGCCCTCCACCGGCACCGGTTCCTGGGGGTATTCGGTAGCCGGATGCAGCGGAATGCCGAGCTGTTCGCTCAGCGCCACCGCCACATCCAGCTCTGACACCAGGCCCAGCTTGACCAGCACCTGGCCGAAGCGATCGCCCATTTCGCTCTGGGCCAACAGGGTACGTTCGACATCGCGCTCCGATATCTTGCCCTGCTGGACCAGCAGCTCACCAATCCTGATCATGCCCTACCGCCGCTTGCCTTCATTCATGACAGACGGTTGAGACTACCATCTGCTTCCATCAAGCGGCGGATTGTAGCACAGGCCCGGCGCGGATCAGGCGACCTCAAACAACCCGGCTGCGCCCATGCCGCCACCGATACACATGGTGATCACCACATATTTCACGCCGCGGCGCTTGCCCTCGATGAGGGCGTGTCCGACCATGCGCGCGCCACTCATGCCGAAGGGGTGACCGATGGAAATGGCGCCGCCATTGACGTTCAGCCGGTCGTTGTCGATACCCAGTTTGTCACGGCAATACAGCACCTGACAGGCGAAGGCTTCGTTCAGCTCCCACAGGCCAATATCGTCCATTTTCAGACCATGGCGCTGCAGCAACCTGGGAATGGCGAACACCGGACCGATGCCCATCTCATCCGGCCCGCAGCCGGCCACCGCCAGACCGCGATAGATCCCCAGCGGTTGCAGACCCTGCTTGCTCGCCAGCGCGCCGTCCATCAGGACACAGGCGGACGCACCGTCCGACAGCTGTGAGGCGTTGCCCGCGGTGATAAAGCGGCCCTCCTTCACGAACTGCCCGTCCTTGAACACGGGCTCCAGGGCGTTGAGGCTCTCCAGCGTTGTGGAAGGGCGGTTGCCCTCATCCTTTTCCAGGATTACCGCCTCAAAGGTAGTCTCTTTGGTTTCCTTGTTGAACACCGCCTTGGTCGATGCCATGGGCACGATCTCGGCGTCGAACAGCCCGGCCTTCTGCGCCGCCGCGGTGCGCATCTGGCTCTGGAAGGAATACTCGTCCTGCGCTTCACGCGAGACGCCGTAGCGCTCGGAAACGATCTCCGCTGTTTCGATCATCTGGATGTAGGCCTTGGGCGATACGTCCAGCACGGTTTTGGACACATTCCGGTAGCTGTTCTTGTGCTTGTTCTGCACCAGGGAAATGGACTCGAGGCCACCCGCAACAGCAACGTCGTACTCGTTGCACATGATGGCCTTCGCCGCGGTGGCGATGGTCATCAGCCCGGAGGAGCACTGCCGGTCCATGGTCATCCCGGCGGTGGTGTCGGGCAGACCGCCCGCCACGCCACAGAGCCGGCCGAGGTTGTAGGCCTGGGTGCCCTGCTGCGCCGCCGCACCCATGATGCAGTCGTCGACCATCGCGGGATCGATACCGGCGCGCGCAACCGCCGCGCGGACAACGTGGCCGCCCAGCGCGGGTGCTTCAGTGTCATTGAAGGCGCCGCGGAAGGCCTTGCCGATGGGGGTTCTGGCGGTGCTGACGATAACTGCGTCTCTCATGGTGTACTCCCTTGGTTCGGTTGTGACGGTTACGTTGTTGTGTCGAGTTGGCGATTGTACTGCGATGGGCCTGAAATTGCTTTGCGACCGGTGTTTGCCGTTCTGTGGCTGTTAGTACCTCAAGCGGAGAACTGGCGGTGCCTCAAGCCGGATGGCTGGTGGTGACTCGATCCGGAACGGCTGGGGTGCCTCAATCCCGAGTGGCTGGTGGTGCCTCAATCCGGAGTGGCTGGTGGTGCCTCAATCCGGAGTGGCTGGTAGTGCCTCAATCCGGAGTGGCTGGTGGTGCCTCAATCCGGAGTGGCTACGGGGTTGCCCCTGACAAAACACGCCGTGAACCCATCCATGGGGGCTTCGCGCTCGCATCCATGCGAGCGAGAGTTTTGTCAGGGGCAACCCCGCATCCACTCCTGACTTACAGGAAGGCTGCGGATGCGTACGCCTGAACAAACCCAAAACACCACCAAACATCACACTCACGAACTGGCAAGGTCGGTAGGAGGCTGTGGGGCCGGGGCGCCGGGCGGGATCGTAGCAAACAGGGATGTTTGCTTCGAGCCTACAGGGACGTATTCACGGCGAGTCCCGACCGGCGCCCCGGCCCTACGGCCTCCGGCACGCCTCACCATAAACCAGCGACACAACCCACCATCACGCGCCCCCATCAAGCCCGCTGACTGGAGCAGGACACAATTTCCCCGGTCATGTACCCCGAATAGTCCGAGGCCAGAAACATCATCACGTTCGCGACTTCCCAGACTTCCGCGGCGCGCCCGAAAGCCTCCTTCGCCGCCAGCTCCTCCAGCAGTTCCATCGGCGTGGTTTTTTTCAGGAACTCATGGAAGGCGATGGAGGGTGATACCGCATTGATGCGGACACCGTGATCCGCCGCTTCCAGTGCGGCACAGCGGGTGAGCGCCATGACCCCGGCTTTGGCGGCGGCATAATGGCACTGCTCTTTCTGTGCGCGCCAACCAAGCACCGAGGCGTTGTTCACGATAACGCCGGCACCGCGGGGCTGCATTTTACGCAGCATGGCGCGGGTCATGCGCATGGTACCGGTGAGCGTAATATCCAGCACGCGACTCCACTCGTCATCCGCCATATCCACCAGCAGCCGGGTGCCGCCCAGACCTGCGTTGTTGATGAGGACGTCAACGCCATCCATGGTGTCTTCGGCGAAATCCACCAGCGCCTGCACGTCGCTCTCCACCGTCACATTCGCCAGTTTTCCGTACACGGCCTGCAGGCCGGTGTCTGCCTTCAGCTGCTCAACGGCTTTCGCCAGTCGGCCTTCGTGAATATCGCTGATCATGACCGCGCGGGCGCCTTCTTCGGCAGCACGGGTGGCCGCCGCGAAGCCAATGCCGGCACCGGCTGCTGCGGTGATGAGCACCGACTTGCCTGCAAGCAGGTTGTGTCCGGCGACGTAGGGTGGTGGTTCTTTCAATGCCATGCTGTCAGTCTCCTTTGGCCCGCAAGGCCCTAGCCGCGAGGTTCGCGGGGCATGCCGAGTGCACGCTCGGCGATGATGTTGCGCTGGATCTGGTTGGTGCCGCCGTAAATGGTGTCAGCGCGGGTAAACAGGTACATCGACTGCAGCCGGCTGAGGCCGTAGGGCGCCTCGGGAACAATCTCGCTCTCCGCGCCCAGCACATCCATCGCCAGCTTGCCGAGGTTACGGTGCCAGCTGGACCAGTAGAGCTTGTAGATCATCGCCTCTTTTTGCAGGCTGCCGTCATCGCCACCGCCAGAGAGCATACGCATGCTGTTGAAACGCATGATGCGCAGCCCGATATGCGCCTCGGCAATGCGCTGGCGCAGTGCGGGATCGCGCGCCGCGCCGTTCGCCCTGGCCACACGGACGATTTCGTCCAGTTCGTTCTGGAACAGCATCTGTTGTCCCAGCGTGGACACGCCACGCTCAAAGCCCAGCAGCCCCATGGCCACTTTCCAGCCCTCGCCGGGAGCACCCACGATATCGTCGGCAGCGCAGACCGCGTCGTCGAAGAAGACCTCGTTGAACTCACTGGTTCCGGTGAGCTGCTCGATCGGGCGCACAGTAACGCCAGGCTGATCCATCGCTACCAGAAAAAAGCCGAGCCCCTTGTGCGCGACAGATTCGGGATCGGTGCGGGCGATTACGAATACGTACTGGGATTCGTGGGCCAGCGAGGTCCACACCTTCTGGCCGTTGATGCGCCACTCCCCGGTATTTTCATCCAGCCGCGCACGGGTTTTGACGTTGGCCAGGTCGGAGCCGGCGGACGGCTCGGAATAGCCCTGGCACCAGAACTCACGGCCCGCCCGTATGCCCGGAAGGTAACGCTCCCGCTGCGCATCGCTGCCAAAGGCAATCAGCGTTGGCCCCATCAGGGTCTCGCCGATGTGCCCCATACGACCCGGGCCGCCGGCGCGCGCGTATTCCTCGTTGAAAATCACCTGCTGTTCCACAGTGGCCGCGCGGCCGCCGTGTTGCTTTGGCCAGCCGATACAGGTCCAGCCGCCTTCCGCCAGTTTCTGCTCCCAGGCCTTGCGCTCCTCGACAAAGGAATGCTCGTCACCCGGGCCGCCGCGAAAACGGATGGGTTCAAACTCACCGCACAGATTGTCGGCCAGCCAGCTCACCACCTCTTCACGGAATAGCTCGTCCTCGGGACTGAAGCTTAGTTTCATGCAACACCTCCATCAAGCAGCTGCCGCGCGAGTCGCTCACGGTGCCAGGCCGCATCACCCAGCAGGGTCTCGGTTGACTTGGCGCGTTTGAAGTACAGCTGTATGTCGTACTCTGCCGTGATCCCGACGCCGCCGTGCAGCTGAATACCGGTGCCGGCATTGAAAAATGCCGCCTCTGAGCAGTAGGCCTTGGCGATGCTCGCAGCCTCCGCCAGGCCGGAACCCAGCGGCCTGTCGGCCAGCGCTTCGTCGGCGATGCAGGCCGCGTAGTAGGCGGCGGAGCGCGCTGCCTCGACCTTCAGCATCATGTCGGCGGCCTTGTGTTTGATCGCCTGGTAGGAGGCGATAGTACGCCCGAACTGCACACGCTCCGTGGTGTAGGCCACCGAGCTGTCCAGCGACTGCTGTGCGACACCCACCTGCTCCGCAGCCAGCGCCACGGTGGCCAGGTCCAGTATCTTCGCCAGCGCAGGCCAGGCCTCGCCCGCTGCGCCCATGCAGGCGTCGCCGCCCACCCGCACCTTGTCCAGCACGATGCGCGCCTGTTTGCGCGTCTGGTCCATGGTCGGCAGCCACTGCCGGCTGATGCCCGCCGTATCTGCCGGCAGCACAAACAGGCTGACGCCTTCGACACCTGCACTGCCCGGCGCACGCACGGCGAGCACGAGAATGTCGGCAGTGTGTCCGTCCAGGACGTAGCGGTACTCGCCGTTCAACAGAAAACCGTCACCGTCGGCGGCACAGGTCACCTGAATCGCGTCGGCATCGGGGCGACTGCCCGGCGCCATAAACGCCAGGGTGGCGGTTTTGCCGCTGGCGATCTCACCCAGGTAGTGGCTCTGCTGTGCTTCGCTGCCGGCAACCAGCAGCGCGTTGACCGCAAAGCCGACGGTAGAGAGAAAGGGGGCACACAACAACGTACGACCCATCTGCTCCTGCATGGCAGCCAGCTCGACAAACCCCAGCCCAAGGCCACCACAGGCTTCCGGGATGTGCAGGGCGGGCCACATCATCTCCTGACTGATCTGCTGCCAGAGCGCTTCGCTGTAGCCGCGCTCGGTCGCCATCGCCTCGCGCACCGCGGCGGGGGTGGAGACCTCGGCGAGAAACGCCTCGGCGGTGTCGCGGATCATTTGCTGCTCTTCGGTAAAACGAAATTCCATGCGACCTGCCTCAGGTGCCGTAGACTTTTTGCGCCGGCACCTCACGCGCCAGCAACTGCTGTACCGCACCGGCCACTTCCTCCGGTAGCCAGCGATCCCCCTTGTCCACCGGCTCTGTGGAGCGCCAGCCGTCGGCAATGGAGATGCGACCGCCCTCGGCTTCGAACACGCGACCGGTGACCGCCGAGGACTCGGTGGAGACCAGGTAGGCAAACAGCGAGGACACATTTTCCGGTGCCCAGTAGTCGAAGCTGCCATCCTCGGGCTTGGCCATGCGCTGCGCCATTTCCTCAACAGCGGTAGTCATGCCAGTGCGCGCTGCGGGGGCCACGGCATTCGCCGTGATGCCGTAGCGGGCCAGCTCTGCCGCCTGGTTCAGGGTCAGCGCGGCAATGCCGGCTTTTGCCGCCGCATAGTTCGACTGGCCGATAGAGCCCTGAAGGCCGGCACCGGAGGTGGTGTTGATGATACGTGCGTCGACTGCCTTGCCCGCTTTCGACTGACCACGCCAGTAGTGCACAGCGTGGGAGCTGATGCAGAAATGCCCCTTCAGATGCACCGCCATGATCGTGTCCCACTCGGCCTCGGTCATCGAGGCGAACATGCGATCCCGATTGACGCCGGCATTGTTGACGACGGCATGCAGGTCACCGAAGGTCTCAATGGCCTGCTTCACCGCATTCAGGCTGTCGTCGTAATGGGTGATGTCCGATGTATTCACCACCGCCTCACCGCCTGCCTTGCGGATATCGTCCACCACGGCCTGCGCCGCCGCCTCGTTGATGTCGTTGACGACGACCTTTGCGCCCTCACCGGCGAGCACCCGCGCGTGTGCAGCACCCAAGCCGCCCCCGGCACCGGTGATAATTACCACACGTCCTTCACATATCTTGCTCATATCACAGCCTCTCGATAATCGTCACGTTCGCCTGACCGCCGCCTTCACACATGGTTTGCAGGCCGTAACGGCCGCCACTGCGCTCCAGCTCGTGCAGCAGGGTGGTCATCAGTTTGGTGCCGGTTGCGCCCAGCGGATGTCCGAGGGCAATGGCACCACCGTTGACGTTGGTCTTGGCCGGATCGAAGCCGGTGTCATGCAGCCACGCCATCGCCACCGACGCAAAGGCCTCGTTGATCTCCACCAGATCGATGTCGGCCAGGCGCATGCCGGCACGCTTGAGCGCGTACTCCGTTGCAGGGATCGGCGCGGTGAGCATCCAGATAGGGTCTGCAGCGCGCACGCTCATGTGCGCAATGCGGGCCCGGGGAGTCAGGTTATAGCGCTTCAGGGCGGCCTCGGAGACAATCAGCATCGCGGAGGAGGCATCACAGGTCTGGCTGGACACCGCCGCCGTGATCGTCCCACCCTCCTGCAGCGGCTGCAGCTCGGCCATTTTCTCCATGGTCGTCTGGCGCGGGGTTTCGTCCATTTCCACGCCGGCCAGCGGCGCGATTTCGCGCGCGAAACGGCCTTCATTGATGGCCTGCAATGCCCGTGTATGGGATTGCAGTGCAAACGCTTCCATATCGCTGCGGCTGAAGCCCCACTTATCGGCGATCATTTGTGCCGAGTTGAACTGTGACACGGGTACCTTGCCGTAGCGGGCCACCCAGCCCTCACTTCCCGAAAAGGGATCAGTGAAGCCCAAAGGCTCCGCCGCCAGCATGGCGGAGGAGATCGGGATTTGCGTCATGGTTTGTACGCCACCCGCAATCACCACATCGTTGACACCTGCCATGATCGCCTGCGCGGCAAAATGCACAGCCTGCTGCGATGAACCGCACTGCCGGTCGATTGTCGTACCGGGCACGGCTTCATCCAGGCCGGCAGCCAGCCAGCAGGTACGGGCGATATCTCCGGCCAGCGGGCCAATGGTGTCCACGCAGCCAAACATGACGTCGTCGTAGTCCGCGTCTGGAATACCATTGCGCTCCACCAGGGTCTTCAGCACGTGAGCCCCGAGATCCGCGCCGTGAACCCCCGCAAGCCCGCCCTTGCGGCGGCCGGTCGGGCTGCGCACTGCATCTACAATATAGGCATCCGCCATGATTCTCTGTCCTCGTTTGTGTTACTGGAAGGTGGCGCCGGCACCCAGTGCCGCGTCATCCGCGAAAATTGCCGCCGCGACCTGCTGTTTGTGCCAACCGGCGTCACCCCAGGTATTGGCCAGTGCCCAGGCTTTCTTCATGAAGATGTGCAGGTCCACCTCCCAGGTGTAACCCATCGCTCCGTGCACCTGGATGCTGTTCTTGGCAGCCAGATTGGCCGCTTCACAGGCCATCAGCTTGGCCTGGGCCACCGCCAGTCCCGCCGCCGCTGCGTCTTCCGCGACGGCGTAGGCTGCGCGGTGCACCGGCGCCTTGGCGTACTCCAGGCGCACCGCCACATTGGCCATGTGATGCTTGACCGCCTGGAAGGAACCAATCGGCTTGCCGAACTGCTTGCGATCGGCGGTGTACTGCACGGAAAGATCAATCATCCGCTGCGCCAGCCCCAGCGCCTGGGCCGCGCACCCCAGCGCACCGCGGTTCAGGGTTGCACTGCGCAGGATCTTTGCCTGCGCCCCGTCGGCTACCGGCGTTGCGTTGGCCGGCAGGGTCACCGAGAACAGGCGACGGCCGGGGTCGACACTCTCGTTGCGTTCGCAGCTGAACTGCCCCTGTTCCAGGGCGTACCACTGCCCGTCACGCTCCAGCAGCAGGAGATCCGCGACATGGGCATCCTCGACCACGAGGTTCTGCGCCACCGCCGCCACGATGCGGGCTTCTCCTGTGGCGGCCAACGGCAGCCAGCGTGCCGCCAGCTCCCCACCCAGACCCTCCAGCAGCGGCACCGCGACCAGCGCATGATTCACCAGCGGCTCCGGCAGGGCGACGTAACCGCACTCCTGGGCCAGCAGCACAAAATCCACCGCATTCATGCCCAGGCCACCGTGTTCTTCCGGCACGGTCAGCGCGGTGAGGCCCAGCTCCGCCAGCTGCTGCCAGAGTGCAGGGTCGCGGCCGGTGTCTGTGTCCCAGCCGGCGCGCAGCCGCTCGGGCGTGATTTCATTGACCAGAAAGCCGCGGACGGAATCCTGAAACAGCAACTGGTCTTCGCTGAATGTAAAATCCATGGTTACCTCGGCATACCGAGCATGCGCTCGGCGATGATGTTGCGTTGAATCTCGTTGGTGCCGGCGTAGATGGGGCCCGACTGTGAGAACAGCCAGCCGTCCAGCCAGTGGCCCACGCCGCTGGCCGCCGGCGCATGCGGCAGGAGTTCGGCGCGCGCGCCCAGGATACTCATGGCTGTGGCGTGCATATTCTGGTCCAGCTCGGACCAGAAGATCTTGTTGGTAGACGACTCGGCGCCGATCTTGCCACCCTGGCTCAGGCGGCAGGCCGTCTGGTAGGTGCTCAGGCAATAGCTCTCCGCGTCAAGATAGGCGCGCATCACCGCTTCGCGAATCTGCGGATCGTGACTCACACTGGCCTCATTGGCCCGGTACAGCTCCACCAGTCGGCGCGCCGTTTCCTGAAAGCGCGCCGGGGAACGGAGCATCAACCCGCGTTCGAAACCGGCGGTCGCCATGGCCACCGCCCAGCCTGCGCCCTCGTCGCCCAGGCGATTGCTGACATCCACTTCGACGTTGTCGAAGAAAATCTCGGCGAAGCCCGGCAGCCCATCCAGCTGAGGGATGGGCCGCACCGTGATACCGGGGGTTTTCAGGGGCACCAGGATGAAGGTGAGGCCGCGGTGGCGCTCCGACTCCGGATCCGTGCGGAACATGCCGAACAGCCAGTCCGCCCAAACGGCCCGCGTGGACCAGGTTTTCTGACCGTTGATGATGTACTTGTCACCATCGCGCTGGGCGGTGGAGCGAATGGCTGCCATATCGGATCCCGCGCCCGGCTCCGACCAGCCCTGCGCCCAGATATCGCGGCCTTCTGCCATGGCCGGCAGGAAGCGCGCTTTCTGCTCCTCGGTACCGTACTCCATAAGGGTGGGGCCGAGCAGGAAGATACCGTTCTGGTTCACCCGCAGGGGCGCCCCTGCGCGGTAGTATTCCTCCTCGAAGATCAGCCACTCGATCAGGTCACAACCGCGCCCGCCGAGTGCCTCGGGCCAGGTCACCATACCCCAGCGACCCTGATTGAGGGTCGCTTCCCATTCGCGGTGCTGCTGGAAGCCCTCTTCGGTGTCGAAGGTCCTGAGCGGCTCCGCGGGCACATTGGCCTTGAGCCAGGCGCGGATTTCGCTGCGGAAGGCCTGTTGCTGTTCAGTAAATGCCAGTTGCATGTGTCAGTCCTGCGTTCAGAATTTGGCGTCGCGTTTTTCCACAAACGCATCCCGGGATTCCTGGGAATCTCCCACGGTATAGGCCTCCAGCGTGAAGCCCTGTTCCCAGCGGTACTTGTCCTCCAGGTTGCCGTCCTCGATGCCGGTCAGCGCCTCCTTGGCCAGCTTCACCATGGCCGGTGACTTGCTGGCGATGGTGGCGGCAATGTCCCGAGCCGTCGGCAGCAATGCCTCACGGGTGACCACCTTTTCGACGGCGCCCAGGCGATAGGCCTCCTGCGCGTCGATGAACTCGCCAGTGAAATACATGTAGCGAACTTTCTGCACCGGGAACATACGTTGCAGGTGGGCCCCGCCCCCCATGGCGCCGCGGTCGATCTCCGGTACGCCGAAGCGGGCGCAGTCAGACGCAACCAGAATGTCCGCGGCGCCTGCCATGCCGATGCCACCGCCCAGAACAAAGCCGTGCAAGGCGATGATGACCGGCTTCGGGTTGCGATGTATGGCACGGAAGGTTTCGTAGTTCCCCTTGTTGACGTCAACGATGCGCGTCGGCTCAGCGGCAAGTTCCTTGATATCGACCCCGGCGCAAAAACCACGACCCTCGGCGGCAATCAGTATGACGCGCACGGCGTCATCCCGGCCCAGCGCATCAATTTCCTCGGCAATGGCGAACCAGCCGGCACTGTCGAACGCATTCACGGGCGGCTTGTCCAGGATCATCTCGGCGATGCCGGCGTCGATGGTGGTGTGAAACGGTTTGCTCATGATTCTCTACCTGTCGGTACGTTGAATTAGGCGTTGGCGGGAACACGGGCCGCGAGCACCCGCAGGCGCGCCTCGGCCTCATCGACGATGGACTGGATCAGCTCCTCGCAGGTCAGCAGCGTGTCGATCACGCCCGCGACCTGACCGCTGGGCAAAACGCCGCGGGCGGGTTCACCATCCACCATCGCTTTCTGGATGATCATCGGCGCATTGGCCGACATGATGGCCTGGGCAGCGGTCATGTCGTCACTGCGACTCATGGCGATCGCCGACTTCAGCAGGCTGACCACGCTGGCCCCGGTGTACTTGCGAAAGGCAAGACCGTTGCGCATGGCGATAAGCAGTTTGCGCAGCTTAGAGGCGCGCTCGAGTTCGGCCAGCAATTCGTTCATGATCATGCGCTGGGGCATACCGTCCATGGCGCGTGAGACAATGATATCCGCCGGGTTCTTGCAGTCGAGGTAGCGCTGCTTGGTGGCCTCCGGCACCGGCGACTCTCGGGTTAGCAGAAAGCGTGTGCCCATGGCAACGCCATCGGCACCCCAGGCCAGTGCGGCGACCAGGCCGCGACCGTCCTTGAATCCACCCGCGGCGACCACCGGCACCTGGGCGCCGACCGCATCCACAACCTGCGGTATCAGCAGCGTTGTCGGCACCGCACCGGTATGGCCACCGCCCTCACCGCCCTGCACAGTGACCGCGTCCGCACCCAGCTCCACGGCTTTCACCGCATGCTTCGGCAGGCCGACCGTCGGCATGCAGATCACGCCCGCATCCTTGAGCCTGCGAACCATCTCCGGGCCCGGCGAGCGCGAATAACTCACGGCGCGCACCCCGTGCCGAATCACCATATCGATGATGTCCGACGCATTGGGCTGGTACATGTGGAAGTTCACGCCGAAAGGCCGGTCGGTGAGTGCCTTGACCTGGAGAATATCGCGCTCCATCTCCTCCGGGGGGATGGTTGCGCCGGCCAGAAAGCCGAACCCGCCGGCATTGCAGCTGCCCGCAACCAGACGGGGATCTGCCACCCATCCCATCGCGGTTTGCACGATGGGGTAACGGCAGCCTAGCAGGTCGGTCAGTCGAGTGGTGAGCATGGCGGTGCCTCAGGCCCGGATTCCGGGCGGGTTGTCAGCGATTTGTGCAGCGCGCTGGTTGTGCGGATCAAGCGCCGCGATGATCGCCAGCTGCTCGGCGGTCGGCGCGGGTGTTGTCGGCACATCCGCCGGTACCGCAATAGGGTATCCGGTGTTTTCCTGCACCTCCTCAACCGTCACTCCGGGGTGTAGCGAGAGCAGGCGTATCTGGTGATCAGGCCCGCCGAAATCCATCACACAGAGGTTGGTCACGACACGGCGTATATCAACGTCATCCAGCGAACGACCACGCGGCAAGCGCGCCGGGTTATAACCGATGGAGGAGACAAAATCACACTCTCCGTCCATGAATACCCGCGTGTTGTGCCCGGGCACAAAGAAGCTGTTGGCGTGGCAAATGGAGTTGCCCGGGAAGCCGCGCGCACCCAGCATCATCACTTTCGGTTGCTGATAGGTGCCGCCGAGTGCCGAGGTGTTGGTCTGACCGAAACGGTCAATCTGGGTGGGGCCCAGCATGGCGTGACGCTTGCCGCTCCATACGTTGTCGAAAATGCGCGAGAAGCCCATCCAGCTTTCATTGGCCTGGCGGAAATCTGCCGGGCGCTTGCCCAGTGGATTGGGCTCGCTGAGCATGAATGCCTCGGAGTCCGTCATCATCAGGTCCGGGTTGAAGGTTTTCATGGCCAGGCTGGCGGCCAGCCTGGGCACCACGCCGATGCCTGTGGCCAGCACTTCGCCGTCATGGCGGAAGGCCTCGGCGGCGGCAACGATGCACAGTTCGGCAAGGGTGTAACCGGTTGCTACAGTTGACATGCGATAGTCTCCCTGGGCGTGTCAGTAAGTGGGCAGCGCGAGTGCGCGGATGGCATCCAGCCCACCCACGTTGCGCTGGTATTCGGCCTCATCGGCCCCCAGGTATTTCTCCAGGTAGCTCTCTATGCCACCCTCCTTGGCTGATGCGGTGTACGCCTTGAAATGAGGCACATCGAAACCGTACAGCGGATTGCAGGACGTGGGATGCGCACCACCGGGTATCTCCACAATGGCGCTCGTGGCGGAGCGTTCCCAGAACACCTCCCGCGCCCTCGCGGGATCGGCGAAGAACGCGGTATCGACCAGCTCGTCACAGGACACGATGGTGGTCTTGGCAGCGCGTGCAAACCAGTCGTCGAGGTAGTGGTCCGGGCCCGCAATCTGGCAAACACCGCGAAAATCGGCACGGTCGACGTGAATCAACGACACGTCGAGATTCAGCGCCGGCATGGCCACCCACTCCTTGTCGTCGTACGGACTGTCGATCAGCTTGATATCCGGATTCTGGGTGATGACATCGGTACCCAGACCTACCTCGGTGGGAATGAAGGGTAGGCCCCAGGCAGCCGCGCGCAAGCCCAACAGCATCATGCCCTCGTCGATCTCCATCACCTCGATGGAGCCGCTCTGGCGAGCCTGGCGGAAATACGGTTCCAGCGGAATGAAGTCCAGTGACACGAAGGCGAACACCAGTTTTTTCACCTTGCCCGCGGCACAGAGCATGCCAACGTCGGCACCGCCGTAGGCGACTACCGTAAGGTCCTTCACATCTGAGCGGAGGATTTCGCGCACCAGTGCCATCGGCTTGCGCCGCGGCCCCCAACCGCCGATACCCACGGTCATGCCGTCTTCGATTTGTGCCACCGCATCGCGGGCACTGAGCCGTTTATCCATGTTGCTTTCCTTCAGCTGACGATCCGCGCCATGCGGTAATCGTGTTTGACAAAATTGACCCCGAGCGTGCTTTCAGTACGCCGCACACCGGGAATTCCACTGATGCGCTGGTGCACAAACTCCGCGAGATGCTCGTTGCTGCGCACCATGGTAATGGCCAGCAGGTCAGACCGGCCAAGCATCTCGCCGACAAAGCCGAGCTCAGCGATTTCCGCAAGTGCCTGCGCGACCGCCTGTACCTGGTGGCTGCGCTCGACCTCTATCCAGATATACGCCAGTGCGCCATTGCGAAAGCGATCGATGTTGGTGACCGCGGTGATGCGAATCTGCCGCTCCTCTTCCATGCGCCTGACCCGCGCCCGCACCGTGCCCTCGGTGACACCGAGGTCGGTGGCAATCTGACGGTTGCTGATGCGGGCATCCTCAGACAACCTCGCAACAATCTGCCGGTCTACGGCGTCCAGACAGCGCCGCGTCATGCCCCCGCACCCCGATCAAAAGGCACCCAATCGGGCTGATTCTTCAGCACGTTAACCGCCAGCGCTGGCGTCAAGCGGCGCACACCGGGCATGGTCGCAATACGCTCGTGCAGCAGCCGGTGCAGCGCAACCTGATCTTCGGCCACCATCAGAATCTCGATATCCTGGGCGCCTACCACGACGTTGACCGAGAACACCTCGGGCACGCCAGCGAGCTCACGCGCCACATCCTCAGGAGAGCGGTTCTCCACCTGTACGCCGATCGCCAGCAACATGCCGAACCCAGCCGCCTCGATATCGGTCACGGCCACCACGCGCATGGTACGTGAGTCTTCCAGGCGCCGCACCCTTGCCCGCACGGTCGCCTCGGTCAGGCCCAGTTCCCGTGCGATAGAGCGGAAGGGCAGCCGCCCGTCCGCGCGCAGCAGGGCAATGATGGCGTGATCCGTCTCATCCAGGTCAATCGGGGGTATGCGCTCCGCTCGCTGCTCCTGCCCGGCCATCAGCGCGCTAACCCCGCTCCGCTGCCATGCGCTGGCGCAGTTCGTTCTTCAACACTTTGCCACCGGCATTCATGGGCAGTTCGGACACAAACCGCACGAGGCGCGGGACTTTGTAGTTGGCCATGTTCTCCCGCGCCCAGGCGATGACTGCGGCCTCATCCAGGGCCGCGCCCGGGGCCGGCACAATCCATGCGCAGGCGACTTCGCCCATGCGCTCATCCGGCACGCCGATCACCGCAGCCCGGGTGACGCCGGGCATGCTGTGCAGGCTGTTTTCAATTTCAGCGGGGTAACAATTGAATCCTCCCACTATGAACATATCCTTGATGCGGTCGGTGATGCGCACGTAGCCATCTTCGTCCATTACGCCCACATCGCCGGTTTTCAACCAGCCGTCTGCGGTGATGGTGCGCGCCGTTTCTTCCGGATTGTCGAGGTAGCACTGCATGACATTGTAGCCACGACACCAGATTTCCCCCTCGGTACCCGCCGGGACGGCGACACCATCGGCGTCGACACACTGCATTTCCACACCGTCCATGGCGCGCCCTGAGCTGTGTGAAATGCGCTCAGCGCTGTCTTCCGGGCGACAAATGGAGATAACGCCACAGGACTCGGTGAGCCCGTAGGCGGTCACCACCACCTTGAAACCCAGCTCGCTGCGCATCTTCTGGATCAGGGACACGGGCACCGGTGCAGCGCCGGTCACCGCCAGCCGCAGACTGGAAAGGTCGTAGTCCGCGCGCCGCGGATGACTGAGCAAGGATTGATAGATGGTGGGCGGGCCGGGAATGACCGACACCCTGTCCCGATGAATCTGACCGAGCACAGCATCGAGGTCAAACTGCTTGACCGGCAGCATGCGCGCCCCGGTGATGGTAGCCGCGAGCCAGCCCGCCTTGTACCCGAAGGAATGAAAAAACGGGTTGATAATCAGGTAGTTGTCTTCACTTGTCAGACCTACCGTCGCGCTCCAGGTGGTAAAGGCGCGAATATTCTGCCCGTGGCTGGTGACCACGCCCTTGGGTTGCCCCGTGGTGCCTGAGGTGAACAGGATGTCCAGGGTGTCGTCGGGGCGCAGCTCACCGGCGCGAGCCTCAACCTCTGCCAGGGGCACATTGTCGCCACGCGCGAGGAAGTCGGCCCAGGATGTGTCATCCCCGGCTTCGCCCTCAAACAGCACGATATCCTGCAGGTCAGGCAAGTCCTCCCCTGCCAGCATCGCCGGGTAACGCATGCCGAGGAACTCGCCCACCGTGAACAGCCAACGGGCACCACTGCGACGCAGGATGAAACCGGCCTCTGCCCCTTTCAGGCGTGTGTTCAAAGGGACCAGCACGCCCCCCAGAGTCTGTGCGCCCATGGCCGCAACAATCCACTGCCACATGTTGGGCGCCCAGATGGCGATACGGTCACCGTGACCCAGGCCCGCCGCGAGGAAGGCGCGCGCAGCCTGCAGCCTGGCAGCATCCAGTTCGGCATAGGTAAGCGACACAGGCCCGTCGCTGATGGCCACCCGCTCCGGCAAGGCCCGTGCAGTAGCTGCGACAACCTGCGGCAATGTACGCTGTTGTGATTCGTTGTTGACCATGGCGACACGTGCAAACTGGTAACTCGGATCACAATACTAGACAGTGAAACGCGGTTTTACAACCGAAATTCGTAATTATCAGAGCAACAAACTACGCATAGTGAAGTCATACCCCAGCCGCGAGGGCCGGGGCACAGAGGGCATTTACTGCCCGGGGAAGCTGTAGTCCTTGAACTGCTCGCGCAGCGATACCTTGTGGATCTTGCCGGTAGCGCCGTGTGGCAGCTCGTCCACAAACTCGACGGCATCCGGCCTCCACCAGGTCGCGACCTTGCCCTCGAACCACGCCAGCATATCGGTGGCCGACAAGTCCTGTCCATCGCCCTTGCGCACGACAATCAGCAGTGGCCGCTCGCTCCACTTGGGGTGGTAGTGACCAATGACCGCCGCCTCTGCGACCTTGGGGTGACTCATCGCGACGTTTTCCAATTCGATCGAGGAGATCCACTCACCGCCGGACTTGATGACATCCTTGGTGCGGTCGGTGATGGCCATGTAGCCATCGGGATCGATCGTGGCGACGTCGCCGGTTTCGAACCAGCCCGATTCCGCGTGCGCGCCGTCTGCATCGCGCTTGTAGTAACCCGAGCAGATCCAGGGGCCCCGCACTTTCAGGGAGCCATAGGCCTTGCCGTCCCACGGCAATTCCTGGCCGTCGTCACCGACAATCTTCATCTCCACGCCGAAGATGGGCCGTCCCGCCTTCAGGCGAAGCTTGCGATACTCTTCCTCACTGAAGCGCTCACGCTCGCTATCGCTGGCGTTGATGCTGCCGAGGGGGCTCATCTCGGTCATTCCCCAGCCGACCCGGGTCACCACGCCGTAGCGGTCAAACTCCTCCGCAATGGCCAGGGGACAGGCGGCGCCGCCGACCACGATGCGCTTCAGTGATTCCACCTGCTTGCCGGTTGCCTTGAGGTGCGCGAGCAGGGCCAGCCAGACGGTGGGCACACCGGCCGACATGGTCACCTGCTCTTCGTTGATGAGGCTGGAGAGGGTTTCGCCATCGCCCATCTTGTTCCCGGGGAACACCAGCTTGGAGCCCGCCATCGGGCAGGAATACGGATTGCCCCAGGCGTTGACATGGAACATCGGGACGATGGGCAGCACCACATCGCTGGCCGAGAGACCCATGGCGTCGGGCATCATGGTGGCGTAGGCGTGCAGCATGGTGGAACGGTGCGAGTACAGCACGCCCTTGGGGTGACCCGTCGTGCCCGATGTGTAGCACAGGGCACAGGCGTCACGCTCGTCCAGTTCCGGCCAGTCGAAGTCGCTGCTGGCGCCGTGAATAAGGGTTTCGTAGCAGAGCGCATTGGGCAGCGTGGTCTCCGGCATATGCTCGGCGCTGGTCAGCACCACCCAGCCCTGCACCCCGGGGCATTCCGGGGCCAGCTTCTCCGCCAGCGGCACGAAGTCGGGGTCGATGAATACGTAGCGGTCTTCCGCGTGGTTGATGATGTAGACCAATTGCTCGGGAAACAGCCGCGGGTTGATGGTGTGACAGACGAAGCCGCTGCAGGCTGAGGCGTAGTAGGTTTCCAGGTGTCGATAGTCGTTCCAGGCCAGGGTGCCGATGCGATCACCGCGCTGCAGGCCCCAGGGCTCCATGGCATTGGCAAGCTGGCGGGTACGCGCGAACGCCTCGCGATAGGTATATCGATGACGCGGGTTGTCGCGGGTGACCGATACGATTTCCTGGTCGCCATTAACCCGCTCGGCATGCTGGATGATCGAGGTGATCAACAGCGGCATATCCATCATCAAACCGTGCATTGGGGTGTTCTCCTTTTATCGTGACGGGGATCGTTGAGCGCAAATTGTAGTCATTTACGCGGAGGATAACACCGCCAGCGGCCCGCGACTGTCAAAAACCGGCAGCGGCCTGACGCCTGCAACGGGCGGCGCCTTGCAACACCACTCACCGGCCACCGCAGCGCGCGGGCGTTTTCCCGGGCGCTGGGCAGTGATACCGTATCCGCTAGCAACCGCCCGCGACGATAACAACAGTAATGGAGGACCCCATGTCACGTTTGACCGAGGCCCAGGCGCTGGCCTATTGGCGCCGTAATCTTGCCCTGATGGTGAAACTTCTGCTGGTCTGGTTCGCGGTGAGTTTCGGCTGCGGCATCCTGTTTGTCGATGTGCTCAACCAGATCCAGATAGGTGGTTACAAGCTCGGTTTCTGGTTCGCCCAGCAAGGCTCCATCTTTATTTTCGTGCTGCTGATTTTTTACTACACGCGCAAGATGGCCAAACTCGACCGCGAATTCAACGTGGAAGAGGACTAGGGCCGCCTCATGGAACTGCAAACTCTGACTTACCTCGTGGTTGGTGCCAGCTTCGCGCTGTACATTGGCATCGCGATCTGGTCGCGCGCCGGCTCCACCAGGGACTTTTATGTCGCCGGCGGCGGTGTGCATCCCGTCGCCAATGGCATGGCCACGGCGGCGGACTGGATGTCCGCTGCCTCATTCATCTCCATGGCCGGCATGATTGCCTTCATGGGCTATGGCGGCTCCGTGTTCCTGATGGGCTGGACCGGCGGCTTCGTCATTCTCGCCATGTTTCTGGCGCCCTACCTGCGCAAGTATGGCAAGTTCACGGTCCCCGAATTCATCGGGGACCGGTTTTACTCCAACGCAGCACGCGCGGTAGCGGTGGTGTGCCTGATCATCTGCTCCGTCACCTATGTGATTGGCCAGATGAAGGGCATCGGTGTCGCCTTCTCGCGCTTCCTCGAAGTGGACTACGGCACCGGCTTGCTGGTGGGCATGTGCATTGTGTTCTTCTACGCGGTGCTGGGGGGTATGAAAGGCATCACCTACACGCAGATTGCACAGTACTGCGTGCTGATCATGGCCTATACCATTCCCGCAATATTCATCAGCCTGAACCTGACCGGAAATCCCTTCCCGCAGCTGGGCCTGGGGAGCACACTGATCGGCACCGACACCTATCTGCTCGACAAGCTGGACCAGATGGTGATGGAACTGGGCTTCAACGAGTACACCACGGAATACCGGCTCAGCGGCCTGAACATGTTTGCCTACACGGCGTCACTGATGATCGGCACCGCGGGCCTGCCCCACGTCATCATTCGCTTCTTCACCGTACCCAAGGTACGCGACGCACGCAGCTCCGCCGGCTGGGCACTGTTGTTCATTGCCATTCTCTATACCACAGCACCCGCAGTGGCCGGCATGGCCCGCCTGAACCTGATGCAGACCATCGAGCCCGCGCCCGGTGAACACCTGGTGTATGACGAGCGCCCCGACTGGTTCCGCAACTGGGAAACCACCGGTCTGCTGGCCTTCGAGGACAAGAACCGGGATGGCCGCATCCAGTACAACGCCGACCCGACGGTCAACGAGATGGTGACCGTGGACAACGACATCATGGTACTGGCCAACCCCGAAATCGCACAGCTGCCCAACTGGGTGATCGCGCTGGTGGCTGCCGGCGGCCTCGCCGCCGCGCTGTCCACGGCGGCCGGGCTGTTGCTGGCCATTGCCTCGGCCATTTCCCATGACCTGCTGAAAGGCATGATTGCGCCCGGCATTTCCGAACGCGCCGAGCTGCGTGCCAGCCGGGTCGCCATGGCCGCCGCGATCGCCGGGGCAGGTTATCTGGGCTTCAACCCGCCCGGTTTTGCCGCGGGCACCGTGGCGCTGGCGTTCGGACTCGCCGCGTCCTCCATCTTCCCGGCCTTGATGATGGGCATCTTCTCCAAACGCACCACCAAGGAGGGCGCGATTGCCGGCATGGTCGCAGGCATCGGGGTGACCCTGTTCTACGTGTTCCAGCACAAGGGTATTATGTTCATTGCTTCGACCGCGTTCCTCGGTGACATGCCGGCCAACTGGTTCCTGGGGATTGAACCCAATGCCTTCGGCGCGGTAGGTGCGGTCGTCAACTTCGCCGTGGCCATGCTGGTCAGCCGCGTCACCAGCGCGCCGCCGGAGTCGGTACAGGAACTCGTGGAGCACATCCGCGTACCGGCTGGCGCCAGCGCCGCACACGACCACTGAGAGCAGGAGAAAAGCCGATGTTCCGCAACCGACACGTCATCATCGCCCTGCTGGTGGCCCCGTTGCTGTCCATTGGCGCGTGGTTCGCCGTGGGTCAACTGGTCGGCGAACAGCCGCACCGGGCTGAGGCGGGGCGCGACTACCCGCTCATTGCCAAGAGCAGCTGTCGCTACGACAGCGGCCGTTGCGCATTGGCGAATGGCAACCTGGAGCTTGAAATCGACGTACAGGCGCAGGGTCCTGGCTGGCAACTGCGGTTGCAGGCGTCGCACCCGCTGGAGGGCGCTGTCGTGGCCATTGAGGAAGCCGGCCGCACGGCCGAGCCGCGGGCGATGCGTCCGCAGGACTCAAGCCCCCAACACTGGGTGCTGAATCTGCCCGCACTACCCACCGCAGGGGCCAGACTGCAACTGGTTGCTGCCGCAGGCGGCAGCCGCTACTTCGCGGACACGGGTTCGGATTTTCTGCAGCGCTTCCGCACGCTGGGGCCCTGACTGTGGCCACAGGTGATGATGCGCCCGCCCTGCCACGCGCGCCCGTGGATCTGGCACCGATCACGGATTTTCTCGCCGGCACACTGCCCTTCGACCGGCTTTCTCCGGCAGCGCTGGCGGACCTCCTGACGTCGGTTGCCATCAGCTACCACACCCGTGGCGAATCTTTTGATGCCGGCTCCGAGCCCCGCGGCTTGCGCATACTGCGCAGCGGTGCCGTCGATCTGCGCGATGCAGACAACACCCTGCTGGATCGCCTGGGCGAAGGCGAGAGCTTTCACATTGGCGGCCTGAACGCCGAACGCGGCGAGGTGCGGGCCTGCGTGATCGAGGATGCGCTGGTGTATTTTGTCCCGGACAGCGCCTACCAGGCACTGCGCCAGGCACACCGGGATATCGACCGCCATTTCAGCAGCCAGCGCAGCCGGCGACTGCGGCGCGCCGCCCGTTATCAGTCATCCCCCAGCACGCTGCTGCTGAGCATCCGCGACTCTATGAGCACGGAGCTGCTCACCGTCCGCGGTAGCGACACCCTGCAGAGCGTTGCCCACGCCATGACGCAAAGGCGAGTCTCTTCGGCACTGGTACTCGATGGCACCTGCCTGCAGGGCATTATCACCGACCGCGATCTGCGAGCGCGGGCGTTGACGGCAGCACTGCCTGCCGACACACCCATTGCCCGCATCATGACAACACAGCCGGAAACAGTGGGAGCGGACTGCACCCTGTTTGATGCAACCTTGCTGATGACCCAGCGTGGCTATCACCACTTGCCGGTCATGGAAGGGGGCCGGCTCGCGGGCATGATCACCACGTCAGATCTGATACTCGCGCGCCAGAACGACCCGGTGTATCTCGTGCAGCATATCTCCAGGCAAGACAGCGCCGAGGGCATCAAGACACTGCTGGGGAGCATGCCGGCGCTGGTGGTTCAGTGGAGCCAGTCTGGCATGCACGCACATCAGGTCAGCCGCGTCCTGACAGCCATATCGGATGCCGTAACCGTGCGCCTGATTCAGCTGGCAGAAGCCGAACTGGGGCCTGCCCCCGCGGGGTGGTGCTGGGTCGGATTCGGTTCCCAGGCGCGTGCCGAGCAGCTGTTTGGCGCCGATCAGGACAACGGCGTGATTCTCGCCGATGATACGCAGCCTGAACACGCGGGCTGGTTTACCGACCTGGCGCGGCGCGTCTGCGACGGCCTGCAACTCTGCGGCTACCCTTACTGCCGCGGCGAAATCATGGCAACCACGGACAGCTGGCGGCAACCGCTGCACCGCTGGCAGGATACTGTGCGCGGCTGGACCATCACCCCCTCTCCGGCGGCGGTGATGCGTGTCAGCATCTTCTTCGACCTGCGGCCCATCTACGGCGAGGAGAGTCTGTGCGAAGCTCTTCAGGAGGTGATGCTGCAGGAGGCGTCGCGCAACTCCATTTTTCTTGCCGCGCTGGCCGCAAATGCTCTGGAGAGCCGGCCACCGCTGGGAATGTTCCGCCGTTTTGTGGTGGAGCGCAATGGCGAGCACCGCGACGCGGTGGATGTCAAGAAACGCGGGGTGTTGCCGATCACCGAGATCGTCCGCCTGCACGCGCTGGCTCACCGCATACCGGCTGTCAACACAGAAGAGCGTTTACGGGCTCTGGCGCGGGAGAAGAAAATGACCATGGGCGACAGCCGCAACCTGGCCGATGCCCTGCACTGCATTCAACAACACCGCCTGCAGCACCAGTGCCAGCAGATCATGGCGGGGGAAACACCGGACAACTTCCTTAAACCACACGAGCTGCCGACATTGGCGCGCGAGCAACTGCGCGATGCCTTCACCCTGATCGACGAGTCACAGGCCGCCGTGCGCCAAACCTACCGGGCGGGTATGGGCTGATGTGGCTGCGGCTGCGCCGCTCACGCCGGCGGCAGGCGGCGGGGACGCCGTTGGCGGCATGCTGGCAACACCCCACGCCAGCCGGCCGGACCGCCTGCAGAGAAGCACCGTTTCTGGTTTGTGACGGTGAGATGTCCTCCCTTGATCCCGCGACAGGTGCGCTGCTGAGCCTCGGCTGGGTTGCCATCGAGCACGGCGCCATTCAGCTCGCCAGTGCGCGCCACTACCTGATTGCCGGAGAGCAGGCTGTTGGCCAGAGTGCCACCATTCACCATATCCACGACCGGGAACTGGCCCAGGGCGCGCCCATCTCAACGGTCATGGAAGCGTTCCTGCAGGCGGCGGCCGGCCGCGTGCTCGTGTTTCACCACGCCGCACTCGATATCGCCTTTCTGGATCGACAGTGTCAACGCCTGTACGGAGCGCCACTGCTGCTACCGACAATCGATACACTGCGCCTTGAGCAGAAACAGCGGGAACGCCGTAACCAGGCCTGTGCACCGGGCGCGTTAACCCTGGCGGGCTGCCGCGCGCACTATGGCCTGCCTGTGCACGCTGCGCATAATGCACTGCTGGACGCCATTGCGACCGCAGAGCTGTTGCTGGCGCAGATTGCACACCGCGGACGCAACACGACCCTGCACCTGCGCGACCTGCGCTGAGTCACCCGATCAGCTGACCGGGTGCGCGCGGTTGGCGACCAGATGATCAACCACAGAAGGGTCGGCCAGCGTGCTCGTATCGCCGAGACTGCCGACCTCATTTTCCGCAATCTTGCGCAGAATCCGTCGCATGATCTTGCCCGATCGGGTTTTTGGCAGACCCGGCGCCCACTGGATCACGTCCGGCTTGGCGATCGGGCCGATCTCGCTGGCACAGAGTTGCACCAGCGCCTTGCGCAGTTCTTCGCTGGGCTCGACGCCGTCCATCGGCGTTACGAAGCAGTAAATGCCCTGTCCCTTGATATCGTGGGGGTAGCCGACGACCGCCGCCTCCGCGATATCCTCATGCAACACCAGCGCGCTCTCAACCTCGGCGGTACCCATGCGATGCCCAGACACGTTGAGCACATCATCGACACGACCCGTAATCCAGTAGTAACCGTCTTCATCGCGAGTGGCGCCATCGCCAGTAAAATAGTAGCCGGGGTAGTTGCGGAAGTAGGTGTCTACCATGCGCTGGTGATCACCGTAAATTGTGCGAATCTGACTCGGCCAGGACGCCTTTATGACCAGGTAGCCGGACCCCGCGCCGTCAATTTCGCTACCGTCCTCATTGAGCAGGGCGAGTTGCACACCGAAGAACGGCATACTCGCAGAACCCGGCTTGAGGTCCGTTGCACCCGGCAGTGGCGTGATCATCTGCGCGCCCGTCTCCGTCTGCCACCAGGTGTCGACAATTGGACAGCGGGAATCACCGACGACCCGGTAGTACCATTCCCAGGCTTCGGGATTGATGGGTTCACCGACCGACCCCAGCAAACGCAGACTCGCGCGGGAGCTGCGCTTGACGGGCGCATCACCGTGGGCGTGCAGCGATCGGATGGCCGTCGGCGCCGTGTAGAACGTGTTGACCTGGTGCTTGTCGATCACCTCCCAGCAGCGGCCTGAATCGGGCCAGGTGGGTACCCCCTCAAACATCAGGGTCGTGGCGCCGTTGGCCAGGGGACCGTAGAGGATGTAGGTGTGTCCTGTTACCCAGCCAACGTCTGCTGTACACCAGAAAATCTCACCCTCGCGGTAATCGAAGGTGTATTTGAACGTCATCGCGGCCTGCAGCAGATAGCCCCCGGTGGTGTGCAGAACCCCCTTCGGCTTGCCGGTTGAGCCCGAGGTATACAGGATAAACAGCGGGTCTTCCGCCTCCATGCTCTCCGGCTCGCACTGTGCGGAAGCCGCGGCTGTCGCTTCGTTGTAGCAGACGTCCCTGCCCTGCTTCCAGGCCACGTCGGCGCCAGTCACCCGTGCGACTATGCAGGTGTGCACATTGGGGCAGGACTCCAGCGCCGTGTCGACGTTACTCTTCAGGGCGATGGTCTTGCCACCGCGCCGACCTTCATCCGCCGTAATGACCGTCTGGCAGTCGGCGTCCTGGATGCGATCTACGATGGCTGTGGGTGAGAACCCGCCGAAGACCACCGAGTGGATGGCGCCAATGCGGGTACAGGCCAGCATTGCGTAGGCTGCCTCCGGCACCATGGGCATGTAGATGCACACCCGGTCCCCCTTGCCCACGCCGCGTGCGCGCAACACGTTGGCCAGGCGGCACACCTGCTCGTGCAACTCACGGTAGGTGACATGCTGGCTCTGCGTCGGGTCATCGCCCTCCCAGAGCAGCGCGGTCTGGTCTGCGCGGGTGTCGAGGTGGCGGTCTATGCAGTTGACGCTAACGTTCAGCCGGCCGCCCGCAAACCAGCTGGCACGCCCCTCGTGAAAATCGTAGTCGACAACCGTGTGCCAGGGTTGGTCCCACTTCAGGAATTCGGTGGCTTTCTCGCCCCAGAATCCCGCGGGATCGTCAACGGAACGCTGGTACATCTGACGATAGCGCTCGGACGTGATGTGCGCATCACGGAAATTCTCGGGAACCTTGTGTATGGGGAAATGGGACATGTTATTGCTTCCGCCGGTGGTGACTTTGGAGTCGATGATACTGCTTCCCGGAAGGGGCGCAACTCGACCAAGGTCTATGTCCGATGCACTAGCCCAGCCACGTCCAGCGCTCCGCCGCGACATCACCGCGCGCTCGCCCCTCGTCAGCCAGCTTGATCAGATGGGCGGACAGCGAAAGTTTGGCCCAATCATGACGCGCGGGATCGACGTCGTCGTACACCACCTTGACCAGCGCATTGAGGTCCGCCTGTCCCAGCGAGGAGAGCCCCGCCACCACCTTGCGCTCGCGTGCCAGACGATGCTCAACCAGACCCGCCACTTCCTCGCGGGGGGTGTGAATCAGGTCGCCATGGCCGGGCGCGATACTCTGCAGGGGGTAATCCAGCAACAGCTGCAGGGAGTCAATATAAGCCTTCATGTCGCCGCCGGGCGGCACTATCACGACGGTTGACCCGTTCATGATGTGGTCGCCAGCGAACAACATACCGTCGTCTTCCAGCAGAAAGCAGTAATGATTGTTCACGTGGCCCGGCGTATGCAGGGCCCGCAGTGTGAATTCCGGGGCCGACAACACCCAATCGTGACTGAGCAGGGTTGTCGGTGAAAAGGTATCGTCCTGGAACCGGTCGTCGGCAGGCATTGCGCCGATCACCTCAGCGCCGGTGGCCGCTGCCACGCCCTGCCATGCCGGTGAGTGGTCGGGGTGGGTATGGGTGCAGATAATCCAGCGAATCCGCCCGGCGCCAGCTGCAAGGATGGCCTCGATGTGCTCCGGGATAGCGGGGCCGGGGTCGACCACCGCGACCTGCTCCTCACCGAGCAGATAGGTGTTGGTACCCGGGCCCGTCATCATGCCCGGATTGGGCGCCACCAGGCGGCGCACGCGGTCGTTAAGGCGAAACGGCACGCCATGTTCAAACATCGGATTACACCATATTCTCAATGGGAACCAGCGGATTCACATCGGCGTCGTAGTCAACGCCATCCACCTCAAAACCGAACAGTTGCAGGAACTCGCGACGGTAACCCTGAAAGTCCGACAACTGATGCAGGTTATCGGTATCGATCTGTTGCCAGAGCGCCGCCACTTCAGCCTGCACTTCCGGATCCAGTTCCTTGCCATCAGCCCGCAGGCGACCCTGGTCGTCCAGTTCAGGCGTCGGGTTGTACAGCGAGTTGCGGAACAGGCCATCCACCTGCTCGATACAGCCCTCGTGTGTCCCCCGGGCCTTCATGACCTTGAACAGAATCGCCAGGTAAATCGGCATGGCGGGAATGGCCGCACTGGCCTGGGTAACCACCGCTTTCAAAACCGAAACACGCGCGTCGCCGCCCTGCGCGGCCAGGCGCTGACGAATCCCCACGACGCGCCGATCCAGATCCTGCTTGGCGGCACCGATTGTGCCGTGCCAGTAGATATCCCAGGTCATTTTCTCGCCGATATAGGTGTATGCCGTGGTTTTCGCGCCCTCGGCCAGCACGCCAGCGTCATCCAGCGCTTCGATCCACATTTGCCAGTCTTCGCCTCCCATCACCGCTACCGTATTGTCGATTTCTTCCTGCGTGGCGGGTTCGAGGTGAAAATCCTGCACTTCCTGCTTGTCGGTGTTGACGCCCTTCTGCACGGTAGGCTTGCCGATGGGCTTCAGGGTGGAATTGTGTACCACGCCGGTGACCGGATGCTGCCGGCGGGGAGACGCCAGGCTGTAGACCACCAGGTCTACCTGCCCCAGATCCTCGCGTATCGTGGCGATGGCCTTCTGCTTGACCTCATCGCTGAACGCATCGCCATTGATACTTCTGGCGTAGAGCCCCTCCGCCTCGGCAGCCCTGTGAAACGCTGCACTGTTGTACCAGCCCGCCGTACCCGGCTTGGACTCGGTGCCTTCTTTCTCAAAGAAAATACCGAGGGTCGCCGCGCCGGCGCCAAACGCCGCTGTGATCCTGGAAGCCAGCCCGTAGCCGGTAGAAGCGCCTAGGACCAGCACCCGCTTGGGGCCGTTGTCGACAGGGCCCTGCCGCTTCACGTAGTCAATCTGGTTGCGCACGTTGGTGGCGCAGCCAACGGGGTGGGTTGTGGTGCAAAGGAAACCGCGCACGCGGGGCTTTATGATCATGATCGGTTGTTTCCCTGATTTTGTTCAGTCGAGTGCGCCGCCTGCGGGCGCTGCCGCGAGTGTATCACAGGCAACACCGCCTCAAAGTCGCTTCCACCAGTCACAGAATGGTCACCGAACTGTTACCTCAGCGCCATCATCACGTCACAAAGTCCTCGCATCCTGCAGCTGCATTCACTGCTGAACCGAACGGAGAATCCCATGCGTCGACTCAACCCCTGGCTGCTGGCCACCTGCCTGACTCTTCCTGCCATGCTTGCAGGCTGCGATGGCGACGATGGCCGCGACGGACTCGATGGCGCTGACGGTAGCCCGGGTGAACAGGGGCCCGCAGGGGAGAACGCCGCCAACAGCCGCATCGCGTTGAGCTTTCTGGGCCGCTATGAGACCGGGGAATTTGATGAGAGCGCCGCAGAAATTGTTGACTATGACCCGGCCACACGTCAGGCGTTTGTGGTCAACGCGCAATCCGGCAGGGTGGACATCCTCGACATCAGCGCACCCGATATGCCAGTGCTGGCGGGTACTCTCAACGTGGCGGCTGATATCGCCGGCGCCGTGACTGCGCTGGCTGATCCGGAAGCGCTCGGCGCGGCTAACAGTGTAGCGGTTGCCGGTAGCCTGCTGGCCGTGGCCGTGGAGGCCGACAGTAAACAGGACAACGGCTACGTCGCCCTGTACCAGACAGACGGCACTTTCCTTTCTGCCATCGAAGCTGGCGCGCTGCCCGACATGCTGACATTTACCCCCGACGGTAAAAATCTGCTGGTCGCCAACGAAGGCGAGCCCAATGGCGACTATAGTGTCGACCCCGAAGGCAGTATCACGCTGATCGATCTCACTGCCGGCGCAGGCAATCCCGTGAGTAGAACGCTGCGTTTCACCGACTTCAACACCGGTGGCAGCAAGACGCTGGGGGCAGGTGTGCGTATTTCCGCAAAGAGCGCGAGCGTTGCACAGGATATCGAACCCGAATTCATCACCGTAGCAGCTGACGGCAGCACGGCCTGGGTAGCGCTACAGGAAAACAATGCGTTGGCGGTTGTCGACGTGGCAGCAGGCGAAATCAGTGCGGTTATCGGCCTGGGTTACAAGGACCATGGCCTGACCGGCAATGGTCTGGACGCCAGCAATCGGGACGGCGGCACCAACATTCGTGAATGGCCTCTGCGGGGAACCTTCATGCCTGACAGCCTGAAGAGCTACACCGTCAATGGCATCACCTATGTCGTCAGTGCCAACGAGGGCGATGGCCGAGAATACCTGACCGATGCGGCCAACGAAGCCGAGTGCAGCGCACAGGGCGGTTTCGACTACGACGACGGCGATTGCTTTCACTATCTCGACGAGATCCGCGTCGGCGACATCCTGGATACGGGCGCGACTATAGAATTGGCAAATCTGGAGCGTTTTGCACCGGACCTGGACTCCCTGCTTGACAACGCCAACCTCGGTCGTATCAAGGTCATTACGAACCTCGGTGTACGAGACTGTCCCGCGGGCAGTCTGGAATCGAGCGGACAACCCACCGCTGGCTGCGTATATGAGCACTTGTACAGCTTTGGCGCGCGCTCTTTCAGCATCTGGGACAGCCGCAACGGTTCACTGGTGTTCGACAGCGGCGCCGACTTCGAAACTGTCACCGCGCAGCGTCTGGGTGACAGCTTTAATGCCAGCAACGACGACAATACCGGTGATGATCGCTCGGATGACAAGGGCCCGGAGCCAGAAGCTCTGGAAATCGCCAGCATCGACGGCAAGTTCTATGCGTTTGTCGGACTCGAGCGTGTGGGTGGGATCATGGTTTACGACATCAGCAACCCAGAGAACGCGACGTTTGTGCAATACGTCAACACGCGAGACTTCAGTCAGAATATCGAAAGCCTGGTTGACGGGGGCAACTTCTCTGCGGTGGGCGACCTGGGCCCCGAATCCATTCGCTTCGTGCCGGCAGAGCAGAGTCCCAATGGCGAGGCGCTGCTGATCGTCGGCAACGAGGTCAGCGGCACCACGGCCCTGTTTGCCGTTACCCTGGTGAGCGGGGAGTGAGCGTCACGCGACAGCTGATCCAGACGGTCTGGTAGGGTTCCAGCTGCAGTGACTGGTCAGGATCGGGATAACGTTCTCCGCTGATCAGGTCTTCCCATTCCGCCTGCTCGGGCAGACTCAGGTCGAGGAGGCTCAACAGGCGTGGCTCATCGGTGATATTACTGATACAGAATATCTGCTGCGCAGGCTCCTGACTGTGCCTCGAGAAGCCAAACAGGGCGCTGCCGAGTTGCAGGGTAAACTGGGCCGCATTGGGATGGAATGCCGGCTGTGCGCCGCGCAGGCGCAGCAGGGCTTCCAGTGCCAGCATCACCTGGCGGTGGGTGCTCGCTGGATCCGCAAGCTGCGCCTCCAGCTCTGACCACTGCCACTGATGCCGATTGATCGCGCGGTTATGTCCCGTGTGTTCCATACGCTGATAATCATTGCGCGTGCCCAGAAGGCTGTGGATATACAACCCGGGGATGCCCTCCAGCGCGAACATGATGGCATGTGCGCAGACAAAGCGCGCAAAGGCCCAGCTATCCGGCCCGCGCACGGTGCCCTGCAACGCGTCATAGAGCGCGATGTTCACCTCGTAAGGGCGCTGCGCCCCGCCCTCCAACGCACGCCAGGACACCTGTCCACCAAAGCGCTGCAGAGCACCGAGCAGGGCAGCCAGCTCGTCGTCACTCAACAGGCCCTCAACGGGGCGCAGGCCGATGCCATCGTGAGAAGCGATAAAGTTGAAAAACGTCGTGCCGCTGCGGGCTGGCGGCATTGCCATCAGCCACTGCCGCAGGTAAGTGCAATCGCCGGTCAAAAGCGTATTGATCAGCAGCGGCGGCAGCGAAAAATTGTAGACACAGTGGGCTTCGTTGGCGTTGCCAAAGTAGGACAGATTCTCCAGGTTGGGGATGTTGGTTTCCGTAATCAGGATGGCATCATGTCTTGCATGCTCGATCAGTGTGCGCAGCAGGCGCACCACTTCATGTGTTTGCTCAAGATTGAGGCAGCTGGTCCCCGGGATTTTCCACAGGAAAGCGATGGCGTCGAGGCGAAAGATGCGCACACCGCGATCCAGATACAGCCGCACGATGCGCACGAATTGCAGCAAGACTTCAGGGTTGCTGAAATCGAGATCGACCTGGTCATGGCTGAAGGTGCACCAGACATGACGAGGGCCGCGCACGGTCTCCACCGTGCGCAGCAGCGGGGAGGTCCGGGGCCTCACCACCGCGGAGAGGTCCTGTGCGGGGTCCGCGGTGAAGAAGTAGTCGCGGCCCGGTGACTCGTCACGCAGGAAATTTTCGAACCAGGCACTCCGGCTCGAGCAGTGGTTTATCACCAGATCCGCCATCAGGTCGCAGGACGCGGCGATCTCACCGATATCGTCCCAATCGCCCAGCGCCTCATTGACGCTGGAGTAGTCAAGCACGGCAAAGCCATCATCTGATGTCCAGGGATAGAACGGCAGAATGTGCACGCCGCTGATCACGCCCTTGGTATAGGCATCGAGAAACCGCTTCAGCGTGTGCAGGGGCTTCTCGCCAGGTGCCAGCAGACTGTCCCCGTAGGTAATGAGCAGGGCATCGCGCTCACTCCAGGTGTTCCTGCCTGGCGCCGGGGTGGCTACATCACGCTGCAGGCGCATCGCCTGTATCAGCTGGGGCACCAGCTCAGAGGTTGATGCTGCGGCCGGTGTATCCGCGTAGATCACCTCCAGATGCTGCTGTACGCGCGCCTGCAGCCATTCGAAGTCGGACTGTGCGGAACCCATCACCGCTGAGTGCCGTAGTCCTGCATGTCTGCGTCCACCGCCTCCTGCAGCCGCTCAAGGATATCCGGCACCGCACTGATCACACGGTTCCAGCTGGGAATGAAGGGCCGCTCCATGGGGTACTCGAGGAAGGCTTCACCGGCCTTCATAATATTCTCGGCAAACATTTCGACCGCCATTTCCTCCTTGTGGATGTCCAGACTCAAGCCATTCATCACCGCGTCATTGTGATAGGTCTCTACAAAATCGAGGGCGATGCGGTAATAGGTCGCTTTCAGTGAACGGAAGGTTTCGCTGTTGAAGGTGACCCCGCGGGTAGCAAGCTTGCGGAACAGCGCTTTGGCAATGTCGATCGACATGCGCGAAAGGCCGCGGGTCGCATCATCCTGCGACATCTCCTGATGCTTGTGATCATAGACGTCCGCAATGTCGACCTGGCAAAGCCGGTTGTTGGCATAGTTGCGATACACTTCCGACAGCACACCGATTTCCAGCCCCCAGTCACTGGGTATGCGAATATCGGTGAGCACATCGCGGCGGAAGGAGAACTCGCCAGCCAGCGGGTAGCGGAAGCTGTCCATGTAATCCAGGTACTCCATATCGCCCACGGTTTTTTTCAGGGCGCGCAGCAGCGGCGTCACCAGCAGACGGCTGACCCGCCCATTGATTCTGCCGTCCGCCACCCGCGCATAGTAGCCCTTGCAGAACTCGTAATTGAACTGCGGGTTGGATACGGGATAAATCAGGCGCGCCAGCAGCCCGCGCTCGTAGGTGAGAATGTCGCAATCGTGCAGCGCCACTGATTCGGCACGACCGGAGGCCAGCGTGTAGCCCATGCAATACCACACGTTGCGACCCTTACCGGCCTCGCGCGGCGCCAGATCGCGCGCCTCCAGCTCCGCATCCAGGGCGCGCAGACGCGGGCCGTCGTTCCAGAGCACACGATGGCGTTGGGGCAGGTCCGAGAAGAAGGCCAGGGCGGCCCGGTATTGCGCCTCGTCCGCCCGGTCGAGGCCGATCACGACTTCTGCCAGATAGGGCACATGCGCCAGCTCCTGCACGATATGCGGTAGCGCCGCACCCTCCAGCTCCGAATACAGGGAAGGCAGGATGAGTCCCAGTGGACGGGTCCGCGAAAAGCGCAGCAGCTCGGCTTCCAGTTCGTCCACGGAGCGGTGCGAGAGATTGTGCAAGGTGGTGATAATGCCGTTCTGGTAGAAATCGCCCATTCTGATCAGTCTCCTGCTATTGTGTATTGGTGCAGCCAGGCAAGCACACCCTCGCACCAGCCTGCCGGACCCAGCCCGGTGCTGTGCAGCACACCGTCCGTGCGTGCCAGCGGTGGAAAGTCGTGTGTCGGCGAGCGCACCAGCAGCGCGGTTTCTGCTGCCTCCAGCATCGGTACATCGTTGCCGCTGTCGCCGATGGCGAGGTCATGCAGCGGCCGCCCCGGCGCGTCATGCCGGTAGGCGCTGCGCAGGTAGCGCAATGCCTGCCCCTTGTCACAATCCCCTGCCACCGTCAGGAAACGTCCTCCCTGTTGGACACGCGCCCCTGCGGCTTCCAGCGCGTCTACAAACTGCGCGCGACGCCCGGGGGTACCCAGCCACTGCACCGGCTCACTGAATTCGCGCCGTGCCGCCAGCGCCGCCGCGTCAGCATCAAGGCCCGTCGCCGCCACGATGCCGTCGATGCCCAGGCGCTCAAAGCCGGCGAACTCACCCGCAAACTCTGCCGCCAGCGCATTCAGCAGGGCCAGCCAACGGTCCCGGGGGGGTGCGAAACGCACCTCCTGCCCGTCCCCGCAGGGTAGCGCCTCGGGCAGTGGTTCACGAAAGGTGCCCGAAGGCACAACGATCGCCGCGCCATTCTCAACGATCATGGGATACCTGAGGCCCAGCGCGCTTTGCAGGGGCAGCATTTCCGCACGGGTCTTGCTGCTCGCGAGGATCACCGGGATCTCGGCCTCACGCAGCTGGCGCAGCGCGTCTGCAGCGGCATCCCAGCGATAGCTGTGGTGGTCCAGCAAGGAGCCATCCAGATCGGTGAATACCAGCAGGCGCGGCTTCATCGGGGCACCATGGGACCTGCCCAGGCGTTTATGCTGCGGTCGCTGCCAAGTGTCCACACCAGGTCCATGCGCGGCGGCAGGCTCGCCAGACAATGCCGTGTAAGGCGCTCGTAGTGCTGCACGAAATGCGCCAGCGCGGCGTCGTCCATGAGGCCAACCGCATGTTCTGTGGCACCTATCCTGGCACGCAGCCGGTTTTCCTGCTCCGTTCGCCAGCGCAGCACGTCGTCAAACGAGGGTGCCTGCAGCATCAACCAGCGATCCGGCTGTGCGTGCAGCGTTGCATAGACGCCGGCCAGCTGTTGATTGACGTAGCCGCGCCAGACCGCCTGTGGATCCTCACGCTGTTCCAGTGCGTTACAGGGGGCCGCGAGCGCCGCCGGCAGTTCGGGCGAGACACCCAGGCACCATCCTTCGAGCAGCACAACGTCCAGCGGTGCGCGGATACGCGGCCACGCCACAGCGGGTTGTCGTTCGTCCTCGGCCTTGCTGAAGCGGGGAACCGCCACGTCACCGGAGACCCTCAAGGCCTGCAACGTGTGCAACAACAGCGGGATGTCGTGGGTGCCGGGAACCCCGCGAGTTGCCAACAGGGGATGCACGGAGAGCGCCAGCGCCTGCCGCTCAGCGCGCGTCAGGTAGAAATCGTCCAGCGACATGCACAGTGCAGAGAGCCCGGCTTCATGCACCAACCAGTCGCAGAGGTAGGCGACAAGCGTGGTCTTTCCTGCCCCCTGCGCACCATTTATGCCCACCAATAGCGTCGACTTTGCACTGCTGTGGTGCACCTCGGCCAGCTGCACCGCAACCGGGTCAAACCAGCGCCTGGCCTCGACGAGGTAATCCGCAGGCAGGTTTTCTCTCGTGAGGAAAGCGGCACGCCAGTCCTGCTGGCCAGAATCCTGTATGTTGCCTGCCGTCACGCCTTCTCCTGTCGCGTTCGCATCCGCCTGCTGACAGTCCTAGCAGGCTCCGTGCCAACCGGCGCGGCGCGCTAGAACAGTAACCTGCGTATATCCCCCAGCAGCGTCACCAATTGCGTGCAGAACCGGCCGGCGTCACCGCCATTGATGACGCGATGATCGTAGGACAGTGATAGCGGCAGCAGCGTGCGTGGCTGGAACGCCTGGCCGTCCCACACCGGTTTCACCGCCGCGCGGGAAACGCCCAGGATCCCCACCTCCGGAGTGTTCACAATCGGGGAGAAGCCGTTGCCACCGATATTGCCGAGGCTGGAAATCGTGAAGCAGCCGCCCTGCATCTCAGCAGGCTTGAGCTTGCGCTCTCGCGCCTTCTCCGCCAGCTCCACCACCTCATCCGCGAGTTCCCAGATGGACTTGCGATCCACATCGCGTATCACCGGTACCATAAGCCCTACCGGTGTATCCACCGCCATGCCGATGTGGACATAGTGCTTGTAGACCAGGCTCTCACCATCGGCTGTCACCGAAGCATTGAACTTCGGATTGTCGCGCAAAGCGGTGGCGCAGGCCTTGAGCAGGAAGGGCATCGGCGTAAGCCGCGTACCACGCTGCTCCGCCTCCCCCTTCATGCTCTTGCGAAACGCTTCCAGGTCCGTGATGTCGGCGTCGTCAAACTGCGTGACATGCGGCACATTCAACCAACTGCGCTGCATATTGGCGGCGGTGAGCTTATCGAGCTTGGTACGCGGTACGGTTTCGACAGCACCGAAGGCGCTGAAATCGACATCCGGGACGGTCGGCAAGCCGGCTCCGACGGCGGCGACCGGCGCCTTGCCACTCAGGGCGCGCTGCACAAATCCCTGCACATCCTCCTTGAGCACCCGCTCACGGGGCCCGGAGCCAGTCACCTTCGCCAGGTCAACGCCGAGTTCACGGGCCAGCTTGCGCACCGCGGGTCCTGCGTATACCAGCGTGTCATCACTGTCTCTGGCCGCGGGCTGGCTGGTGGCTGCCCCCGCTGTCGCGGGTGCTTGTGCCACAGAGTCATCAACCGGCGTCGACTCCGTACTGGCCGCGGGACTGTCGCCGCCGGCGCTGACCTCGACCGGCTCATCCCGGGCACTCTCCAGCAGCACCAGGGGGTCGCCCTCGCGCACGGCTGCACCCTCTTTGACCAGCATACGGATCACTTTGCCGGCGCGCGGGGATGGCACCTCCATGGAGGCCTTGTCGGACTCCAGCACCACCAGTGAGTCGCCCTCAGCGACCTCGTCCCCGGGCTTTACACAGAGTTCAATGACATCGACCGCATCGTCGGTGCCAATGTCGGGCACCTCGACAGTGATCTCGCTGGGCGCGCCGCCGCCCGATGACGCCTGCTCCGCAGCCACCGGCTCAACGTCGGCGTCCTGCACAGCCTCACCGGCGGGAGACCCACCCTCGGGCTCCGCTGTATCGGCGCTGGATTCGGGTTCTGGCTCGGCTTCAGCCTCAGCCTCGGTTTCCACAACAACAATCGGGTGCCCCTCGGAAAGCTCATCACCCACCTTCACCAGAACCTGCAGCACCTTACCGGCCAGCGTAGAGGGTATTTCCATGGAGGCCTTGTCCGATTCGAGCACCAGCAACCCCTGCTCCAGCTCGATCTGGTCGCCTGCTGCGACCAGCAGTTCGATCACCTCTGCGCCCTCTGCGCCGCCGATATCCGGTACCGTTATCTGTTGCTTAGCCATGCGCCTCGTTTCCTGTACCGTTAAAGGGTGGTGGGATCGACTTTGTCCGGGGAGATGCCCAGGGCCTGCATGGCCTCGACCACCACAGCCGCCTTCAGCGCCCCTTCATCCACCAGCGCCTTGAGGGCCGCCAGCACAACGAACTCCCGGCTCACCTCGAAAAACCGTCGCAGACGCTCACGGGTGTCACTGCGACCGTAGCCATCCGTACCCAACACCGCATAGCGACGGGGAATGAACTGGCGCAGCTGTTCTGCATGCGCTTTCATGTAGTCAGTCGCCGCAATGACAGGCCCGTCATGCCCCTCCAGCTGCTGGGTCAGGTAAGGCACGCGCGGCTCGTCCGCCGGGTGCAGCAGGTTCCAGCGCGCCACACTCTTGCCCTCGCGCTGCAGCTCGTTGATGCTCGTCAGGCTCCACACATCCGCTGCCACACCGTAGTCCTGCTCCAGCATGGCCGCAGCCGCCTCGACTTCCCGCAATATGGTGCCGGCGCCCATGAGTTGCACGCGCGGCCCCTTCTTGCGCGTCGAGCGCCGCAGGGCGTAGATGCCACGCACGATGCCTTCCTCCGCACCCTGGGGCATCTCGGGCTGCTGGTAGTTTTCGTTCATCGTGGTGATGTAGTAGAACTTGTTCTCCCCTTCCTGGTACATGCGACGCAAACCGTCCTGGATGATGACGGCCAGCTCATAGGCATAGGCGGGGTCGTAGCTGACGCAGTTGGGGATGGTGCTGGCCAGGATGTGGCTGTGGCCGTCCTGGTGTTGCAGTCCTTCCCCGTTGAGCGTGGTACGACCCGCCGTGGCACCGATCAGAAACCCCCGCGCCTGGCTGTCGCCAGCCGCCCAGGCCAGATCGCCAATACGCTGGAAACCGAACATGGAGTAGAAGATGTAGAACGGCACCATCGGATAGCCGCTGGTGCTGTAGGAGGTCGCCGCCGCGATCCAGGCGGAGAAGGCACCGGCTTCGTTGATGCCCTCCTCCAGGATCTGTCCCTTCTGGTCTTCCTTGTAGAACATGATTTGCCCGGCGTCCTGCGGCGTGTAACGCTGGCCAACGGAAGAATAGATGCCCAGTTGGCGGAACATGCCTTCCATACCGAAGGTGCGGGCCTCATCGGGTACGATGGGCACCACGCGCTCGCCAATATGCTTGTCCTTGACCAGGGTTGAGAGCAGGCGCACGAACGCCATCGTGGTGGAGATTTCCCGCTTGCCGCTACCCTTGAGCTGGTTGTCGAAGGCACTGAGCGGCGGCGTCTCCAGCAGCTCAAGCTCCTTGCGCCGGGCAGGAATCAACCCACCCAGCTCTTCTCGCCGCTGCATCATGTAGCGCATTTCCGGGCTGTCCGGTGCTGGCCGGTAATACGGCACATCCTTGAGCTCGGAATCCGATATGGGAATGCCGAAGCGATCGCGGAATGCCTTCAGGCTGTCGAGATCGAGCTTCTTCAGCGAGTGGGTCTCGTTGTTGGCTTCGCCCGACTCGCCCGTGCCGTAGCCTTTGACGGTCATCGCCAGAATCACTGTAGGACGTTCGTGCTGCGCGACCGCCTGGGCATAGGCCGCGTAAAGCTTGTAGGGGTCGTGGCCGCCACGGTTGAGGTACATGATGTCGTCGTCCGACAAGTCCTCGACCAGCTTCAGGGTCTCCGGGTACTTGCCGAAGAAATGCTCACGGGTGTAGGCGCCACCGTTGTACTTGTAGTTCTGCAGCTCACCATCGCAGACCTCGTCCATGCGCTGCTGCAGCAGGCCGCTGTCGTCTTTCTCCAGCAGCGGGTCCCACTTGCGCCCCCAAATCACCTTGAGCACGTCCCAGCCCGCACCGCGGAACACGCCCTCCAGCTCCTGAATGATCTTGCCGTTGCCGCGCACCGGACCATCCAGCCGCTGCAGATTGCAGTTGACCACGAAAATCAGATTGCCGAGGCGCTCCCGCCCGGCCATGGAAATGGCACCCAGTGACTCCGGCTCGTCGCACTCTCCATCGCCGAGGAAACACCACACGTTGCGATCGCCATGATCGACAAGCCCGCGGCTCTGCTGATACTTCATCACGTGGGCCTGGTAGATGGCCTGAATGGGCCCCAGCCCCATGGACACCGTGGGGAATTGCCAATAATCGGGCATCAGCCAGGGGTGTGGGTAGGAGGACAGGCCATTGCCATCGACTTCGCGGCGGAAGTTATCCAACTGCTCTTCGGTCAGCCGGCCTTCCAGGTAGGAGCGGGCATACATGCCGGGGGCACTGTGTCCCTGGTAGAACACAAGATCACCGGGATGCCCGTTCTCGTTGCCGCGGAAGAAATAGTTGAAGCCCACATCGTACAGGGTAGCGCTGGAGGAAAACGAGGAGATGTGACCACCCAGCCCCTCGTCGTTGTCGTTGGCGCGCATCACCATGGCCAGTGCGTTCCAGCGCACCAGAGACCGGATGCGACGTTCCATGAACAGGTCGCCGGGCATCAGCTTTTCATCGCGCGGTGCGATGGTATTCCGGAACGGTGTGGTAATCGCCGTCGGCAAACGCACGCCGGTCTCGGTGGCGTGCTTGGCAAGCTCGATAAGCAACTCAGCGGCGCGCTCCGGCCCACTGTATTTGCTGACCGCGTCCAGCGCGTCCATCCATTCCCGTGTTTCGATCGGGTCCTTGTCTTCGGTCATGCGGCTTAAACTCCTCAAGCGGGGTGGCTTGTGCGTACGCAGCTTTATTAGTTCTTAAATAGAACCTTATATGCACTCACAACACAGGGCTGAGTATAGCCGGTAACGTCAGAAATTACCTGCTTTTGCCTGCGCGCGCCTCACGTACGGGGTAGCACAGTACACCACACATACCCGCTGTGACAAACATACAGTTCTTTTATGGAACCTTATTCGACACTTTCATGCCACAGAGGCCGCGCAGACGGCAATGCTACTGGATGGTGTAGACCCCCATACGCGCCTTCACCGCCGCCGCCGACTCAACCGACTCACCATAACCACCCGGAACGGCTGCCGCTTTGCCCGGAGCAACCACCAGCAGGGACCGCCGCTGCTGCATGAACACCGCGTCGAAGTAGCGGCGCCAGTCATCGAGCGCCATGGATTGCACCGCCTCGGCGAGCTGCTGGCGGCTGTCAAATGCCGTTTCGCGCTTGGCGATCGACTGCCAGTAGAACTCCGCCCGCTCCCACAGGTTCTTGTCGGGGCGGAGGATCTCACCGACCAGGGAGTCGCGGTAGCGCAGGAACTGCGCCTCATCAAGACTGGCGTCGACGCCGTCCAGATAGCGATCCATCGCCTCGACAATGGCGGGCGCGGGCGTATTGGGCGACTGGATAAGCATCATCAACCCCGGCACGTCCAGCTGCGGCCAGGCAAAGGCGCTGACCACGTAGCCCAGCTGCTGCTCAGTGCGCAGCTGCTGGTAGAAACCCGTCTTGATAACGTGCGCGGTCAAAGCCGTTGCCGCCCTGTCGCTCCAGGTATCCCCCGCTGCCTGCAGGTACCATCCCACTACCGCGTCGTCATGGGGCACTTCCACCACATACTTCAGGGCAGTCCCGGGCTCCAGACGGGTCACCTGCAGCGGGGGCATTGCGAGGGGCTCACCGGGGGCCAGCAGCGTGTTCACACGCTCTGCCACAGCCTGCACCTTGTCCGCCGTGTAGTTGCCGTAGAGCAGGGTTTCCGCTGTTGCCTCACCCCAGAAATCCCGCACCCAGGCGTTCAGACCGGACAGGCTGATTGCCTCCAGTGCATCAATCAGCGGCTGTTCACCCCACTCACCATGCAACAACGCCTCGCGGGCATCGTCGATCACCTGGCTGCTGGGTCGCTTGGCCACGGCGTTCTTCAGGCCGCGCACCATGTCAGCGCGGATATTGTTGAAGCGCTGATCACTGAAACTGGCCTCATCGATCGCGACCAGCAGGCGATCCAGCAGACGCTGCTGTTTGTCGTCATAGCCGCTGATACGCAGGCTGATACCCTGCGCATGCTTGTAGACATCGAAATTCAGCCCTGCCAACAACGCAGGATAGGTAAACTCGTTGACGGCATCTTTCAACAGCGCGGTATACAACAAGGCCGCAGCCGCCTGCTCGGGAGTCTCTCCCACATGCGGCGAGCGGAAGTTGATGTACAGGGCCCCGCGAGGCACACCAAACTCCGTATCCTGACCGAACCAAACGGTCTGGCGCGCAGTTTCCAGGGTACGCTCCGGCGCCTGCGCAACCGGATCCTCGCTCACCAACGTGACATCTTCGGCAATAAACTCATTCGGGGCGGGCAAGGCCAATGCGGTATCACCCACCGGCGCAGTCCAGCGCGCAAGCAGCTCGGCGCTCACGGTCTGCACGCTGTAGGGTACCTCGTAGTGGGGGCTTACCCTGTCGACCGGAACCGAGGCATGGCTGATGGTCACCAGTGCGTTTTCCGGCACCACCGAGGCCAGCAGCTCCTCGATCAGCGCTGGCGCATATTCGCTCATCAGGCTGCCACCACGGAGGATGTCTTCGGGGGCGTAATCGTGCATACCGCTGGCCAGCGCACTGACATAGTTCACCGGGTTCGCCTGCTCGCGAAAACGGAACTGCAGGTCGGCCAGACGTGACTGCTCGTCGTACAACCACTGCTGCGGGCCTTCGGCACGCAGCAGGTCGAGGTAGGCGAACAGCAGTTGCAATACCCTGTCCTGCCCGGCGAGTCCCGCTTCCGTCAAGCCGATACTGATACTGAACAAGGCGCCGCCGCGCCAGCCGAGCCCCGAGCCTGCCGCCAGCGTCTCCGCCAGGCCCTCTGCCTTGAGCTGGGACAACAGACTGCCGGCCCCCTCGTGCCCGACCAGGTTGCCGAGGTAGGCAAGGGGGTTGCTGCGATAGTCAGTGCGGTAGTCCGCTACCGGAAACGACACTTCCAGCTGGCGCAGGGTCGCCTGGGGCTGGACCTGCAGCAGCATGGGCAGGCTCTCCGGTGTGAAAAGTGGTTCGGGAATATCCGTCACCACCACCTCACGGTTGGGGACAGCGCTGAACAGCGGCGTCACCAGTGCTTCCAGCTGTTCAAGCGACTCGGCACCAAACACCACCAGGCGCATCTTGTCAGCCGAGTAGTGCTGTTCGTAGAAACGCAGCAGATCTTCGCGGATCGGCTGTTCCGGCGTGTCCGCGAGGGTTTGCAGGCTGCCCACTGTGAACTGGCTGAAGGGATGCGCCGGGTTCATGACGTCCTGCAGCACATCCAGACCTCGCCGCGAGTCACTGCGCAGCCCCATCTGGTATTCCGCCTCGACCGCATTCATCTCGCGCTCGACATAGACAGCGTCAAAGCGTGGGGCGATGAAGAACTGGGCAAACCGGTCCAGCGCGCCGGGTAAATACGCTGCCTGGATATCAAAGAAATAATTGGTGTGCTCGAAGCTGGTGTAGGCGTTGTGGCTGCCACCGTGCTGGTCGATGTACTGCTGATAATCCCCCGCCTCCGGGTACTTGTCGGTGCCGAGGAACAGCATGTGTTCGAGGAAGTGCGCCAGGCCCTCGCGTCCGGGTGGGTTATCCCCGCTGCCTACCAGCACATCGAGGGCAGCGGCCGCCTTGGGTGCATCCGGGTCGGAAATGAGCAGCACCTCAAGCTGGTTGGGGAGTGTGAGGTAGCGGTAGGCATAGTCGTCATTGGGGCTCTTAACCGGCTGTGGCTGTGCCGGGGGAAGGCTGGCACAGGCAGCCAGCAGGGCGAGCACAGTAAACAGGGCCAGTGATCGATGCCACCGTCCAAACCGGGTTGCTTGCATGAACTTACTCCAGACTGCGTTGGTTATGGCCCTCTACAGGCGTGGGCCAGGCATTGATCACTGCCTTGATCAAGGTTGCCAGGGGAATGGCAAAGAAGACGCCCCATACTCCCCAGATACCGCCAAAAAACAACACGGCGAGAATAATGGCCACCGGATGCAGATTCACGGCCTCGGAGAACAGCAGGGGCACCAGAACATTGCCGTCCAGACCCTGGATGACAAAATAGACCGCCATCAGCCAGTAAAATTCACTCGTGAACCCCCATTGAAAGAAACCCACCAGCAGTACCGGCAATGTCACAAGCGCCGCACCCAGATAGGGGATGATCACCGACAGGCCAACGCACAGGGCCAACAGGGCCGCGTAATTGAGCTGCAGGAAGGTAAAGCACACATAGCTGACTGACCCGACGATCAGAATCTCCAGCACCTTCCCTCGCGCATAGTTGGCGACCTGGGTGTCCATCTCCGACCAGATACGACGCAGCAACGGGCGCTCGCTGGGCAGAAAGGTGGCCAGCCAGCTCAAAATCTGCTGCCGATCCTTGAGAAAAAAGAACACGAGGATGGGAATCAGGATCATGTAGACCAGCAAGGTCAAAATACTGGGGATGGTCGCCAGTGAACGTGTCACCACCTGCTGACCGAGACCACCCAGCTCTGCCTGCGCCAGCGCCACCATCTGGTTGATCTGCTGCTGGCTGACGACGTCTGGATAGCGACCGGGTAGCAGGGTCAACAGCTGCCGACCCTGCTCCAGCATACGCGGCATTTCCGAGGCCAGCGCCACCAGCTGACGCCAGACCAGCGGCAGCAGACCGAGCGTCACACCGAAGAAAATACCAACGAACAGCGTGTAGGCCACGCTTACGCCCACCCAGCCCGGCAAACCACGCTGCTCCAGACGTCCTGCAAGACCCTGCATCAGATAGGCGAGCACGATAGAAGCCACGACCGGCGCGAGAATGTCGCCAATCGTCATCAGCAGCGCCACCGCAACAACGAGCAGCACCAGCAAAAGCACCGACTCTTCTTCGAACAGGTAGCGCTTGTACCACTTATTGAAGATATCCAGCATGCTGCAGGTCCCTGTTGCCTAACGCTTTTTCAGCAGATAGGAGTAAATGCCATCGTGCTCGTCAGAGGCCAACAGCGCGTGGCCGGACTGCTCCGCGAATACCCGGAAATCGCGCAGTGAGCCGCGGTCAGTCGCCAGCACCCGCAAACACGCTCCGGGCTCCATCCCGTTGAGCGCCCGCTTTGCCAACAGCAGCGGCATGGGGCAATCAAGCCCCTGCGCATCGACCTCTACCACCGCGTCCTTTGCCTTCTGCATCATCCACCCGCCGGGTTTGTCCGCCGCGCAGTATATCCATTCATCCGATACACCCCAACAGCGCTGAACTTTTCTGTAAAACGATCATCACAGGGACTGTTACCGTGCTGGGCCGCCTGCGCGCCGTTCACGTACAATACAGGGATTGCCCTTGGCCCGCGCGGCTGTCATTACACGTGGTATGTAAAGAGCGTATGCTGCTCCGACGTTTCAGACCGACCCTGCTGCACGCCGCCCTGCTGGCGACACTGCTGCCCCTGACTACGGCATCGACACAGGCCGTGGAGGGGCTAAAGCTGCCCAATCTGGGTGAGTCCAGTACCAGCCTGTTCTCCGCCGAATACGAGTACCAGCTGGGCCGCACCTGGCTGAAGATTTTCCGCAGCCAGGCGGCCACCATGGACGATCCGCTGCTGTTCGATTATCTGGAAGACCTGATCTACCGTCTGGTCATACACAGTCAGCTGGAGGATCGACGCATCGACCTGGTGCTGGTCGACAACCCGACTATCAACGCGTTTGCCGTCCCCGGGGGCGTGATCGGCGTGCACAACGGCCTGCTGATGTATGCCCAGACAGAAGACGAACTGGCCTCGGTGTTGGCGCATGAAATCGCGCACCTGAGTCAACGTCACTTCTCGCGCCGTGTGGAGTTCCAGCGCAATCAGCAGCCACTGAACCTGGCTGCCATGCTGGCGGGCTTCGTGTTGCTGGCCACGGCCGGCGGCGATGCGGGCATGGCCGCGCTGTCTGCGGCCCAGGCGGCAGCCCAGGATTCGGCATTGCGTTACAGCCGCAGCAACGAGGCGGAAGCCGACCGTGTCGGCATGCAGACGCTGGTTGCGGCCGGCCTCGACCCGCATGCAACACCGGCCATGTTCGAGCGCATGCTGCAGGCCTCGCGCTACGCCAGCGGCAACCGCATCCCCGAGTTCCTGCGCACCCACCCCCTTTCGGAAAACCGCATTGCCGACACCCGCAACCGGGCGCGCCAGTACGCCAGCCCGGCGAACAGGGATGACCTGCAATACCAGTTGATGCGCGCCCGGGTCGCCAACCACCTCGCCGCAACACCGGAAGCCGCGATACAGCAGTTTCGCGGTGAGCTGGATGGCAACACGCGCTCACGCGAAGCATCCACCTACGGCCTGGTTCTGGCGCTGACGGAGGCGGGCCGGGTGGATCAGGCCGCACTGGAACTGGACAGCATCTGGTCCAGCAACCCGGAACGCCTTGAGTACAAGCTGGCCAATGCGGACATCCTCATGACGCGCGGCGAGCCGGGCAAGGCGGCAGAGCTGCTGGAGCATGAGCTGAAGCTGTCTCCCGGCAGCCACCCGCTGGCGATGGCGTATGCGCGGGCCCTGATGCAAGACCGCAAACCGCATATTTCGGAGGCTGTGCTGCTCGAGCAGAGCAAGGTGCGGCCCGAGGACCCCGCACTCTGGTATCTGCTGGCCGAGGTTCAGGGCCTGTCAGGAAATATTGTCGGCCTGCATCAATCTCGCGCCGAATATTTCATCCTTACGGGCAACCTGGGTGAGGCTGAGAAACAGTTGAGCTATGCACTGAAGCTGGTGGGCTCAAACCACGTCGCGGCTGCGCGCATCAACGAGCGCCTGAGCGATATCAACACATTGCGCGAACGAATGGATATCTGAATCAGGCGCGACCCAGCACGCTCTTGTTGAGATTGGCGGCAAAATCGAGCATGCGGCGCAACGGCACCATGGCTTGCTGCCCTACGACCGGGTCGACGAATACCTCGTTGCCGCCGCGTTCAAACACCTGATCCAGCGCTTCCAGTTCGTTCATTGCCATCCAGGGGCAATTGGCGCAGCTGCGACAGGTAGCGCCATTGCCCGCCGTCGGGGCGATAATGAATTCCTTGTCCGGTGCCTGCTGTTGCAGCTTGTAGAAGATGCCCTGGTCCGTGGCGACGATAAAACGGGGGTTCGGCATCTCCCTGGCGGCGCGGATGATCTGCGTGGTCGAACCGACCCGATCGGCCAGTTCGAGAACCGCCGCAGGCGACTCGGGGTGCACCAGCACCGCGGCGTCCGGATAGACCCGTTTCAGATCGGCTATCCCGCGGGCCTTGAATTCCTCATGCACAATACAGGCGCCGTCCCACATGAGGATGTCGGCACCGCTCTGGCGGCGCACATAGTCCCCAAGGTGTTTGTCCGGGGCCCAGATGATCTTCTTGCCCTGCGCCGCCAGGTGCTCGGCCACATCCAGGGCAATGCTCGAGGTTACTACCCAGTCCGCGCGCGCCTTTACCGCCGCCGAGGTATTGGCATACACCACCACCTCGCGGTCTGGATGCGCATCACAGAAGGCTGAAAATTCCTCGATCGGACAACCGAGATCCAGGGAGCAGGTCGCCTCAAGCGTGGGCATCAGCACACGCTTTTCGGGGGTGAGGATTTTCGCGGTTTCCCCCATAAAACGTACCCCGGCCACAATCAGCGTGGTCGCCGGGTGATCGTGCCCAAAGCGCGCCATTTCCAGAGAATCCGACACGCAGCCACCGGTCGCCTCGGCCAGCGCCTGAATCGCCGGGGCGGTGTAGTAATGCGCAACAATCACCGCATTTTCCGCGCGCAGACGCTCGCCAATGCGCGCGCACAGCTCGCGCTCCTGCTCGGGGCTCAGCTCGTGCCGCTGAGCATTATCCAGATGAACCTGAACCTGCTTGCGGATGGATTCCAGCTTGTCGGAGGCAATGCTCATGATCGGCCCGTCGTGCGAAAAGGCGGGGGATTCTAGCACAATTTAAGCGGATGTCGCCGCGTGCAAGGTCGGCACTGCGGACCTCTTCGCCGGAAAAAAATGTGAATGCGTCGGTGTTTGCGAAAAATTACTAGAATTTCTCTCACATACTACGTGAATTCAATTTGTAAGTGCAACTCTTGACGAGTTGGTTAGAGGGCAAGCTGCTGTACTATTGAGCTTTCTCTCACCGACCAAAGTTAGAGGAGCACAATGAAATACAAACAGCTTACCCAAGAAGAACGATACCAAATTTCAGCCTTGTTGAAAGCAAATCATGATCGATCCGAGATAGCCATGATATTGGGGCGTAACAAATCGACCATCAGCCGCGAAATTCGGCGCAATACAGGGTTGCGAGGCTATCGCCCGAAACAGGCTCAGCGCTTGGCTGAAGAACGCCGTGTGGCGAAAAGCAAGCCCCGTATTAACAGTGAGACCTGGATCGCTGTCGAGTACCTGCTTACCCTCGATTGGAGCCCAGAACAGATCAGCCTTTGGCTCAAGACATTCTGTAGAGTTTCTATCAGTCATGAATGGATTTACCAGTTTGTCCTCCAGGACAAAGCCAATGGCGGGGACCTTTTTAAACACTTACGCTGCCAGAAACAGCGCCGCAAACGTTATGGCAGTTACAACCGTCGAGGTCAGTTGATCGACCGCGTCAGCATCGATGAGAGACCCGCCGAGGTTGATTTACGTTCCCGTATTGGCGATTGGGAGCTCGACACAATTATTGGCAAAGGCCATCAGCAAGCGATCGTCTCTCTGACTGAGCGTAAATCACGCTTCACGCTGATACAGAAGGTGGAGCGTAAAACAGCACAGCTCGTTTCCAATGCCATTATTAACCTGTTATCTCCATATTCCGAGTCCGTGCTGACGATGACCTCAGATAACGGAAAAGAGTTCGCGAATCACAAAGCAATCGCTAACAAACTCAATGCAGAATTTTACTTTGCTCACCCCTATGCATCATGGGAACGTGGACTGAACGAGAACACCAATGGGCTCATTCGACAGTACTTCCCGAAGGGCAGAGACTTCACAACCATTACCCAGAAGGAAATCAAACAGGCAATGGACAGATTAAACAATCGACCAAGAAAATGTCTTGGCATGAAAACACCGAATCAGGTATTTTTTGGAATCACCCCCCCCGTTGCACTAGCGAGTTGAATCCGCGCTACGTATAACCTCATGTTAAATATAGAATAAGAAGCGATATAACCACGCCGGTGGGGCGCGAGCCCGAAGGCGGCGATATAAGGATGATGCGGGGAGCCTGTGGATCTGCGAACGATTCTGGCGATTTCAGCCAACAAAACAGACCATCTGATCCTGGCAGACTGCCTGGACCGCGCCGAGCCCCGCCGATTCCGGTTGAGCAGCAGCACCTCCCTTGAGCGCCCGCTGGATACGCTGACAGACCCTGCGATAGAGGCCGTCATCCTCGCCGCAGGGCCCGAAACCGACTACCTGCTGCGCCTGGCACAGAAACACGTACCGTCCCTGCCCATCATTCTTCTGCGCGACAGTGTCCCGGACAGCGAGCAGTTACGCCAGCTGCGCGACAGTGGCGCGCAGGACTACCTGGTGCGCGGGCAACTGCAAGATCCCATGCTGCACCGGCTGCTCGACTACAGTATCGAGCTGAAACAGGCCCGCACCACCATCAGCGAGCTATCAAACCGCGACGCCCTCACCGGGACGCTCAACCGGGCGGGTTTTCGCGCTCACCTTGAACGCGCCATGCAGCGCTCGCAGCGCTATCGCTTCAAGACAGCGCTTCTCTACCTCAATGTCGATCAGTTCACCAACATCAATGATCACTACGGTGAACAGAATGGCGACGCGGTTATCCAGGCGTTAAGCCAGCGCATGCTGAGCAAGCTGCGCAGCAGTGACAGCATCGCTCGCCTCGGCGGCGATGAGTTTGCCGTGATACTTGAGGACGTGGGCACACCCGCCGACATGGCCCGCATCGCCGACAAGATGCTGCAGGCCATCGCGGCACCCTACTACCTCGAGGGCCAGCACGTAGCGATAGACGCAAGCATTGGCGGTGCGCTCTACCCGGACGATGCTTCCAGTATGAGCGAGCTCATGGACCACGCACGCAGTGCCATGCTGCAGGCCAAGGCGATCAGCGGCTGCCGTTTCGTGGCCTACAGCGATCACCTGCAATTTGATATGCAGGGCACCAGCACGCTCGCTGCCGAATTGCGCCTGGCGGCGCGGCACAACCAGTTCGAGCTGCATTATCAGCCGCGCATGAACCTTGAGCGCGGGCAGCTGGCGGGGCTGGAAGCCCTGCTGCGCTGGAATCATCCGCAACGCGGCCTGATCTGTCCCGGTGAATTCATCGCCGAATGTGAAGACATGGGCCTGATGAAAACCATCGGTTATCAGGTCATACAGCACGCCTGCTGCGCCCTCAATTGGCTGGGTGACCAGCAGATGCATGACGTTGTGGTGGCGGTCAATATTTCGTTCTCGCAGATTCAGGACGATCGGTTCATCACTGCGGTGAAAGACATTCTGCAGCGCACGGGTGCAAATCCCGCTCGCCTGGAATTCGAACTGACAGAAACCACCATCCTGAAAGATCCCTCTGCCATCAAGGCACGCATGCACGAGCTGATGCAGATGGGCATCCGTTTTTCGCTGGACGACTTCGGCACCGGTTTCTCTCAACTCACCCACCTCACCGAGCTACCCATCTCCGCCATCAAGGTCGACGCAGCTTTCGTGAGAGACCTGCCTCATAACCCGCAGCAGGCGGCGGTGTGCAGCCTGATCATAGAAATGGCCCGACGCCTGGAAATCGAAGTAATCGCAGAGGGCGTTGAAAATCACGAGCAGGTCAGCTTCCTGCGCGGCCAGAATTGCGAGCAGGTTCAGGGCTTCTACTACAGCAAAGCCATTCCACTGCAGCAGCTGCCGCGCTTCGTACAGGAGCAGCGCTTCAAGCAGCGGGAGCGCATATCATCCTGACATTTTGTAACAGGGCCCGCGATACGCAGCCTTGCATCGGCGCCTTGGACAAAGAAGCCTATGCGGTAGCGACACGGAGTGGTAGCCTTGACCGATCTTCAGGTTGCCGCGCATAACGTACTGATGCCACAGTCCAGTTCACACCCGCTACGCGCAAAAATCCTGGTCTGTGATGATGACCAGATTGTGCGTTTATTGACACGGCAGTGCCTGGAAGCCGAGGACATGATTGTCATCGAGGCCAGCAGTGGCCCAGAGGCGCTGGAGCTGTTTTCGTCTGAACGGCCAGACCTGGTATTCCTGGATGTCGAAATACCGGGCATGTCGGGGCTTGAAGTCTGCAAGCTTATTCGCGAGATGCCCCAGGGGGAGTCCATCCCCATCATGATCGTCACGGGCTCCGACGATCGGGACTCCATCGACCTGGGCTTTGACGCCGGCGCCACCCAGTACAAAACCAAGCCGGTAAACTGGTCCCTGCTGGGCAGGGATGTACAGTACATGCTGCGTGCCAGCCAGGCCTTCAACGCCCTGCGTCGCCAGGAAGACCGGTTGCGTTACCTGGCCTACTACGACCCGCTGACGAACCTGCCAAACCGCCGCAATTTCAATGAACAGCTGGTGCGCATTCTGAAGCGCAGCCAACGTCGCAAGTCCTACGCTGCACTGCTCTTTATCGACCTGGACAACTTCAAACGGATCAACGACTCCATCGGCCATGGCCGGGGTGACAGGCTGCTGGTGGAGATCGCCAAGCGCCTTACACTGGAGCTACGACAGGATGACGCCATCAACTTCTTCAGCGATGACGATGAAGACGACGATGCGAGCGGCGATGGCAGCGCGGAGATTGCCAGACTGGGGGGTGACGAATTCACCGTCGTACTCTCCGACGTCCCCGATACCCAGCATGTGGAGAGCATTGCGCGACGCATTCTCGAAAGCCTGTCGCAGCCCATCGCACTGCAATCGCACAACCCGGTTGTTACGCCCAGTATCGGCATCGCCATTTACCCGACTGATGGGGAGGACCCCGACAGCCTGATCCGCAATGCCGATACCGCCATGTACGTGGCGAAGGCCGAGGGACGAGCCTGCTTCCGCTTCTACAACGAAGAGATGAACGCCAAGGCCGTAGAGCAGCTCAAGATGGAAGAAGAGCTGCGTCATGGGATGCAGGCGGGAGAACTCGAGCTGCGCTACCAGCCCCAGGTCGAAGTCGCCACCGGCAAAGTCGTCAGCCTCGAGGCGCTGGTGCGCTGGAAGCATCCACTGCGCGGCATGGTATCGCCAGCGGAGTTCATCCCCGTTGCGGAGCGCACAGGGCAGATCATAGAGCTGGGGGAATGGGTCATGACCCAGGTCGCAAAAGACTGCCAGTACTGGGATAGCCTGGGACTGCCGGCCTTCCGCGTGAGCGTCAATATTTCCCCCCTGCAGTTTAACCAGAGCGGCCTGTCCCGGTTTGTACGCGGCTTTCTGGAGAAGTCGAAGATGCTGCCGCACAGGCTGGAGCTGGAGCTCACCGAAGGCGCCATCATGACAGATGCGGAGGCCAACATTGTCAAACTCAAGGAGTTGAAGGCCATTGGTCTGGACCTCGCGGTCGACGACTTTGGCACTGGCTACTCCTCGCTGAGCTACCTCAAGCGCTTTCCGATCGACACGCTGAAGATCGACCAGAGCTTTATCGCAGACCTCGGCAGCCCCGATGGCGCCGCCATCATTGATGCCATCCTGGCCTTGTCGCGCACCCTCAACCTGCGTGTGATCGCCGAGGGCATAGAAACGGCAGAACAGATGCGTTATCTCGTCGACAAGAAGTGCGACCTGCTGCAGGGCTACTATTTCTCCGTGCCGGTTTATCCGGAGGAAGTGCCCAACCTGCTGCGCCACAATTTTTCCGAGCAACTCGCCTCGGGACAGTAGATTGACAGCACAGATGCGCGTGTGCCTGAGGAAACTGCCACTGAGCCTGGCCGCGTTGCTGTGGCTCGCACTACCGGCCCACGCCGAAAACCCTGACGATGCGTCCCTGATGATTATGCTGCAGGGCGCTGACGTGACGGAACTGCGGCAATTGGTGGAAGGCGTCGGCGGCACGATAACCCACGACCTCCCCATCATCCAGGCGCTGGGAGCCGCAGTGACCACTGCCCAGCTGGAACAGATTCGCAACTCACCGCTGATTCTGCGACTGATTGACGACCTGTCGATGGACATGTCCGAGCCGCTTCCTCCACCAGACACAGGCCAGTGCAATCTGGGTGGCGCACTCGAGGCGCGCATCAGCGACAGCAGGCTGGAATGGGACATACATAACCTCGGCGGGGTGGCAGAGCGACTCACGCACGTGGAACTCTCCTGGCCCGAAACGCTCGGCCCGGAAGTGCAGATACTGTTGGGAGCGACGTCGCTCAAACTCCCGCCACCGGCTCAGGAGAGCGACGGCGCCTGGTACACGCGCGACGAGATTGCAGGGGGTGTTCCGGCACCCCTGCCAGGTGACATCGCAACATTTGCCATTGCATTCCCGCAGCAAGCCGACTCAGGGTCTGCAGGCTGGCAACAACACCATTTCAGTGTGGCACTGCAGTTCGGTGGGGCGTGCAAGCTCAAAATGATCCCGGGGTACACCGATTACTTTTCGGACACGTATTTCCCGAGCGTCTCAGGCGCAGCCGAACTACACCGCCACGGCATCACCGGCCGCGGCGTTACCGTTGCCGTACTCGACTCGGGACTCTGGGAGCACCCGGCACTGGCCAAAGATACCCGCGGCGAGAACCGCATTGCAGGCCGCTACGACGCAATCCGTGATGTCGCCGACCACCCCGTGCCTGATGCCAGCGGGCACGGCACACACATGAGCAGCGTTATCGCTCACAGTGAGCGAGTGCTCACAAATGGTCAACCCGACGGCAGCTATAAAGGTATTGCTCCGGATGCTCGGCTGGTCGCCATCAAAGCCTTCGATGAAGAAGGGCAAGGCGATTTTCTGGACATCGTCCGCGGCATTCAGTGGGCTGTCGACAATCGGGAGCGCCTTGATATCAAGGTGCTCAATCTTTCGTTCGCTGCCCGACCCCGCTGGCCTTATTTCCTCGACCCCATCAACCAGGCGCTGATGCGCGCCTGGGCCGCAGGGATCACCATTGTCGCGGCGGCCGGGAACGAAGGTCCCGCACCCATGACCATCGGCTCCCCCGGTAATCTCCCCTACATCATCACCGTTGGCGCCTACACAGACTCCTGGACGGTTGACGACCGTAATGACGATTACATCCCTGGATTCTCGTCGCGAGGCCCCACGCCCAGCGGCCATATCAAACCGGATATCGTCGCGCCGGGAGGCCATATAGCAGGCCTGGCAGAGCCGGGCAGCGCGCTGACACGGAAACACCCGAACTACATGATCAGCACCGGTGAGTTGGTCATGACCGGCACATCACAGGCCAGCGCACTGGTTTCCGGTATTGCCGCGTTATTGCTGCAACTGGAGCCTGGCCTGAGCCCTGATGACATCAAATGCAAACTGATGAGCAGCGCCGAACCTGCCATACACAAAAACGGCCGCCTCTATTACAGCCCTTTCCAGCAAGGCAGCGGCGCTGTCAGCGCAACTCGCGCCGTGACTCTGGGGATTTCAGGTTGCGGAAACGCAGGGCTGGATCTAGCCCGCGACATCAATGGAGAAATGCACTTTGAGGGGCCCGCTGTGGTTGACGATGCCGGGCAACCTACGCTGCCCGGCATCGAACGCATGCTGGCTCCCGATGCCACTGAGGATTCCCCATCCAGCGCTTTGCGATGGGGCGTGAAAGCACACATCGAACGAGAAGACGCTGTCCCACCAGAGGAAAACTTGCCGATGAACTGGCTGGAAATCTACTTTTCCGAGAAAGCCAAGATCGAGGAACTCTCGCGCAACGCGGACCTTGACACCGGTCACTAACCCTCGACATCGACCAACTACCCCATATGGGGCAAACCCGGAACAGCACCTTGCCGTAATTATTTTTCTGATTATTTTTCAACAATTTAGAGCCAATTACCTCAAGCCAACTATGAAACAGCGGACGTCTTCCGCCCTCCTTTAAGAAAACGCTGCCCCAAACAGGGTATGGAAACGTCTTCAACCCCCTCTGCCCCAACTCTATAACGTTCACAAGCATTACAAACCCGTGATGCAAAGTGCCTCTCAAGGATGAGATCAGGTTAAAGAAATTGGGTCACAAATGTGGCCGTATCACGCGATGAGGCAGAGGATTTTATGAGAAACGACGTGAGGTCATTGCGAATTACAGAAACCTTAGCTGCTTGCGCTTTCGCTGCAGTGACTCTTAGCGGATACGCGTTTGCAGGTAACCAGCAGGTCAGCGAAGACCAATCGCTTGAGCTATCCGCTATCCCGGCATCAATTGCGAAGCAATACGAATACCGTGCCCCCGGTTACAAGTGGGGAAGCGCCAACATCAGCCACCAAACATCCACGGCACAGTGGGAAACCCCAGCCGTGAGCGCATCAAGCTTTAAGTGGGCAAGTGCTGGCAGCGAGACGAAAGCTGACGCGAGGCGCGAGAGCGCTGATGCCTCGATTGGTTCGAACGACACCGTCTCAGGCACTGTGAGTCATGCCGGTTACCGCTGGGGTATTCGCAACGTCGCTGACCAGGCGGGTTATCGCTGGGGTATTCGCAATGTCGCTGACCAGGCGGGCTATCGCTGGGGTATTCGCAACGTCGCTGACCAAGCAGGCTACCGCTGGGGTATTCGCAATGTCGCTGACCAGGCAGGCTACCGCTGGGGTATTCGCAACGTCGCTGACCAGGCAGGCTACCGCTGGGGTATTCGCAATGTCGCTGACCAGGCAGGCTACCGCTGGGGTATTCGCAACGTCGCTGACCAGGCAGGCTACCGCTGGGGTATTCGCAACGTCGCTGACCAGGCAGGCTACCGCTGGGGTATTCGCAACGTCGCTGACCAGGCAGGCTACCGCTGGGGTATTCGTTAGACCTGCTATTAGCAGACAGGTAGAAAAAAGCGGCTATAAGCCGCTTTTTTTTGGCTGCACCTCCAGCGTGACCTCCACGGTGCAAGCGCGTTATCATCTTACCCCGACTATCTGTGAACGGGGCCCATTTGTTTGAAAATATCAATCCGCTCACTGCTTTGCTTATTCGGTATTCTGTTTTATTGCGATGTGGCCGAATCATTGAGTCCGCGTGACTACACTTTTCAGCTTTCCCCCGCCACTAAAGAGCTATCGCAACAGTCTGTCAGAAGTGTGTTTCAGGACAGTCGCGGCTTTATCTGGATACTCACACAAGAGGGCCTACATAAATTTGACGGCTACTCCGTTACAAGATTTCGAGCATCTAACCGGGATCCAGACTCAATCAGTCATCAATCAACTACCGATATCGTTGAAGATGCGAAGGGCTTCCTTTGGATATCAACGGCGGGTGGGGGACTGAATAAGTACAACCCTGCAAATCATAAATTCTCGTCTATCCAAGCGACAACAACGCAATCAGATCAGCACCCACTGTCCAACAATATATACGCGATGTACAAAGATAGTGACGGCTTTGTCTGGATTGCTTATGAGGCAGGGGCGGGCTTCAGTAGATTTTCACCAGACAGACAAACGTTTGATCATTTCCCTCCCGACCCAAGTGCAAAGCAAACGCGTGCGGTTTCTTTCGTGGAGACTGGTGACAAAAACCTTTGGATCCTCATTGACGGACTGGGGCTACTTCAACTCAACAGACAACGCGACTTGGAGAATGTCATTGCCGTCACGACAGGTATTGAGAACTTCACCACAATCACCCGCTTCAGCCACATCATGGCGTCTAGGGACGGGAAGCTATGGATATCTACACTTAATGGGGGCCTGATCAAATACAACCCGACTACCGGTCATTTTACACACTACAGCAATGGATCCACAAAAAACAAAGCGCTATCCGACAACACCGTGTACATGTCAATCGAAGACCAATCTAACAATATTTGGGTGGCAACACGATCCGGTGTGAGTGTATGGGAGCCGGAAACCGACACATTCACTTGGATCAATGCTACAAATTCAAACATACCTGATGACCAAGTATTTAGCATATTTCAAAGCAAAGCGGGAATTATATGGATAGGCACCTTCAATGGGCTTGCATACGGGACTCGGTCGCTGTTTTCCCGAGTAGATTCTGAGACCGGATCTCCTGGAGATTCAATAAACACCTTCGCTGAAGACGACGATGGAAAAATTTGGATCGGAACTAACTCGGGAATATATATCTACGACCCAGAAGAGGGGCCATCTGATCACTATCAACCTGCAAATGCGATAAACGAGAAGATATCATCTCAGCTAGTCATGAGCCTGCTAATTGAAGAAGACTCTTTGTGGATAGGAACCCTAGACGCCGGGCTGAACCGCTTGAACATCGAAGACAACAAGGTGGAGATTTACAAAAAACGTATATCGCACGAGGGAAGCCTGAAAGCTGATGGAATCACGTCGATAGTTCGAGCTTCTAACGGCAAACTATTGATCGGCACATATGGCGGAGGGCTAGGCGTACTCAATGAAGGGAGTAAGAGCTTTCAGACCTACATGTTTGACCCCGATGATCCGGATAGCATCAGCAGTAACAACGTAATTGCAATTCTTGAAGATAGCACCGGAGATGTATGGATAGGAACCGAGAACGGGCTGAATCTTTTTGATGATTCGGCAGAAAAAGCAAAATTCAAGATATTTAAATCAAGTCTCGACAATCCAGAGAGCCTTTCAAGTAATATGCCTTGGGCACTACATGAAGACAAGTCCGGGACGCTTTGGATAGGGACACAGAGCGGTGGATTAAATTCTTGGAGCAAAAACGAAAGAACAAGGAGGACCAACCGATTCTCTCAATACCTAGAGTCAATCAATCTACCAAGCGCGGATGTCTATGCTATAACCAGTGACCGCGATGGAAACATATGGATGTCGCATAACCGAGGACTTTCAAGGTTTTCTGTTGAAACCAATTCCACAGAAAACTTTGACCTATCCGATGGATTGCAGGGCTCAGAATTTAATCATGGCGCCGTATTCAGAGATAGCAACTCGATACTGTATTTCGGAGGCAACAACGGATTCAATGTAATAGATCCCAAAAATCTCAAGAAAAGTGTATATTTGCCGCCAGTTCAAATCACTGAATTTAAAATTCTAAATGAAGAAGTATTTTTTGATGAACCGCTTTCCGAAAAATCTTTAATAGAGCTAGCTCACGATTTTAGATATGCGAGCTTTACATTTGCATCTCTTGATTACACCAATCCAGCATCAAATCAATATCGCTACAAGCTAAATGGTTTTGACGATGAATGGATAGAGCTCGGTACATCAAGGTCTGTATCTTTCACCAGTCTTCCAGCCGGAAACTATGACTTCCTACTACAAGGAAGCAATTCGGATGGCGTCTGGAGCCCCGCAACGTTATCTTTCACTTTGCGCGTCCATCCTGCACCGTGGTTTAGTCCAACTGCGTACATATTCTACGGTATCGCCACCATCTTCGTCGTAGCAGCATTGGTAGCCCAACAGAGAGCCAGAAGCGCGCTAGCCATAGCGCGGCAGCGAGAGCTAGAGAACAAAGTTCAAGAGCGCACAATAGACTTGGAAGAGGCGAGGAACGCCGCCGAGAGAGCAAACCGCGCAAAGTCTGACTTCCTGGCTACCGTAACACACGAGATTAGAACTCCTCTGCACGGAATAATTGGGATGACGGAGTTACTGCAACATACTCCACTCTCAGATGAACAAAAGAGATACACGGTAGCAGCTCATTCCAGTGGGGAATCTCTATTAGACCTCATCAATTCCATACTCGACCTCTCGAAAATCGAAGCGGACAAAGTGGTGGTGGAGCAAACAGAATTTGATCTCGTGAAACTTCTAGATGAGATATGCTATATCCAGAGCGAGGCTGCAAATAGGAAATCTCTTAGCATCTTCTATTATATCGAGCCCGACATTCCCGAAAAGCTAATTGGAGATCCGACTAAAATAAGGCAGATCATTACCAATTTATTTAGCAATGCAATCAAGTTCACCGAGGACGGATCTGTAACACTACGAGCAGGCTGGATCCCGAAGAACGATATAGTTAGTGAGGGCAAGTTCTTTATAGAGGTAAGTGACACAGGAATCGGAATTGAGGCAAACGCGAAAGACCGACTTTTTGAAGCTTTCACTCAAGCCGATGCGAGTACCACCAGAAAGTACGGGGGAACCGGATTGGGTCTAGCTATTTCGAAGAACTTTGTCGAGCTCATGAACGGTGAGCTTTCGGTTGAGTCATCCCTTGGTGTGGGGACCAAGTTTTCCATCTCGATACCTTCGGAGTCAGCATCTATACAGGTAAAGCCATCCAACCAAAACCCCACTTCTACCATAACACTCTATTCAATCAACGAGAGACTTATCGAATCCTTTATAGGACACGCAAAGAGGGCCAGAAGAAAGACATATATCTGTCGCACTCAAACAGAGGCCTTCGTCAAAGAACAAAAGAGTTCAGAGATAATAATTGATGTAGATGCATTTTCAGGTAAGACAGACTTAATCCACTTCCTTTCCACTTGTGACTTTGATAGGAAAATTCTTCTTTGTTCCTTCCGGTTCGACACTGAGCCATACGAAGAGCTAACCGATTCGGTCATCATTAAGCCAGCGTCCAGCACATCAATACTCCAACTTAATCATTACGACGATATACGAGATAACGACCGCGCGAGAGAAGCCCTTCCCCGCAGCAAGAATCAAAGACCGGAAGTTCGCGTATTAATCGCCGAGGATTTAGAGACGAATCAAAAAATAGCGACGGCCGTATTGGAGATGTTTGGTTGCGAAGTAACCGTTGCGAATAATGGCCAGGAAGCTGTTGAGAGATTCAGAGAGTCCATATATGACGTAGTATTTATGGACTGCCAAATGCCTCTCATGGACGGCTATGAAGCGACCATAAATATTAGGAAGCACGAACAGAGCAGTGGGCTCAGAAGAACTCCTATAATAGCGTTAACAGCCGGAAACAGTAACGACGAGATGCGCCGCGGCATTACTGCCGGAATGGACCAGTATCTCACAAAACCATTCAAGATGGATGAAATTAGGGACGCGCTCGAATCCCAGGGAATAATAGTTACGCGCGAAGCTCAAACAAACTCAAAGAGCGCTGAATTCCCAGAGAAAACCGACACTAATTCCGTTTATTCGGGAACAGACACTCTTAATATTAAGGCACTAGAGAATATTTTTGCTGTTGAAAAACAAACTGGCTCCGATTTACTTGAAAAGCTTATAGATGGGTATCGAGCCCAGATGACTCAAAAGATTGAGCAACTAAGGTTGGCAGTCAAAGATCAAGACGCAAGCTCCATTTTCTCAGTGGCGCACGCCATTAAATCCATGAGCTCTAATCTTGGAGCTGAGAGAGTACGGGTAATTAGTTTAGCAATTGAGAAGGTTTCGAAATCTGATAGCACTCGTGACCTGACGTCGGAAATCTTCGAGTTGGAGCTTGCAAATGAAGACTTTCTCTCAGCCATCAATGAGCTTCGTCGCCCCGATTAAAAAATGAGTAAAGTGTCAACGGCAATTTTATTTTCCGCAGTAGCAACTCTTTCAGCACTGCCCTCAGCTATTGCTACTGAATACCAGAAATCAGACTCTAAAATCTCGAATGAAATTCAAGCAAGTCATATTTCAATTCGGGAGTTCTCAGGATCGAGTAATATTAGAAATACCCCGGTAACGGAAGTTTTGCTCGACTCCTACGGTCGCCTTTGGATATCCACGCAAAGCGGAATATTTCTACATGATGGCCAGCGGGCAATTCCATTCAGTACTCGAAGAGGACATGAATTCTATGCACCCTCACTCGATATAACCTCTCTTACCGAGGATTCTAATGGTCAGATATGGGCTACATCTACAAGCATGGGCCTGATGAAATATAGCTCGCAGAACCGTAGTTTTCTTCCCTTTTCGAGTGTAAATCATCATGGCATAGCTGACGCCATTGCGCATAGCTCTGGCGCTCTGATATTCATCGCGCAAGATCAAGTCCACGCCATAAACATATCGACGGGCGACCAACTCCAGTGGATCACAGAGGCATGGAGGAAATCAGGAATAGGGAATGCTCATCAAATTCTTCATTTTAGTGGACGAAACTCTCTTTTTGTCTCCGGCTCAGAAGGTCTTATGGAGATTAATATTGTTGAACGCACGTCAGGCACCACCACGTGGAGTGATTTAGTTCAATCCATAGTGTCCGAAGGAAGTTCATCGGCGCCACGCTCCCGTCATGCAAGTGAAGAGCCGAAGAACTTTGGCATTCGCAAGAAGGAATTTCCTACCGACTTAGAAGCCGCGCTCATGTCCTTGCGCGAGTCATCGAAGAATTTGGTCGTTTTTCAAGATCTAATCTTCTTAGGTACCGATAAAGGCTTGTACGCCTTCACACTAAATGGATCATTTTTTAAAAGATTTACAAAGAGTAACTCTGGACTTTCAGGAGATCATATAACCGCACTAGCGGCAGACAACCGCCAATTGTGGATCGGAACTTTCAACGGATTATCTCGCCTTACTATTAGTGATTTTAAAAATTTCAGCCGCGCTGAAGGAGCAGCGTTGCAAGACGTATTAAACTTTTCTGAGGACCCGGATGGAAATGTATGGGTGGCAACATACAATGGCCTACTTCGATATAGCCCTGAGTCCGATACAATCAAAGAAGCGCAAAGTGTTTTTCCTAAGCTGAAAATGGTTGATGATCGAGTCATGGCAGTTAGTAGTGCGTTTGGATATCTTTGGATAGGAACTAGAAGATCTGGACTTGTTGTTTTCGACACAGCACGGAATTCGACAGTTGTGCCCGAGCTACGTTTCGAAAGCAGTTTCGCGGTTGCCAGTATCGCGCAGCTTGATTCAAAGACGACGCTAGTTGGCAGTTACAGCCACGGTCTATTCCTACTCTCCAGGATCGACGAACCTCAACCGAAGTTTGAGTCATATCATCTTCTTGAAGAACCTATACTTGGCATATATCCCCTTGAATCTCATGTTCTAGCTATTGGCGGCTCTAAGATTTTTTCAGTTCAGCCAGACCAGAAGGCAGTCGCTGAATTGTCTCTGACGAAGGACGGCATCCCAATTAGCATGATTTTGACTGCAGTGAGCCAAGTTTCCCCCGAGAGCTTTCTAATCGGCACTCAAAGTCACGGTGTGTTAATCGCCTCAATAGCGCTACATCAATCTGCGACTATAGTTGAAGACGTGATGACAGAGATCTTGCAGTTCGCATCTGCTATATATGCCATCGAGAAGGACGATTCAGGGCGCTTTTGGATCGCAACATCTAATGGGCTATTTTTGTACTCATCCGACTTGCATTTTCTGCGAAGATTTAGTCGTGCCAATCACTTACAAGCTGACAATTTCAATTTTGGGGCATCACTTCATTCTAGAGACGGTTCACTTTATTTCGGAAGCAATCTTGGCTTTACAAAGGTAACACCAAACAGCGTCACGGCTGCCCCCTCGGAATCACGCCTATACCTCAATGAAATCACCGCCGGCACTCAGCGGTTTCTCGGGCCTCAGCTTCTACTTCACACCGAAACCATTACCCTAACCCATAAAGATCGTTTCCTAACTCTGAATTTCAGTACAAGAGACCTTACCGACGTGGAGGCTGCTCAATATCGCCACAAGCTAGAGGGCTTCGAAGACGCATGGGTCGATATCGGAAACCGTGGATCCGCCACCTATACCAACCTGCCGCCGGGCAGCTATGTGTTCAAGGCCCAAGCGCTGAATGCCTCGGGGGTATGGAACCCGGAGGGCGTATCGATCGGCGTCACTGTAAAACCCGCGCCGTGGCGAACATGGTGGGCATATACGCTCTACGGCCTGTTCGTGCTGGCTATCGTCTATCTGATGCTCAGGGTATACCGGGAACGGATGCTAAAGGAGCAGGCAGAGAAGCAAGCGGATGAGATGCAGAGAATAGCCGATCAGTTCGCTGACGAGGTCCAGGACCAGATGGACTTCCAGCGTGTACTCGCAGACTCAATGCATCGCTACAACAAGGAGTTGCTGGCCTGGGCAAATGTCTGTATCCGACGCAGCGCTGAGTACGCGCACGGCGACGTGTCTGCACTTCAGTCTGGTATTGAGTACAGGCTGCGGGTGCTGGATCTGGTTCAGGATGCACTTTACTACCGAGGAGAGCAGCTCTACCTTGATCCCCATGCCTTCGTTTCAAAGCTCTTCACACTGGCTGCAGAGCGGCATCCCGAGTTGAACCAGCGACTGACCGCAATCAACGATGCCACGAATGAACTACTTCCAGCTTCACAGGCGATACCTATTGCAGTAATCATTGGTGAGCTGTTCGAAAACAGCTTGCACCACAGCTTTGCAGCGTCACAGGGGCCTTGCTACCTGCGTATCGCTTTAACGATGCCATCGGTCAACGAAGTGCAGCTCGAAATTCAGGACAACGGGGTGGGCATACCGGCAGGCCTGAGTTTTGAGGCGGCGGAGTTTGCTGGTTTTGCCATCGTGGCTGACGTTGCATTGGCTGCGCGCGGCGCCCTCAAGATTGGTTCAGACCGCAAGTCTGTGCTCGGACAGTTCTTGCTCGCTGAGGAGCCGAAGAAAAAGGATCAGCGGCCCTGAAACCTGGGCTCACGCTTTTCCTGACGCGCCCTGAACCCCTCCTGCAGGTCCTGTGATTCCAGGCACTCAGCCGCCAGCCCCTGGGCGAACGCCCGGTCGAGCGTGCCTGCAGCTGATTGCTGGATGATCTTCTTCATGGCTCTCACTGAAAGCGGAGCGAGCGCTGCGATACCGGCTGCGAGCTTGTCGACGGTGTCTTTGAGAGCCGCAGGCTGCACCAGGTAATCAAGGAAGCCAATTTCCAGCAGCGTCTGCGCGGGCATTTCCTCTGCCGCCAGTAGCATGCGCTTTGCAGCGCTCACGCCCAAACGCTCCACAAAGCGGTTTACGCCACTGACGGGATAACAAAGGCCTATGGCTGCCGCGGGAACCCTTAATTTACTGCCAGCAATACCGACACGAAAGTCACAACTGAGCGCCAATTCTGCGCCACCGCCATACACGTTGCCGCTGATAGCACAGATGGTCGGTATAGGAAGATCGGCGATGAGGTCTGTCGTTTCCTGAAAGGTGTCGCCGGATAAATTCCCGCTGCCCAGCTGTTGCAGGGACGCCCCGGCACAGAAGGTCTTATCGCCTTCACCGGTAATGACCAGAACCCGGACCTGCTCGTCGCCCTGCACAGCCACCAAGGCAGATTGAATGGCGCTCAGCTGCTTTTGCCCCAGAGCATTGTGCTGAGCGGGATTGTTCAGTGTCAGGCGGGCGATGTGCCCGGTGCACTCGTAGCGTATGGTATCTGTCATGGGGATGAATTCTGGCACACACCGGGATACGGCGCCAGATCACACGAAGGCATTGATGCTAGACAGGATACCGGGACAGTCTGATACTGAGGGCTTTTGCCGGGACAGTAGAGGAATGAGCACAATGAAGCGCTGCGGTTGGTGCGGAACCGACCCCCTTTACCTGGCCTATCATGATCAGGAGTGGGGCGTACCAGTACGCCACGACCCTACGCTGTTCGAGTTTCTGGTGCTGGAGGGGGCACAGGCGGGCCTTTCCTGGATTACCGTACTGCGCAAGCGAGACGGCTATCACCGCACGCTCGCAGGTCTGGACCCCGAGAAAGTGGCGCTCTTGTCCGATGCGCAGTTAGAGCGTGCTCTGCTGGATCCGGGCATTGTGCGCAATCGGCTGAAGGTATTTAGCGCGCGTAAAAACGCCCAGGCATTTTTGAATATCCAGGCAGCCGCTGGCTCATTTTCCAACTACCTCTGGCAGTATGTCGACAATGTTCCGATCACCAATCATTGGGCAAGTATGGCTGAGGTGCCGGGACGTACTCCGCTTTCGGACAGGATCAGCAAGGATCTGAAGAATCGCGGATTCAGCTTCGTAGGGTCGACGATCATCTACGCTTACATGCAGGCCATCGGCATGGTCAACGATCACCTCACAGACTGCTTCCGGCACGCGGAATGCCGTCGCCTGGCCTATGAGACCGGGGGAGCTTGATGGGTGACACGAGCCGGTTGATGGAGGCCAGGGAGTCGAGCAGTGCACGGGTATGGCAGTTGGCCTGGCCCACGATTATCTCCAACCTGCTATTCACCACCGTGGGCTTTCTGCATATCAAGATCGCCGCAGGGCTTGGTACATCTGCGGTCGCCGCGGTAACCACCGGCCACCGGGTGTTCTTTCTTGTGCAGGCTATCCTCATGGGGCTATCGGTAGCGACAACAGCAACCGTTTCTAGACACTGGGGGGCGAAGCAGGTCGCTGAGGCCGAGATGGCAAGCTGGACAGCATTGCTATTGGCGCTGCTGGTTGCGGGACTATTGACCGTCCCTGTGCTTTGGGTGCCTGACGCCATTGCTGGAATTTTTGGCTTGGACAATGCGACTACCGTACTCGCCGCGAGCTTTATTTTTTGGCTGGGTTTATTCAACCTCTTTTCGGCAACAAACATGATGTTGTCCACCTCGTTGCGTGCCACGGGCGATGTGATTACGCCGCTGTATTTTCTCGCCTGCAGTACCTTCATGAATGTGATTTTTGGTTACGCGCTGGCATTTGGCGTGGGCCCGCTGCCAACCATGGGTGTAGCCGGCGTTGCACTGGGCGGAGGCATAGCGGGCGCTTTGGTAACCGTAACCTTCGTGTTGATGTGGTGGAAAGGCCGATTCAACCTGCAACCTGTTGGAGAGGCGCGCTTTGACTGGACTGCAGCCCGCAAACTGGTGCGCATTGCCCTCCCTGCTGTCACTGAACAAGGTGTTGTACAAATCGCCTTCCTCGCGTTCTTTGCAATTGTGGCCAACTACGGCACCAGCGCCTACGCGGCCTACGGTATAGGTATCAGCCTTGTTGCCTTCCCAATCGTCGTCGGCTTCGGTTTCGGGATCGCAACGGCGACTCTGGTCGGACAGCAACTGGGAGCGGGCCGCCCGGCGCAGGCGATGCTCATCGGCTGGAGATCCCTGCGTATGGCACTTCTGGCGATGATCACACTCTCCGCGCTGATGGCCTGGTATGCCCGAGATCTAGCTACCTTCATGATTGACGATACCGAGGTGATAGACCTCACGGTCGGCTTCATCTATATCATTTGCCTTGCACAGCCCATGATGGCGGTTGATTTTGCGCTGGCCGGCGCGCTGCGGGGAGCTGGCGACACACGTTTCCCGCTGCTGGCGACATTCATCGGAATTATATTCGGTCGCCTGCTACCCGCCTGGCTCTGCGTGCAACTCAGCTTGTCCGTCTATTGGGTTTTTGCCGTGATGCTGCTGGATTACCTGTTGAAATCCTGCATGTTGATGTGGCGTTATCGCTCCCGGAAGTGGCTGCACACCAACTCGGGCAGAAACGCAGAGGACGCGCGCTAGACAGCGACAAAAAAAATACTTAAAGTTTGAATTGTCGACTATCGAGTACGGATGGCGGAAGTTCCAGAACCCGCAGAGGCGCTGCATGACCAGACTGAGTGAGGGACCACGACAGGGATCACCGTTCAACCGAACTGCACAGCACGATGCCAAGCGCGCGGCCATCCTTTCCCAGGCAGCACGGCTGTTCAACTCGAAGGGCTCGCGGGCAACCACACTGCGCGATATCGCCGAGTCCCTCGGGCTCACGAAAACCAGCCTCTACTACTATGTAAAAACCAAGGAAGAGCTCATTTTCCAGTGCTACCTGGCAACACTGGATCATCACCTGCAATCGATGGCCGAGATTGAGCGCTGCTGCGAGAGCCCGCTGGAGCGAGCGCGTCAATTCTTCCTTCTGCAATTCGAAAACTGGCTGGCGGCGCAAGAAAACAGGGGGCCCCACTACGCGGCACTGTTGGAAATCGCCTCCCTGCAGGGGGCACAGCGGGATGAGGTGGAGTCCCGCTACATCGACATGTTCAAGCACCTACGTAGCTACCTGCGCGACGGTATCACCGCTGGCGAAATCAGGCCCTGTGAAACCTCGGCTGCAACGCGGGCGATCCTTGGCTCGGTGGACTGGGTATTTTTCTGGCTACACAGCCTGCCGAGAAACTCAGTACCCCAGGTGGCAGCACAGGCCTGGGACATTATTGCGCATGGGCTGCGCAGCGGTGATGACATCTATCAGCCAGCACCACTGGCCATCAGCACGTCATCGGAACCCTACATACAAGGCTTCGACCGCGATGAACAGAACAGGCAGAAACAGCAGGCGTTCTACAAAACAGGCACCTGGTTCTTCAACAAGAAAGGTTTTACGGGTACCTCGCTGGATGAAATCGCAGAGCAACTGAACGTATCCAAAGGCGCCTTCTACTACCATCTCCGCAATAAAGAGGACCTGCTGTTCAACTGTTACACCTATTCGCTGGATATTAACGAAGAAATCCATGCCCAGGCAGTACAGCTACAGGGTAATGGGCTGCACAAGATTGATCAGGTGTGCCGGAAGATCTTTCACGCGCAGAACTCCGACCGCGGCCCGCTGATCCGCTACAGCACCATCACCGCACTGCCGATTCCACGCCGTAAACAGATCCTGGCACGTACAGAGGCCTCCAATCGGCGCTTCGGCGACTTTATCCGTGAGGGGATAAGCGATGGCAGCATACGGGACATTGATCCCTTCATCGCACAACAACTGATCACGGGCGCCATCAACGCTTCCATGGACATCAAACTGTGGCGCCGTGTGGACGATCTCGACGCGGTCGCCATCGACTACTTCGACCTGTTTTTCAACGGACTCGCGCCCCGCAAAGGCCAGGCCTGAGCCCACTCAAAGAGGCATATTCGTGGCAGATAAACTGCAGAAGCTACTGACCCTGCTCGAAGTCGAGCGCATCGACAAGTACCTGTTCATCGGAAACAGCCCGAGCTACCCGCCCCGCGTTTTCGGCGGGCAGGTGCTGGCACAGTCCCTGAACGCAGCGAGCAGGACCGTAGACGTCGACCGGAAGGCGCATTCCATGCACGCCTATTTCCTGCGCCCGGGAAACCCGAAAAAACAGATTGTGTACGAGGTCGACCCGCTGCGCGACGGCGGCAGCTTCACCACGCGGCGGGTGACTGCGAAACAGGATGGCATCCCTATTTTCAGTACGTCGGTATCGTTCCAGGCCGAAGAAGAAGGATTCAGCCACCAGTTCGACATGCCCAGCGTCACGCCGCCCGAAGAGCTGGAAACCGATTTCGAGTTCTGGAGCCAGATGGCCAAGCGCCATCCGGAACGCTTTGGACCGCCGATGATGCAGGCCCTCGAACGACGCCCCGTGAAGCGACGGGATTATCTGAACCCACAACCGCAAGAGCCAGAGCAATGCACCTGGTTCCGGGTACTGGATCCGGAGCAGGTCATCGGCGACGACCCGGTTCGACACCAGACGATCCTCGCCTTCATCTCGGATTTCGCATTGCTGGGCGCTGCCCTCCTGCCGCATCCGGTGACAGTCATGGACCCACAGATGCAAACCGCCAGTCTGGACCACGCACTGTGGATACATCGTCCTCTGCGGGTTGACGAGTATCTGCTCTACGCGATTGACAGTCCCACCGCGCACGGCGGGCGGGGCCTGAGTCGAGGCAGCTTCTATAACCGTCAGGGGGAGCTGGTGGCGTCAACCGCCCAGGAGTCACTGTTGCGACGCAAGCGGCCTGTCAGCGATACGTGACGAGTTGCTCGCCCTGCTGCGTGCCCAGCACCTGCAGGAAGGACCTGTCGTTGAAATACGACAGGGACACCTTGTCCCCGCTGTAGAACAGTTGCGTGACTGAGCAGTTGAAGATGGGCTCGTAGAATTTATAGGCATGTTCGCCAGACAGACCCAGAACCTGACTGACGATGGTCGCGATCGTGCCACCGGAGGTGAAGATGCCGACGGTTTTCCCCGCGCCCTGGGCGGCCATCACCGCTTTCAATGCAGCGCTGACTGCGCCCGAATAGTCAGCCCAGCTCTGAATGCGCGGTTCGTCGCATTCCGGTGAGGTCCAGTGGGTGAATACCGCCTCGATCACCTTCTGGTAGTCCTTGCTGGACGACAAGCCCTTGTCTACCAGCGCCTGAATAGCCGGGTTTGCCCTGGCCACAACCGGCACCAGATACCGGATCTGCTCATCATTGCGGACCTCATCAAACCGGGGGTCGATATGATGCGGCACATCGACCGGCTGGCTGGCCAGCGCCAGGGCTGTGGTCTCACGTTGGCGCAGCAGCGCACCGCTGTAGGCCGCGTCCAGCTGGATACCCTGATCCCGCAGATAGTGACCCAGCACCTCTGCCTGGCGGCTCCCCAATGGGGAAAGTTTGTCGTAATCGTCGGCACCGAAAGACGCCTGCCCGTGCCGGAATAGATACAGTGTAGCCATTATGCGATGCTTGCCTGTTGTTCGGGATTGCGGTTAAAGCGCAGCTTGCGCCGGTAGGGAAAGAAGTCCTCGACATGGCCCTCGCGGATGCGCTCCTGCAGGCCTCGCCAGAAGCTTGCCTCATAGATATCACTGTGCATTTCATCGAACACCCGGCGCGCACGCTGGTTGCCGGAAAAGAACAGGCGAAACTCCTCAGGAAAGATATCGTTGGGTCCCACGTTGTACCAGGGCTGGCTGGCCAGTTCCTCAGCTTCGCTGCGGGGCGTGGGGATCTCGCGGAAATTGCAGTCCATCAAGGGCACAATCTCGTCGTAGTCATAAAACACCACGCGCCCATGGCGGGTGACACCAAAGTTCTTCAGCAACATATCACCGGGGAAGATATTCGCGGCTGCCAGCTGCTTGATGGCATTGCCGTACTCGTCCATCACGGCCACCACCTGCTCATCGGTCGCGTTCTGCAGGTACAGATTCAAGGGCGTCATGCGACGTTCAACGTAAACGTGCCGGATCACCAGTGCCTTGCCATGTTCCTCGATCATGGACGGTGCGACTTTGTGCAGCTCCTCCATCAGCTCGTCGGAGAAGCGTTCCCGCGCAAAGGCGAGGTTGGTGAACTCCTGAGTATCCGCCATGCGGCCAGCGCGGTCCCAGCGCTTCACCAGCCGGTATTTTTCCTTCACCTGTTCACGCGTCATTTCCTTGGGGGGCGTAAATCGGTCCTTGATGATCTTGAACACAAAGTCGTAGGACGGCAGGGTAAACACACTCATCACCATCCCCTTGATGCCGGGCGCAATGATGAACTGGTCGGTGGTCTTCTGCATATGCCGATAGGCACAGCGATAGTAGTAGGTCTTGCCGTGCTTGTTGTAGCCCATGGAACTGTAGAGTTCGGAGATCGGCTTGGCCGGCATCAGCTGCTGCAGGAACAGCACATACTGCGAGGGGATGCTGGCGTCGACCATAAAATAGGCACGTGTAAAGCTGAATACAACGCTCATTTTGTCCGCACCAAACAGGATGGTGTCGACATAGACCTCGCCATTACCGGAGTGGAGAATGGGGATGACGATGGGCATCGAATCCGGCCCGGATACAATTCTTCCGACGATGTAGGCACCTTTGTTACGGAAGAAATGGGGTTCAAGCGTCTGCAGCTCGACGCCTTCCCGGGAGAGATCCAGGCGCCCTGACAAGCAGCCGTTGATCGCCTCCGCCAGGTTGTTGATATCCCGCTCGAGGTCTTCCCACGGCAGCCTGAAGCTGTAGTCTTCCAGGAGCGTATGCAGCATCCCTTTGAGATCATCGCCAAACGGGTAGCTCCGGTAGACCTTGCTCACGTCCGGAGCAGGCATATCCCCCTGAGGCGAAAAAACGAAGGCATACTCGTCGCGGATCTTGCGGTGTTTGAAGACGCCGCAGTACACCGAATTGAAAAACGTCTCAGCAATCTCGAAATTGTTATGCCCACGCACCAGATCGGCGTATACCAGACGCGCTTCCTGCCAGAACTGGAGTGAGTGGAGCTGCTCACCGGCAATCAACTCGACGTATTCCAGCACCCGGGTGGTGGCTTCCTTGTAGAGGTCTATGCGTCGAATGGAGGCGGCATGCATGCCCAGCCAATCCTGGGCTTCGAAGCGCGAACGCGCTGCGAGGGTGATATTCTGGAACTCGGCAAAGTAGGCTTCAAAGCCATTCAGGATGGTGCGCGCGAACCGTGCCTGTTGCTCTTTCCGCTGCATTTCGCTGTCGCCACCTACAGGTTAGGGTTACCGAAGCGCCGGCGCAGCTTGCGCATACCGCCCAGCCAACGGTCGTAATCGGCTGCCTTGTGAGCCCGGTAGTCGGCCACCTGGGGATGAGGAAGAATCAGGAAGCGCTCTGCAGCCAGCCCCTCTACAACCGCTTCTGCCACTTCATCAGGCGTCAGAATGCCGTCGACACCTGCGGTACCGCCCTCCTCCACGCTGCCGATCATCTGTGTGGCCACGGCCTGTGGGCAGAGCGCAGACACCTTGATGCCATCGTCGCCGTGGGTGATTGCAAGGGCCTCGGCAAATCCAATTGCCGCGTGTTTGGTCGTCGAATAGGCTGCGTCGCCCACCTGGTTCAGCAAGCCGGCAGCTGACACGGTATTCAGCAGGTAGCCCTGCCCGCGGGCCAACATCCCGGGCAGGCAGGCGCGAGCGGCGTACACATGGGCCATAACGTGTATTTCCCACATCGCTTGCCAGGTCTCGTTCGGCGCCGAGGTCGCCCACCAGGGCTCACCGTCACCGGCGATGATGCCTGCATTACTGCAGAACAGGTCGATATGACCGTATTTGTCCGTGACCTCATCAACCATGGACTTCAACGCGGCTTCATCGCGCACATCCAATGGATAGGCATCGCCGTCCACCAGCGCTGCGACGGCCTCGGCATCAGCTGCGTGGAGGTCTGCGACCACCACCTTCCGTGCGCCTTCGCGATGGAAGCGTGTGCAGAGCGCCTTGCCGATGCCGTTGCCACCGCCCGTAACGATGACAACGCCGCCGTTCACCTGCACTACAGCAGCTCCTTGGCGAAAAACTCCAGCACGTCCGGGTCGTGCACACCCAGCAGCATGGTGCCCACTTCGCCGCGGGACGCCGCAGCCTTCCAGCTCGACAGGCGTTCCACAATGCGCTCCCGGGGCCCGACCAGAGCGACCTCATCGAGCAACTGGTCTGGCACCAATGCCTCTGCCTCGGCCTTCTTGCCCGAAAGATAGAGATCCTGAATACGTTCGGCCACCTCACCGTAACCGGCGCGAGTGGCGTAGTCGTTGTAGAAGTTCTTGCCCTTCGCCCCCATGCCACCGATGTATAGCGCAAGCCAGGGACGCAGCGAATCATAGGCGGCCTTGAGGTCATCGTTCACCGCCACCGAGACAAATGGCGCGATATCGAAGTCGGCAAGGCTCTTGCCGTTGCCCGCGGTGTCAAAACCCTTCTGGATGTGGTCACCAAGGATGCTGAACTTGTCGGGGTCCATCCATACCGGGAACACACCGTCCGCCACTTCGCCCGCACAGCGCAGGCCTGCCGGTGTAATCGATGCCGTGTAGATGGGGATGTTGGGATTGCCCTCAAGAATCGATTTCAGGGGCTTACCCAAGCCCGTTGTGCCGGGGCCCGTGTTGGGCAGCTGATACATATCGCCGTCGAACTCCACGGGGCCTTCACGTGCCATGATCTTGCGCATGATCTGGATGTACTCACGGGTGCGGGTCACCGGCTTGCCGTAAGGTACGCCGTGCCAGCCTTCCACCACCTGCGGACCGGAAGCGCCCAGGCCGACGATAAAGCGACCACCCGACAACTGGTCGAGCGACATGGCCGTCATCGCGCACATGGCAGGCGTTCTTGCCGGCATCTGCATGATGGCAGTGCCCACACGGATCTTGCTGGTCTGTGCCAACACCCAGGTAGCGGCTGTGACGGCGTCGTTGCCATAGGCCTCGGCGGTCCATACGGAGTCGTAACCCATGGCTTCCGCACGGTGAATCAGGTCCAGCGGGATGTTGATCTGTTTGCCAGAGTACCCCAGCAATATACCCAGTTTCATGATGTGTTCTCCCGGTTCATGATCGAAACGGCTGCCGCGCGCACACCGCACTCATAGCGTGCGGCGCCGCAGGCACCGTTCTATTTTGCTTCAGGCACTGTAGCGCAGTTCGTTGAACTTTGCCTGATGATAGTCGCCGTTGCCAAAGGTGGTGTTGATCATCATCAAGCGCTTGGCGTAGTGACCAATATCCAGCTCATCGGTGATCCCCATGCCGCCGTGCAACTGTATCGCCTCACCAAATATTTTCTTGCCGTTGCGATCGACCAGCACCTTCAGTGCGTGTACACAGGCTGCGGTATCGTCACCCTCGCCATCGAGCTCGCAAACTGCGCGGTATAGCAGCGACTTGACCTGCTCGTAGGCCATAAAGGTATCCACCATGCGATGCTGGAGGGCCTGAAAACTGCCGATAGGAACGTCGAACTGCTTGCGCGTTTTGGTGTACTCCAGCGTCTTGGCGTTCAACTGCCCCATAATACCCAACGCTTCGGCAGCCAGCGCCACGTTGGCCCGGGTGATCACCGGACTCATCACGGCATACCCTTCGCCCGCTTCACCAACGATATCCGCCACCGGCACGCGTACGTCCGTGAAGGTGATATTGGCCACCACCTGCCCGTCCATCATCCGGTAAGCCGTGCGCTCCACGCCTGCAGCATCTGCGGGCACCAGCACCAGGGTAATGCCGTCTTCGTCGCTCTGCTCCCCGCTGCTGCGAGCAGCAACGATAAGCTGGTCAGCGCTGGCGCCGTTGAACACCACAACTTTCTCACCGTTGAGCACCAGCTGGTCACCCTGAACGGCTGCCGTGGTCTTGATGTCCGTGATCGCGTGGCGGCTCTGGCGTTCCAGATAGGCGAATGCGCCCAGGCAGCTACCTTCAATGATGCGCGGGATCAGCTCTGCCTGTTGTTCCACGCTGCCACCGCGCTGCAAAAGGCCACCGAACAGGAGCACGGTAGCCAGGTAGGGTTCCAGCACAATGCCCTTGCCGAACTCTTCCATCATCACCATGGTGTCCACCGGCCCACCGCCAAACCCGCCGTGGGCTTCGGCGAAGGGCACCGACAGCCAGCCCAGCTCGGCGAAGGTCTGCCAGCTTTCGCGGCTCATGCCCTCATCGCTGGCGGCTATTTTGCAGCGCGTATCAAAGTCATAGCTGTCCTGCACAAAGCGCGCCACGCTGTCCCGGAGCATGCCCTGTTCTTCTGTAAACTCGAAATTCATTGCTCTGTCCTCTCCAACAATCCGGGGTTAAAGGCCGAGTACGGCCTTGGCGATGATGTTCTTTTGCACTTCGTTGGACCCGCCGTAGATGGTTGATGCGCGACCATACATATAGGTCTGGCGAGCCTGGGAGCCGAAGTCATGCCCCAACTGCTCCGGGGTGAGATCGTTGGGCAGCACGCCCTGATAGTAGGCCGCCACCTCCATACGCAGCTCCTGCACAGCCTGCTGCATTTCGGTGCCCTTGATTTTCAGCATTGAGGATTCCGCGCCCGGCGCACCGCCGGCCGCCACGGTGGCCAGCACGCGCAGTTCGGTGAATTCCAGCGCCATCAGCTCAATTTCAATGTCGGACAGCCGCTTCTGAAACAGCGGATCGCTCAACAGGGATTTGCCGCCATTCACTTCACGCTCGGCAAATGCGCGGGTCTCGGCCAGGCTGCGCTTGCTGTCGGCAACGCCTGCGATGGCCGTACGCTCGTGGGCAAGCAGCGCCTTTGCGTAGGTCCAGCCCTTATCCTGCTCGCCAATCAGGTTGGCAACGGGCACCCGGACCTCGTTGAACTCCACCTCGTTCAGGCTGTGGTGGTTATCAATGGATACGATGGGGTTGACCTTGATGCCCGGCGTCTTCATGTCGATCAGCAGGAAGCTGATACCATTCTGCTTCTTGCCCTCATTGCTGGTGCGCACCAGGCAGAATATCCAGTCGGCGTACTGTGCGTAGCTGGTCCAGATCTTGGCGCCGGTGACCACGTACTCGTCGCCTTCACGAACCGCACGTGTTTTCAGCGAGGCGAGGTCGGAGCCAGCACCCGGTTCTGAGTACCCCTGGCACCACCAGTCGTCGCTTTGCAGGATACCGGGGAGGAAGCGCGCCTTCTGCTCCTCGTTGCCGAAGGCATAGATCACCGGGCCAACCATGTTGAGGCCAAAGGGAATCACGTCGCGGATGCCCGCAGCGCTGCGCTCAGTTTCATAAATGAATTTCTGTGTGGCGTTCCAACCCGTACCGCCATACTCCTTGGGCCAACCCGGGGCAATCCAGCCTTTCTTGTACAGGCGTTTCTGCCAGTCAATTACCGCTTCCTTAAACGTTTCCAGGTTGTTCAGCCGCGCCTGCAGTTCGCTGTCATAGGCTTCTGCAAAAAACGCACGCACTTCATCGCGAAACGCGAGATCTTCGGGAGCAAAACTTGTATCCACGTGGCTACCTCTTGTTTGATTTTGATCTAGAGAGACCCGGTGGGTCTCGATAAATTTACTCCTGGCGAAACAGCGCCAGAAAACGCACTAAACGGGCAGTGTCCGCCAGTCCGCCGGACACCTTGATCGTGCCGTCGGCCAACGCGACCGGAAAACTCCGCTGACCGGCCAGCAACCCCAACCACTCCGTGGCTGCCACTGTCACCACCAGACTCTCGTCTTCGGGTACTGCCTCCAGCGGCTCAATGACCGCAATCTGGTGACGCACGTGCACGGCATAGCGAGCGTCCTGATCAGGGAAAACAAATACGACGCGCTCATCCACGCCTGCACTGCGCTCCGGATCCAGGTTTACCGCCATGCTGCGCAGCACCCCCGCCACCGGGAAAGTGCCGGCGAACGCGACACGCTCCGCACTGATGGGCGAAGGCCCGGTCGTGATGCGCCCCTCGAGCTCCAACGCGTCGGTGAGATACCAGTTGCGGGCGTTGGGGTTGGGTGTGTTCACTGCCAGCATACGCAGCGCACGCGCCTTCAGCTCAGCGGCAACCGGTACAGAATCCGGACTGCCCTCCAGCACCAGATCGGCGAGCTCTGCCGCCCACTGCGGATCAACCGACAGCTGCGCCTGGGCTTCGGCCAGCACCGCAGACGCCCCACCGGCAAGCGCCAGCAGGCGCTGCGCGCGCGTACCCGCCGGCGTGGGAAAGAGTGTGCTGCTATCGCCCTGGTACCAACCCAGGTAGCCGTTGTAGATCGCCCGCACCGACCAGGCTACGGTGCCATAAAACGGTTGCAGCCAGGGGTGCGCCGCCAATTCGGCAGGCAGTTCAACCCGCCGCGCAAGCGCGTCCGCCTCCAGCCCCTGATTCATGCCGCGCACGGTCTGGTCATGCACAAACTGGATAGCATCGCCATAAACCTTGAGGATCTCATCGATCTCTGCGGCACCGGACACGGGACGGGTATGACTGGGGACCAGGTGCTCCGCCCCCAGTGAACGCATGAGGCGTACGCTGTCGGCCCACTGCATGACATCGCGGTAGCGCGTACCGCGAATCGTGTAGAGATTGGGAAAGGCCTTGTAGACGTTATCGCCGGGCAGCAGCACACGCTCCTCGGGGAGCCAGATCAGTAACTGGTCGTCGGTCTCGCCGGGGGCGTGCATCAGTACCAGACGACGGCCCGCGATGGTGATCTCCAATTGCTCATCAACCGTGTGGGTAGGCGGCAGCAACCCATAAATATCACCCTCACCGCTTGTACTGTGCGCCAGTGCCGGACCGATACCGTCGTTGACGATGCGTTCTCCACCCGCCGCCAGATAGTTCCCGAACATATGGAAGGAGCGGGTCTCAATGACCGGTCGCAACACATTCATGATGCGCTCGATATGAGTCCAGGTGGTCCTGTGGGCATAGACAGGGACATCGCGCCCCTCGGCAAACGCCTCGGCGCCAAAAATATGATCGGTGTGATTATGGGTGTAGATAATCGCGCTCACCGGCTTGTCGGTGATCCGGTCGAATTCGGCTTTTACCGCACGTGCGGCCTGCAGGGATTCCGTGGTATCGACAATGATGACGCCGTCATCACCTTCAATCAGAATGACGTTGGCCAGCGCGTACCCGATGGCGACATGAATACCCGGCACCACCTCGATGATATCCCGGCGAAACTCGGCAGAGTGGGCCTCAAGCTCGGCACTGCCGGCCACTGGCACCTCCGCTGGTGCTGGCGGCTCCGAGCAGGCAAGCAAGCCTGGCAACGCAACCGCAATGACGCTGCTGCACAAGTGGCGCAGACGCTGCATCGGGGCCGTATTACGGGTACGCGCCATAGCGGGTTTGACCTTGGAGTATGTTTTTCATCGCCAGGGCATGTACCTTAACGATTACCGCACCGCAACACAAGCACCGGAGCCCGCCCGCTGCCCGCGGGGGGCGGCTCAGTACAGCAGGCTATAGAGCTTGCGTTGATACTCCGCAGCCAGGGGGTCGCTCTTGCCCAGGCTTGCGATCGTATCGATCAGCGCCTTTTTGGTCGCCCCGTCGGCATGGTTGAGGTCCTGCCGCAGGATGGTGATCAAGTGTTCCAGCGCCTCGCGGAAGTAACCGGCATTGGTGTACTGCACCGCCAACTGGTGGCGCACGTCATGGTTGCCCGGTTCCGCCTCCAGGCGCTCCTCAAGCGCTGCCATCTCGGGTGTTACCGCGGCCTCACGCTTGAGCTTCAACTGGGCAACCAACTGCTCCCACGCGGGGTCCTGATCGGCCATGCGCACGGTGTCGAGCACCGCCTGTGCATCGTCCAGCCGGTTGCACTCAAGCAGGGCATGGGCGTATGCAAGGGTAATGTCATGGCGCTGCCCGGAATCCTCGAAGGCCTGCCGCAGCGGACCCAGGGCAGAGCTGAAGTCGCCCTGGGCCATGAACGCCTGACCCTGCTCCAGCAGGCCGTCCCAGGGCTTGGGCAGGTACTTTTCCAGCAGTTCCCGCACCTGCGCCTCGGACTGCGCACCGACGAATCCGTCCACCGGCTGACCGCCCTGCATCACCATCACGGTCGGCAGGCTGCGCACCCCGAATTGCTGGGAGATCATGGGCTGCTCGTCGGCATTCACCTTGGCCAGCAGGAACGCGCCCGCGTACTCATTGGCCAGCTTTTCCAGCACCGGCATCAGGCTCTTGCAGGGTCCGCACCAGTCGGCCCAGAAGTCAACGACCACCGGCCGCCGATGGGATTCCTCAATCAGCAGGGCCGCTGCGTTGCTCTCATCGATGTTGACAATACACTCTGTCACAAGCTTTCCTCTAGCGCATAGGGTGAGGGGGCCGGCTTATAACCCCAAAACGTCCTGCATGTCATACAGCCGCGGCTCCCGGCCCACCAGCCATCCCGCCGCGCGTACCGCGCCGCGGGCAAATGACATGCGGCTGGAAGCCTTGTGGGTAATCTCCACCCGTTCACCGTCGGCGGCAAATATCACGGTGTGGTCCCCCACAATATCGCCGGCGCGCACGGTGGCAAAGCCAATCGTGTCGCGCTTGCGCGCACCCGTCTGACCCTCCCGGCCATACACCGCCACTTCCGCAAGATCCCGACCCAGGGCATTGGCCACAACCCCGCCCATAGACAGAGCCGTGCCCGAAGGTGCATCGATTTTGTGCCGATGGTGCGCCTCAACGATCTCGATATCGACATCATCACCCAGAACACGCGCAGCCATATCCAGCAGCTTGAAGCACAGGTTCACGCCGGTGCTGAAGTTGGAGGCCTTGCATACCGCAATCTTACCCGCAGCCTGTTTGATCAGCTGATCCTGATCCGCCGTGAAACCCGTGGTGCCGATCACCATGGCCTTACCCGCCCGGGCACAGGTCTCCAGATTGGCCAGCGTGGCCGCAGGCACCGTAAAATCGATCAGTACGTCGATGTTCTCTAGCACATCGGCAAGTACGGCAGAGACCGGCACACCCAGCTTGCCGAGGCCGGCCAGTTCACCGGCGTCTGCACCGATCAGGCTGCTGTCCGGCTGCTCTACTGCAGCGGCCAGCTGCAGTCCCGGTTGTTGGGCGATGGTTTCGATCAGGGTGCGACCCATACGCCCACCCGCACCGGTGATTCCCACTCGTATCGTCATGGCTTCATATCGTCGAAAAAGGCCTTCACACCCTCGAACCAGCTGGTCTGGCGCGGCGACTGTGCGTCACCGCCCTGGCCGAGGCTATCCTGGAACTCCCGCAGCAGCTCCTTCTGTTTCTTGTTCAGGTTGACCGGGGTTTCCACCACGGCACGGCACAGGAGGTCGCCAACCGCACCACCACGCACCGGTTTAACACCCTTGCCGCGCAGTCGGAACAGCTTGCCGGTCTGGGTTTCGGCGGGAATTTTCAGCTTTACCCGACCGTCCAGTGTAGGCACTTCCAGCTCCCCACCCAGGGCAGCATCCACGAAGGTAATGGGCACTTCGCAGTACAGATTCTTGCCGTCGCGCTCAAAAATCGGGTGTTGTCGCACTGACATCTGCACAAAAAGATCGCCGGGCGGCCCACCGTCGGGGCCGGCCTCGCCCTCACCGGACAGGCGAATACGGTCGCCGGTATCCACACCCGGGGGCACTTTCACAGACAGCGTCTTGCGTTTCTCTACGCGCCCCTGACCGTGGCACTTGCCACAGGGGTCGGAAATCATCTTGCCGCGGCCGCGGCACGTCGGGCAGGTCTGCTGCACCTGGAAGAAGCCCTGCTGCATGCGCACCTGGCCGATGCCGCCACAGGTGGTGCAATTCACCGGTGAGCTGCCTTTTCGTGCACCGGTGCCGTCGCACTCGTCACAGGTGGCCAGTGTGGGCACCTTGATTTCCACGGTAGTACCCTTTACGGCGTCTTCCAGCGAAATATCCAGCGTGTAGCGCAGGTCTGAACCGCGTTGTGGCCCTCCGCGTCCACGGCCTCCGCCGCCGCCAAAAATGTCGCCGAACACATCCCCGAAGATATCGCTGAAACTACCGCCACCTGCGCCAAAACCGCCCCCACCCATGCTGGGGTCGACCCCCGAGTGGCCAAAGCGGTCGTAGGCCGCGCGCTTCTCTGCGTTCATCAGAACGTCGTAGGCCTCGGTCGCCTCCTTGAATTTCTCATCAGCATCCGGGTCGTCAGGGTTACGATCCGGGTGATACTTCATGGCGACCCGTCGATAGGCCTTTTTGATGTCCTTCTCGTCGGCCGCTTTCTCGACCCCGAGCACTTCGTAATAATCGCGTTTTGACATAGTCAGCCTGACGTTAAACTGCATTCTCGCAAATGACGACGCGGGCTCTCAGGTCCCGCGTGGTCAAGTTTACCGACGGGGCGCCCTGCGCCCCGGTGACAGGAAGCGCTAACGCCTACTTCTTGTCGTCCTTCACTTCTTCGAACTCAGCGTCAACCGCGTCATCGCCCGCCGCGGACTGCTCCGTGCCCCCTGCTTCAGCACCCTGCGCCGCCTCTGCCTGCGCCTGGTACATCTTCTGGGCCACAGGACCGGTTGCCTCGGTCAGCTTGGCCGCTGCCGCTTCAATGGCGTCTTTCTCGTTCGCCTTGAGCGCTTCCTCGGCCTCGCTGATCGCCGCCTCAATCGCTGCCTTCTCATCGGCAGTGGCGTTATCGCCCGCCTCTTCCAGCGTCTTGCGCGCAGCGTGCACCAGGCCGTCACAGCTGTTGCGTGCCGCGATCAGCTCCTCGAACCGCGCATCGGCATCCGCATTGGCCTCGGCATCCGCCACCATCCTCTCGATGTCCTCCTCGCTCAGGCCACCAGAAGCCGTGATGCGGATCGACTGCTCCTTGCCCGTAGCCTTGTCCTTCGCGGACACATTCAGGATGCCGTTGGCATCCAGGTCGAAAGTCACTTCGATCTGTGGCATGCCGCGCGGCGCCGGCGGAATGTCCGCCAGGTCAAAGCGGCCCAGCGACTTGTTCTGCGAAGCCTGCTTGCGCTCACCCTGAACCACGTGGATGGTCACAGCCGTCTGGTTGTCGTCCGCCGTTGAAAACACCTGCGATTTCTTGGTCGGAATCGTGGTGTTCTTCTCAATCAGGGGTGTCGCAACACCACCCATGGTCTCAATGCCCAGCGTCAGCGGGGTGACGTCCAGCAGCAGCACGTCCTTGACGTCGCCGGAGAGCACCGCACCCTGAATAGCCGCACCCATGGCAACCGCCTCGTCAGGGTTGACGTCCTTGCGCGGCTCCTTGCCGAAGAAATCCGCCACGGCCTTCTGTACCATCGGCATGCGGGTCTGGCCGCCCACCAGGATCACATCGTTGATTTCACTGGGGCTCAGACCTGCATCCTGGAGTGCCATCTTGACCGGCTCCATGGAGCGCTTGACCAGCTCCTCCACCAGAGATTCCAGCTTGGAGCGTGACAGCTTCACGACCAGGTGCTTGGGACCCGTTGCATCAGCGGTGATATAGGGCAGGTTCACTTCGGTCTGCTGGCTGGACGACAATTCGATCTTCGCCTTCTCTGCCGCTTCCTTGAGACGCTGCAGCGCAAGCGGATCGTTGTGCAGGTCGATGCCGCTCTCCTTCTTGAACTCCGCCGCCAGGTATTCGATCAGCCGCAGGTCAAAGTCCTCACCGCCCAGGAACGTGTCGCCATTGGTCGACAGCACTTCAAACTGGTGCTCGCCATCCACCTCGGCGATCTCAATGATGGAGATATCGAATGTACCGCCACCCAGGTCGTATACCGCAATCGTGCGGTCGCCCTTCGCCTTGTCCATACCATAGGCCAGCGCAGCCGCCGTCGGCTCGTTGATGATGCGCTTCACCTCGAGGCCGGCAATACGACCAGCGTCCTTGGTGGCCTGACGCTGGGAGTCGTTAAAGTAGGCGGGCACGGTAATGACCGCCTCGGTCACCGTCTCGCCCAGATACTCTTCCGCGGTGCGCTTCATTTTGCGCAGCACTTCAGCGGATACCTGGGGCGGTGCCATTTTTTCGTCCTTGGCCTGCACCCAGGCATCGCCGTTGTCGGCCTCGACGATTTTGTAGGGCACCATTTTGATGTCCTTTTGCACAACGTCATCCTTGAACTTGCGTCCAATCAGGCGCTTCACCGCGTACAGGGTGTTGTTCGGGTTGGTGACGGACTGGCGTTTTGCGCTCTGCCCCACCAGAATTTCGCCATCCTGGGTGTACGCCACAATCGACGGCGTTGTGCGATCGCCCTCGGAATTCTCGATAACGCGCGCCTTGCCCCCTTCGAGCACCGCGACGCAGGAGTTGGTGGTACCCAGGTCGATACCGATAATCTTGCCCATGTGTTCATCTCCTCATTTGCGCCGGCTCAGCCGGCTGCAGTATTCACTTGTTGTCTATATTGGCGCTGGGTCGGCAATTTCAAGGGGCCGAAACGGTTTTTACTCACCGGTTGGCGCTTTGCTGACCATGACCATCGCCGGGCGCACCAGGCGCGAATTCAGCGTGTAGCCCTTCTGCATGACCGCGATGACCGTATTCGGCTCCACTTCCGCGTTTTCAACCAGGCTCATGGCCTGGTGCAGCTGCGGGTCAAACGGCTGCCCTTCCGGGTCAATCGGCTCAATGTGAAACTTGCGCAGGGCATCCACGAAGCTTTTCAGCGTCAGCTCCAGGCCATCGATGATGGGTTTCACCGACTCGTCGTGACCCGCTGTTACCGCCAATGCGCGCTCCATGTTGTCGACCACGGGCAGGAGTTCCTTGCAAAACGATTCCAGGGCGAACTTGCGCGCCTTTTCCACGTCCTGTTCTGCGCGGCGCTTGATATTCTGGGCATCCGCCTGGGCCCGCAGGGCCGCATCCCGAGCGGCATTGAGATCGTCCTCCAGCGCTGCCATCAGCGCTTCCGGTGTCTGCTCCTCGCTGCCTTCCGCTCCCTCAGGCTGCGTGGATGCGGCCGTGTCCGCATAGGCGGCCGCTTCCGCGGCCTGCCGCTGGTTACCGCCCTCACCGGGCTCGGATTCGGGTGTGTTTTGCTCGTTATCAGCCACGTCTGGACTCCATCACTGGCACTTGTGAATGACACAGGCACGGCGCCGCTGCACCGCCCCGCTGTGGTTGGGGAAGATGTTGGGACGACCGGGGTAAATTTCAAGGCCGCCGAACTCTGGCGGCCCTGCTCAGTTGGACAGTGCGGAGCTCAGCATACGCGCGGTGATGTCCACGACCGGTATCACCCGTTCGTAGGGCATCCGCGTGGGCCCGATCACCCCGAGCACGCCCAGCGTACGGGCACCGTCTGTGTAAGGGGCGGTAATCACGCTGTAGTCGCCGAAGACCTCAAAGCCCGCCTCATTGCCGATAAAGATCTGCACCCCGTTGGCGCGGGTGCAGCGCTCCAGCAAATGCAGTAGATCTTTCTTGCGCTCAAAGGCGTCGAACAACTCACGCAGGCGCCCTACATCTTCCGGGCTGACGTGGCCCAGCAAACGCGACTCGCCGGCCATGAGGTATTCGTCTTCCGGGGCCTCCTGGTCCAGCGCCTTGCTGGCCAGATCCAGCGCCGCCTGCAGATAACTGTCGATACGGCTGCGGGCATCCTCCATCTCGGCCAGAATACGGCTCTGCACCTCATTCAGGGGCCGGCCGGCAAAGCGCTGATTGACCAGTGCGGCGGCATCCCGCAACTCGGCCTCGGTGAAGGCGCGCTGGGTGTGGATAATGCGGTTCTGCACCTCGCGCTCATTGACCACCAGAATCACCAGTACCCGGTCCCCGGACAGCGGCAGGAATTCAACCTGGCGCAGCTGATGGGTCTCTGGACGGGGCACCGTCACCAGGCCAGCCTGGGCGGTAATGGCTGACAATAGTGACGACGCCGACTGCACCAGCTCTGTCGTGGATTTGTCCGGATGCAGCTGCTCGCGCAGGGCGCTCACCGCCCGTTCGTCCAATGGCTGCACCTGCAGCAGGCGATCCACAAACAATCGGTACCCCTGGGCGGTGGGCACACGCCCCGCCGAGGTATGCGGCGAGTGCAGCAAGCCTCGCTCTTCGAGGTCAGACATCACATTGCGCACTGTGGCCGCACTCACCGACAAGCCGGCCTCTTCCAGCAGGCTGCGCGACCCGACCGGCTGCCCGTCGCGAATGTGACGCTCAATCAGCGCCTTGAGAATGGTCCGTGCCCGTTCCGATAAATCCGCTGAGCTCATACTCCACCCTGTGTGACTGCTGCCCCGGTTGTATCACAGCCCCCGCGGAATACAAAGCGATGAGCGCTGCGGATGTTTATGCCGCGGGGGATCTGCGGTATAACAGACCAAATACCCAAGCGGCTCACCATGCTCACCCATATTCACATCAGCGATTACACCATCGTCGACACGCTCGACATGGAATTCCATGACGGCATGACCGTCATCACAGGGGAAACCGGCGCCGGCAAGTCCATCATGCTGGATGCGCTGGGCCTGTGTCTGGGCGACCGGGCAGACCCCAAGGCGGTGCGCAGCGGCAGCGAGCGCGCCGAGGTTACCGCCACCTTTGCTATCGCCGACAACGCCGCCGCCACCGCCTGGCTGCGGGCTCGCGACCTGGACCACGGTGACGAATGCCTGTTGCGCCGGGTGGTAACGGCCGAGGGGCGCTCGCGCGCCTACATTAACGGCAGCGCCTCCACGCTACAGGACTGCGCCGAGCTGGGTGAATTGCTGATCGATATCCACAGCCAGCACGCACACCAGTCGCTGCTGCGCAAACCGGTACAGCGGGCCATGCTTGACGCCTTCGCCGGCCAGCAGGCGCTGGCGCGCCGCGTCGAGCAGGCTGCATCGGACTGGCTGCGAGGCCAGCGCGAGCTGGCCATGCTCACCGGCAATCGGGACGAGGCCACCGCACGGGCACAACTGCTCGCCTACCAGGTAGATGAACTGGAGCAATTGGGCCTGCGCGAGGGTGAACTGGAGGAACTGGAGCGCGACCAGAGCCTTCTGGCCAATGCCGAAGATATTCTCCAGGGCGCGCACCAGGCACTGGAGATCTGCGAAGAGCAGGCCGGCAGCGCCCGCCATGCCCTGCAGCTGATGCGCGTCGCCAGCGGCAGCAAGACTGCCGACAACGCGCGCAGCCTGCTGGATTCCGCAGCGATACAGTTGGAGGAGGCGCGCCGTGAAATACAGCGCTACATCGACTCCATCGAAATCGACCCGGAGCGGCTGGCTGAGGTTGAGAAACGCCTGGAGCAACTGCACGACGTAGCGCGCAAGCACCGCATAAAGCCGCCGCAGCTGCTCGAGCTTCAGGCGGGTCTACAGGAGGAGCTCGCCGGTCTTGCCCAGGGCGGCCAGCGTATAGAAGAACTGCAACGCGAGCTGGATGCCCTCGCGGAAAGCTACCGCAAGGACGCAACTCGGCTCAGCAAAGAGCGCGCCAAGGCAGCCGGGGATCTGGTCGCCCGGGCCACCGAGGTGCTGCACACGCTGGCCATGGCGGATTGCCGTTTTGACATTGCCCTGACCCCACGCGAGACGCGCGCACCCCACTCGCACGGCGCGGAAGATATCGAATTCCTGATCAGCACCAATCCCGGCTCAGCGCCACAGCCCCTGGGCAAAATCGCTTCCGGCGGTGAGCTGTCGCGCATCAGCCTCGCCATTCAGGTGGTCACCGCCAAGAGCGGTACCCTACCCAGCATGGTTTTTGACGAGGTGGACGTCGGCATCGGCGGCGCCGTGGCCGAGGTGGTGGGCCGCCTGCTACGCGGGCTGGCAGCCGAGGCGCAGGTGCTCTGCGTCACTCACCTGCCCCAGGTGGCCTCGCAGGGGCACCGGCACCTGCTGGTCAGCAAGACGTCGGACAAAACCGCCGCGTGGACACGCATGACCGCACTGGAAGACGACCAGCGGGCGCAGGAAATCGCCCGCATGCTGGGCGGCGTCAAGCTCACCGAGCAGTCACTGGCCCACGCCCGGGAGATGCTGCGTGACGCAGAGGGCGCCTGAGACTGGCAGCGGGCGCGGCTTCTGGTGTATGGTGGACGGTCATAGACAGTCTCCTGCCGCCACAAAAAGACACCTATTTTGAGCAACCCACCACCCCGCAAGAGTCTCCGAGAGCGCAAGAAGCAGGCGCAGCGCTCGCGCATCATTGAGGAAGCGCTCACACTGATCGGCCAGAGCGGCATCGCGGATATGACCATTGACGCCATTTGCGAGCGTGCCGGCATTTCCCGTAAAACCTTTTATAACTACTACGGCACGCGCCACGACCTGCTCTTTGATATCTGCGTCAGTCGCACGCTGGAACTGGTCAGGGGCTCGGTAGACGAGGCCCTGGAGCGCTTCGACCATCTGGACGAACGCATCTCGCACGTGCTGGGGATGCAAAAGCAGCAGCTCTGCCAGGCCTCCGATCTGGAACATGAACTGGCGCGCTATTCCATCGCCAGTATTGGCAACAGCCTCGCCAGCGGCGCGACCTTGTTGTCAGTGATGAATGAGAACTTCCTGCGCCTGTACAGCGCCAGCACGGGCGACCTCAAGGACAGCCTGTCGGCGGAATTCTGCGCGGAAATGACCGTTGGTATGATAGATACGGTGATTCTCAACCACCTGCACAACCCCGACTATGATGCGGGGCAGCGTTATGACGAGCTGATAGACTTTCTCTGCCGCAGCCTGGTGCGCGAGCGCGCCCGGTTGAGAGTTAGCGGCGCTGCCCAGGGGTAGGCGCTGCCTGTAAAAAGGCCGGAGCGCGCAATGCACACCGGCCCTTCGCACAGACCTAACCGTGCAAGCCGTGGCTGATGGGGCATTCGCCACGCGCCAGCTTGCGTGCGCGTTCCACCAGGGTCGCCTCCATGGTCTCGCGACCAATCATGATCACGAAGTCCTGCTTGCGCAGACCGTCGAGTGCAAACTCGGCGAGCTCGTCCAGGTCCTGCACCGGCAGATCAACGCCAATCTCCTTCATACCCTGCATGAACTCGTCGAAGGTCATTTCACCGCCCTCTGGCACCGGCTTCTCACGCGCCAGTTCCTCCGGGCGATTGCGCCGTGTGGTCCAGATGCCGGTAGGCAGGATGCCACCTGAAGGGTAGAAGATGCAGGCGCGCAGCTTGGTTTCCTGGCCCACCAGCTGGGCATTCAGGCACTCCGTCATGATGGACACCCCCGCCTTGCTGGAGGCGTACACCGATTGATCCGCCAGCGGCGAAATGCCGCCATCACCTGATGAGGTGTTCATGACGACGCCTTCTTCACCCGATGCCAGCATGCGCGGCACAAAGGCTTGCACACCGTGCGCGATACCGCGCAGGTTCACGCCCAGAACCCACTGCCAGTCGTTCGGCGTGGTATCCCAGACATTGGTGTTGGTAACGCTTACACCGGCGTTGTTGCACAGCACATGGCAGTGACCGAACTCATCGAACACCGCATCTGCCAGCGCATTGACAGATTCGGGCTTGGACACATCAGTAACGATGGCGCGCACCGTGCCACCGTTGGCCGCCAGTTCATCGCGGGTCGCTTCCAGCGCGGCGCGCTCCACATCCGAAAGCACCACTTTTGCGCCCGCGGCCAGAAACGCTCGGCCGAGGGCCTTGCCAATACCACTTGCTCCACCGGTAATGACCACAACCTTGTTATTGAAATCCTGCATAGTGGGGAAATCCTCTGTTATAAAACGTCAAAGGCCGCGGGCAAACGCCAGCGGCCAGGAGTAAACCGAAGGCGTTCTCAGCCCTTCAGCGGGCCACCATTAACGCCACGCCAGCGGGAATTGCCGATGGTGTTGGCCCAGGGCTCAAACGCGTCGGCATCCAGCGGATCACCCAGATCCACACTGCGGCCCAGGAACTCGGGCGTCCACAGGAAGGTTTCTGGCTTGGAGACGGGCGGCAGACGCTCAGTCAGCGGATCCCAGGGGCTGTCACGCAGAATCAGCTCACCTTCAACCTTGAGTTTCTGCGCTGTACCGTAGTTGGAGACGACATTGACCACATGCGGCGGAAAATCGAAGCCGGTTTTCACGTAGGACGCTGCACGGGAGTACTTCACCCAGAACTCGTGCTCGTCGAACTTGGGGCCGTTGTCCAGCGTGTCGGTCACCTTGCCGTAAAACTCCAGGAACGTGTAGTTCTGGTGCGTAACGCGGGCACCGACTTCCTCGCCGAGACGGTAGTACTTGATCTCCGCCGGGTATTTGGGCTGGCCAAACTTTTCCTGGCTGATGAAGATTTCCGCTTCCTTGTCGATGCCGTAGCCGAGTGCAAACTGGCCTTCCTGGCCTTTGTAGTTACACAGCACCGTCGTCAGCAGGCCCTGCTCCGGCTCACCGTTTACCGGCACGTTGTACACAGTCAGGGTCACTTCCGGGCGGCTGCCGGGCTCGAAACCGGGGGGCAGCACCGCCGCCAGCTTGGCCGGATCCGTCAGGTAGCGGATTTTCAACATCGGCCAGTTGTAGTGATCGCCCGGCGTTGTGGCTAGTTTTTCGTTCATACGCTTTATCCTCTGTTATGGGTGCTCTCTGTAACCTTGCTTTCCCGAGCCCGGAGGGGCTCAGGCATAAAACTGCTGGAACCACTTGCGATACTTGGCAATGGGGCCATCTCCGTCGCACAGCGCCGGATCATCCAGATAGACCTTGTGCTCCCAGATCGGGATATCCTGCTCTACCTGGCGCACGATCTCGTGCACGGTACCGGTGGCCATCATGGCGTTGTCTTCTGACTGTTTGCGCGGCACCGAGAAATTGAAACGCAGGTGGACGTTCTGGTCGTCAATCGGCGTCACCGTGCCCATCATCACCACATCGAACATGCGGGAAAAACGCTGGAAGGTAAAACCGGGGCCGACGCCCTCGGAGCGCAGGTGGATCGCATCGTGGTTTTCGCCGCTCAGGTCCACGTTGCCCTGCTCGTCAATCGCGTGCGCACGCGAGTCGAACTCGGTCACGCGACGCGGGCCATCCATCTCGACCGTGCCCTGGGGCATTGCCGGGCTGCCGTGGACGGTGATGAAGTGCGCGAGGTCTGCGGCGTTCTCGCCGGTTTCCTGGATGATCGTGTTGATCTTCCAGTCATAGGTGTCCAGGGGCGTCCACTCACCGGAGGCCAGCTCAGGGATCTCGTCAATATCGAACATCGGCGCCGCGCCTTCAGGGTGGTACCAGGCCCAGATCATCTGGTTGCGCTCAATAACCGGGTAGCTGGGCACACACTGCTTGCCCTCCACTTTCGGCGGCATGCGCTTGGCATAGGGAACAGACGTGCAGTAACCCTCGTTATTGAACTCCCAGGCGTGGAACGGACAGCTGATGGATTCACCGTTGACGATGCCGCCATAGCCCAGGTGCGCACCCAGGTGCGGGCAGTGCGCACTCAGCAGTGAGGCCGTGCCGGATTCGGTGCGGAACAGCACCAGTTCGCGACCAAAATACTCCACCGGACGGACATCGCCGGGTTTCAGGCCGTCGCTGTAATCAATCGCATACCAGCCAAACGGAATGGGCTTTTCGTAACGTTTGCTCATCGTCATTTCCTCTCTTATTTGCGGATATTGGTGCGTACGCGCAGCTCGCGAAACACCACCGCGTTGTGGTCAGAATTGTCTTTCTCCGGCTCTCCATCCAGTTCCAGATCCGGGAACTGCTTGAACAGCTCGACCATGGTCAGGTACAGCTGACGCTTGGCCATGGCGGCGCCGATGCAGTAGCGCGGCCCGTAGCCGAACAGCACATCAGGGTTGAACTCGCGCTTGACGTCGAAGCGCTCCGGATCAGTGTAATACTCGGGATCGTGATCCTTGAGGTGCGGCATCATCAGCACCATCTGCCCCTTGGTCACTTTCTGGCCGAGGATTTCCATGTCCGCCGGCGCGTAGCGGGCAAAGCCCATCTTCGACGAGATGGACCAGCGCATCACTTCGCTGAAAGTGTTAGAGAATGCATCCGGCGATTCCAGCGCAGCGGGAATCTGATCGCGGTGCTTGAGCAGCGAGTACAGCGTCCACTGCTGGGCGACCAGCGTGGTATCCGCACCCGCGCCAATCAGCGCGAGGATCAGAGTGATGATGTCCCACTCACCGAAATTCTCGTTTTCCGCCTCAATCTTCAGCAGCACACTCAGGAAGTCGTCATCGCCGGGGTTGGCGCGACGCTCGGCAATCACCCGCTGCAGGATCTCGATGGCGCGGTTGCTGTCCTGGCGAGCCGCTTCGCGGCGCTCGTCACTCAGCGTGGGGTTCCATGCCTCGGTGAAGGTCAGCACCACCTGCTTGATTTCGGGCCAGTATTTCTCCGGCAGCCCGACCATGCGACTGATGGAGATGAACGGAATGTGGTTGGCCACTTTCTCGATGTAGTCAAAGCTTTCCAGATCTGCGAGTTCGCCGATCAACCGTTCAACATCGGGCTTGATGCGGCGCTGGATCTCGTCGACCACGTTGCGGGAGAAGGCAGGCGACACCACGCGACGCACAAGGCGATGGTGGTCGTGGTCAGCGAGCAGGCTATGGCCGATCATCGCGCGCTCGTAATTACTCCACTGGTCCTCCGGCGGACGCGGCGGTGCAAATTCCCAATCATAGAAGTCGGAGGACAGGTATTCGTTGCGCCAGCACTCCATGATGTCGGGCATGCGGGTCATGATCCACGCCTGCCAGGGCGCGTACCACACGAGGCGGCCACGCCGCGCCAGCGCCAGGTACTGCTCCGGCGCATTTTCCAGATACTCCGGCGATGCCGGATTGAACAGGGCCTCAATGGGCTCTTGGGTTTCGCTGACGGCCTGCATACTTGCCTCCTCTGCCAATAGGCTGACGCAAGAATATACGTTCGCATAAAACTACACACAAGTGTATTTTTATTAATTCCACGTCACGCCGAGGAAATGTCATGCAAAAAGCGCGACAAAAGCCGCGCAGGGAGAGGGTTAGCGGCGTTTCTCTCGCACGTAGAGCACCAGGGAGTGATCAACGAGCTCGAATCCGTGTTCGGCGGCGATTTCCTGCTGGCGGCGTTCAATCACCGGGTCGGTGAATTCGATCACATCGCCGGTGGTCATGCAGACCATGTGGTCATGGTGCTCACCGGTGTCCAGTTCAAACACCGAATGGCCGGTTTCAAAATTGTGACGGTTCACCAGCCCTGCGCTCTCGAACTGGGTCAGCACGCGATACACGGTCGCCAGCCCCACGTCTTCACCGGCATCGCGCAGCTTCTGGTAGACATCCTCGGCGCTGAGGTGCTCGCTGGTCTCGCTGGTCGATTCCAGAATCTGCAGAATCTTGACGCGCGGCAGCGTGACCTTGAGGCCCGCATTGCGCAATTCCTGATTGTCAGTCGGCATGGGATCGGGGGTTCTCTGTACAGGTCTGGACGGGTATGATGCCACCCCATCATGACAAGTGGAAGTTAAAGCCCATGCGCAGTATTTTCCTGGCACTGGCACTGGCCTCGCTCACTGCCTGCGGCAACTTCGGGTTCCCCGGTGTCTACCGTATCGACGTTGAGCAGGGGAACATTGTCACCCAGGACATGATCGATCAGCTGCAGCCCGGCATGAGCCAGCGCCAGGTGCGCTTCATTCTCGGCACTCCGCTTGTGGAAGACAGCTTCAATGCCGACCGCTGGGACTATCCCTACCTGTTGCGAAACGGCAACGATGTGATCCGGGAAGCCTCCGTCAGCGTGCACTTCGACGGCGATGCGCTCACGGGTGTGAGCGGGGACTATCTGCCTGCCTGGGCGGCGTCAACGCCAGCACCCGAGAGCGAGCCCTCCCAATAACGACTTCTCAGCCGTCGCTTTCCTGGCGACGCTCCTTCACACGGGCTGCTCGCGCCTTGCGTACTTCTTTCGGGTCGGCCTTGAGTGGCCGGTAAATTTCAACCCGGTCACCCGCCTGCAGCACCTGGTCAGGCGCTACCAGCTTGCCGAAAATACCCAGTCGCGAATCCTCCAGGTTGAGTCCTTCAAAACGCAGCGCGACCCCGGAACGCCGGGCAGCCTCCAGCGCCGTGGTACCCGCTGCCACGTTGACCGGGATAATTGCCTGTCGGTCCGGTAGCGCATAGGCCACTTCGACCTGAATCATGTCTGTCTCGCTCGTCTCGCTCATCGCATCCTAACCGTAAAGCTGCCGCGCGCGGCGACCAATGGCGTCGACCAGGCTGTTGGTGACGCTGTCGAACAGGCGACTGACTGCTGCACCCACCAGCAGGCTGCTGGTACTGAACTCGAGGTCCAGGGTCACCTTGCAGGCACTGCTGCCAAGGCCGCGAAACTCCCAGTTACCCTGGAAGTAGTCGAAAGGGCCGTCCAGCAATTCCAGGGTGATCGATTGCGGGGCGTGCAGATGGTTACGCGTACTGAAACTCTGCTTGATGCCGCCTCGCGACAGATCCAGGCGCGCTTCAACGATATCCGCCTCACGGCGCAGCACCCGGGAGCCAACGCAGCCGTCCATGAACTCCGGGTAGGCCTCGATGTCATTCACCAGGTCAAACAGCTGCCGATCTTCATAAGGCAACAGGGCGTGGCGGTAGATTCGGGTCATCGCGATCTCTGTCGGGGGTGGCGACCGGCGCCACCTCGGGTTTACTCCGTTACCAGGGCACTTGCCATGACCAGCACGATGCCCAGCGGCGCAATATACCTTAACAGGAAGTACCACAGCGAAAAAAACTGTGTGCTTTCGCGGTACAGCTGTGCCCGCAGCAGGGGGCGTCCCAGCCGCCAACCCACCAGCAGGGCGGTGCCCAGAGCCACCAGAGGCAGCAACACACCGCCGGCGAGCTGGTCCATGAGCCGAAACAGGTCCGGCGCCCTACCGCGGCTGTCCGGGGCCAGCGTCGCGGCTGCTGCATAGGCCAGCGCCCAAACGACGGCGCCGACTATGACCGCCGCGGTGACCCGGCGCAGGCCGAAGCGCTGCTTGATGGCCCCGGTCACCGGCTCGAGTATGGCGATGGCAGACCCCAGGGCCACCAGCGCCACCAGCGCAAAGAACAGCGCACCAAACACCTCGCCATTCAGCATGTTGCCAAAGGCGTAGGGCATACTGATGAACATCAGGCCAGGGCCCATCGAGGGAAGCAGATGGCTGGCGAACACCAGCGGAAATATCGCCAGGCCCATCGCAATGGCCACCAGCGTGTCGAACAATGCCACCGCGAGCACCGAGCGACCGATGGGCGCGCGAACGGGCGCGTAACTGCCATAACTGATACCCGTTCCCACGCCTACACCCAGGGTGAAGAAGGCCTGGCCCAGCGCCATCAACACCGCGTCACGGTTGAAATCCAGCCATTGTACCGAGAACAGGAATTTGCCCGCGGCCGACGCATTGCCGTTTGCCAGGCTGTATTGCACCAGGAGAACCAGCCCTGCGAGCAGCGTAGGCACCACCAGCCAGGCAAACAGGCCAATGCCGCGGCGCACACCCGCGCCGACCACGACCACCGCGCTGGCCAGGAACAGCGTCTGGCCCAGCAGCATACGATCACCATCCTCCACCAGTGCCTCGAAATACTGCGCGGTATTGAACATGCTCGCAGCATTGAAACTCCCGGTATACATCGCGCCCGCGTACACCAGTGCCCAACCCGCGACGACGGCGTACAGGGCAAGCAGCAGAACACCGGTTACACAGGCCAACCAGGGTAGCGCCAGCCAGGCCCGCCGCAGCCGGGAGCGCTCAACAGCGCGATTGACCGACTCCACCACGCTGCCCATACCCTGCCGCCCAAGCACAAGCTCGGCAATGAGCAAAGGTACGCCCAACAGCAGTAGAAAAATGACATACGCGACCACGAACGGGCCACCACCATACTCCCCGCTCAGGTAGGAGAACCGCCAGACACTGCCCATGCCGACCGTGGCGCAGGCCAGTGACAGCACAAACGTCATCCGTGAGCGCCACTCCCCCAGCGGATTTCCCGCAGTCGAATTCACCGGGAAAACTTCCTTCTAATCATGGGCTTAGACTGCCCCACAGCGCAGGTGATGAAAAGAGCCAAATTCACGTTCCAGTGTGCAGGCTTGTCCGTATAATGCGCGCCATGGGTAACAAGAAGCCAGCAAAAAACGACAATGTGATCGCACGCAACAAGCGTGCGACCTTCGACTATCACCTGCTCGACAGCTACGAGGCGGGCGTTGAGTTGCAGGGCTGGGAAGTCAAGAGCCTGCGCATGGGCAAATGCCAACTCACCGACTCCTATGTGTTGATGAAGGACGGTGAGGCCTGGCTGCTGGGCACCCAGATCACGCCGCTGGAGACCGTGTCCACGCACTATGTCAGCGATCCCACCCGTACCCGCCGCTTACTGCTGCACCGTAAGGAACTGGCGAAGATCCTTGCCGCGACCAGCCAGAAAGGACTGACCTGCGTGTGCACCCAGCTCTACTGGAAAGGGCATCTGGTGAAAGCCCGAATCGCGCTCGCCGAAGGCAAGAAGGGCCATGACAAACGCGATACGGAAAAAGAGCGCGACTGGAACCGTCAAAAACAGCGCATCATCCGCGACAACGTCAAGCAGTAACTCCCCCTCACACCGGTCGGAAAGCATTGTTCAGCCTCGTCGAGGCTGGCAACATGAGCGAGTCCTTCTACTGCACTCGGGTCGCCTGGCATGTCGAAAGAACGTATCAATGAACTGCGCACGCGCATGCAACAATCCATCGTTGGCCAGGAGGCGGTCATCGAGCGGCTACTGATCGGTCTGCTGGCCAATGGCAATCTGCTGGTCGAGGGCCTGCCCGGTCTGGCGAAAACACGCGCCATCAAGGCGCTGGCAGACCATCTGGAAGCGGACTTCAGCCGCATTCAGTTCACACCTGACCTGCTGCCATCGGACGTCACCGGCACCGAGGTGTATTACCAGGATGGCAGCCGGGGCGACTTCCGCTTCGAGCCCGGCCCCATCTTCGCCAATATCGTGCTCGGCGATGAAATCAACCGTGCACCCGCCAAGGTCCAGGCCGCCATGCTCGAGGCCATGGAAGAGCGCCAGGTCACGGTCGCTGGCAAGACGCACCGCATGCCGCCACTGTTCATGGTGATGGCAACCCAGAACCCGGTTGAACAGGAAGGCACCTATCCCCTGCCCGAAGCACAGATGGACCGCTTCCTGATGCACGTGAACATTGTTTACCCGCCCGTCGAGGATGAAATGCGCATTGTCGACCTGGTGCGTTCAGAGGAACGGCAGGCGCAGGCGCGCCCGGATGACGCCGGCGAAAAACCCGAAAAACCCGCGCGAATCCCGCAGCAGGCGGTATTTGATGCACGGCGGGAAATCGCCCAGGTGCATGTGTCGGAGCCCATGAAGCGCTACATGGCCGATCTGGTATATGCCACCCGCACGCCGGAAAAGTACTCGGCCGACGTTGCCCGCTGGATTGAGGTGGGCGGCAGCCCACGGGCATCTATCGCACTGGACAAGTGCGGTCGCACCCACGCCTGGCTGCAGGGGCGGGACTATGTCGACCCCGAGGATGTGCGCGCCATTGTCCACGATTGCCTGCGACACCGGCTGATGCTGTCCTACGAGGCCCACGGCGAAGGCATGAACGCCGACAAGGTCATCGACGCACTGTTGGCTGAGGTGGCACTGCCCTAGCGGCGCCGCGCCATGCACGACGACCCCCGTATCCACGTCTCACTCGAACACCTGCGCAACCTGCAGGGGGCTGCCGAACAACTCAGCTTCCTGCCGCGCCAGCCTGCACGTAGTGTGCTCAACGGCCAACATGCCTCCCGCCTGCGCGGCCGGGGGCTCAACTTTGAGGAAATGCGCGACTACCTGCCCGGCGACGACGTTCGCTCGATCGACTGGAAAGCCACCGCGCGCACCGGCACTCCCCACGTGCGGGTCTACACGGAGGAGCGCGACCGACCAGCGCTGCTGGTCGTTGACCAGCGCATGTCGATGTTCTTTGGCTCCACCCTGAACATGAAGTCCGTCACTGCGGCAGAGGCCGCAGCCATCGCCGCCTTTGGCGTGCTCGGCGCGGGAGATCGCGTCGGCGGCATTGTGTTCGACGACAGCACCCAAGTGGAATTTGCCCCGCGCCGCAGCCGGCGAACCCTGTTTGCCCTGCTGCAGACCATGGCCAACTTCAATGGCGCGCTACACGCGGCAAAGCGGGTCGACGAAGGTGCTGACCGCCTGAACGACGTGCTGCGGCCGGTGGCGCGCCTGGCACGGCACGACCACCTGGTCATCATCCTCAGCGACTTTGCCGGGGCCAATGAGATCACGCGCAAACGCCTGTCCACCATCGCCGCGCACAACGATGTCCTCTTGATGCTGGTCCACGACCCGCTGGCAGAGCAGGGCCTGACCCGCGGCGAACCCACGGTGCTCGGCGACGGCCACCTGCAGGCGGAAATCGATCTCAGCCACAGCAGCACTCTGGAAGCCGTGGGCGGCTTTGCCCGCCAGCGACTGCAGACCATCAGGAACTGGCAACGCGAGATCAACCTGTCCGTGTTGCCCCTAAACGCGGCGCAGGACACCCTGCCGCAGATCCGGCAGCTACTGGGCCAGGCGCGCCCCGGACGACCCCGCGCATGAGCCGCTACGACGGGCTTTCGCTCTCACAACTGATCGACCTGCTGCACCCCATGGTGACGCCGGAACCGGTGTCGATGGCACCCGCCACCAGCGGCTGGTGGGTGCTGGGAGGCTGGCTCCTGGCGCTGATGCTGATCGCGCTCGGGCACCGTGTCGCCGCCTACCGGCGCAACCGCTATCGACGGGAGGCGCTGCGCGCGCTGGATGCGCTGGCGCAGCAGGAACCGGCTGCGAGCCAGGCTATCGCCGTGCTGCTCAAGCGCACGGCGCTGGGCGCCTATCCACGCCGGGACGTTGCCGCCCTGCAGGGCGACGCCTGGGCCGCGTTCCTGTGCACCAGCAGCGGCAACGACCCCGTGGTTACGGCCGCAGCGCCCTCTCTCGCCCGCGCAGCCTATCTCGCGCCCGTGAACGACCCACAGTTACTGGCCGCGGCCCGGCGCTGGGTACAGGTGCACCGTGCTTGAGTTTGCCTTTGCCTGGGCTGTGCTCGCCCTGCCCCTGCCGCTGCTGCTGTGGTGGGGGTTGCCGCCGCACCGGGAGCGCGCCAGTGCCCTGCGCGTACCTTTTTTTGCCGACATCGTGGCCGCGTCCGGCGTGGAGCCGGGCACCGGCGCCGTGGTGCATCGCCGACGCCGCACGCAGGCCGTTCTCCTCTGGCTGATCTGGCTATTGCTGGTTGTCGCGCTGATGCGGCCCAACTGGGTAGGAGAACCCATTGTACGCACCGAGGTCGCACGCGACATCATGCTCGCCATCGACCTCTCCGGCTCCATGGATTACCGGGATTTCCCCGGGCGCGACGGCCAGCCCATTTCCCGTCACCAAGCCGTACAACAGGTAGTGAAGGCCTTCATCGCCGAGCGCGAGTCCGACCGCGTGGGGCTGATCGTATTTGGCGACAAAGCCTATATGCAGCTGCCTTTCACCCGTGACCTCGCCACTGCAAGCACCCTGGTCGACCTGATGGCCGTCGCCATGGCGGGGCCGCAAACGGCGCTGGGCGATGCCATCGGCCTGTCCATTCACGCCTTTGAATCGAGCAGCATCGAGGAACGCATTCTGATTCTGCTCACCGACGGCAACGACACTGCCAGCCGCATGACGCCGATCAATGCCGCGGCCATTGCCGCGCGCAATGGCGTGGAAATCTACACCATCGGCATTGGCGACCCGCAGGCCACGGGGGAAGACCGGGTCGACTTCAGCCTGCTGGCCGATATTGCCGGGCGCACCGGCGGCGAGTTTTTCAATGCCGAGGATGAGACTGCGCTCGCCGCTGTCTACCAGCGCATCGATGAGGCGACCGCCGCCGAGGTGAACACCGAGTCCTGGCGCCCGCGGCAATCACTGGTGGTATGGCCCGCGGGTGCTGCGTTGCTGATTGGGCTCGCGACACTGGCGGGCATGCGGTTCGGCCGACAAAGGAGCAGCGCATGATGGAACAGCTGCATTTTCTGCGCCCGCTCTGGCTGCTTGCCCTGCCCGCGGTTCTTGGCATCTGGTGGTTGCTGCGCACCCAGCGCAGCCCCGAGAGCCCACTGGGCAACCTGGTTGCGCCGCACCTGCGCCGCGCGCTGACCATACAGCACGACACGCGCACAGGTTTCAGCGCTTTGGACAGCTTCACCATCGCCCTGCTGGCCCTGACACTGGCCGCCGCCGGCCCCGCCTGGCGCCAGCAGGTGGCACCGTGGTTTGAGGAAACGGCACCGCTGGTGATCGCAATGGAGGTCACCGACTCCATGCGCAGCAACGACCTCGCACCCACCCGCCTGGACCGGGCACGTTTCAAGGCACTGGACCTGGTCGCGGCCCGCACCGGGGCGCGCACCGCGTTGATAGCCTACGCGGGCTCTGCGCACATTGTGGTCCCCCCGACCACCGACAGCGCGGTTCTCGCCGGATTTCTCGAGAGCCTGGACCCGGCCATCATGCCGCGCGGCGGCAATAACAGTGCAGCCGCACTGCCGCTGGCACTGGACCTGCTGGGCGAGAGCGCCAGCATCGGCACGCTGTTGTTCATCACCGACGGTTTCGACAGCGCCGACATCCCCGCGCTCGCCGCGTTCAGTGTCAATGCCTCGGCCCCGGCGGTGGCGGCACTAGTGGTGGGCACCGATGCCGGCGCTGTCGCACTGTTACCCGATGGCAAGCCCGTGGTTGGCCCCGGGGGCGGCCCCCTGCAAACGGCGATTGACACCGACCTGCTGCGCCGCGTGGCGAACGAAACCGACGTCACCCTGGTGCGCAGCGAAGCAGGCGATGCGGATATACGCAAGCTGCTGCGACTGATTGAATCGAATCTGCTGCAGGCGGATGACCCGGACGCCGAGTGGCACGACGAGGGCTGGCTGCTGCTCTGGCCCGCCCTGTTGCTGGTGCTCTACGGCTTCCGCCGGGGCTGGGTGCTGCGATGAAGCGCCGGAATCAGAGGTCACCCTGGCAGCACGCGCCGCTGCAGTTTGCCGCGGTAACTCTCGCAGCCCTGCTGGCACTGGTGTGGCTGGCGAGCCGGGAGGCCACCCTTGCCGATCTGTGGCTGACCCGCGACCAGCAGGGCCAGCGCGCAATGAACCAGCGCGACTGGAAAACGGCACTGGCTCGCTTCGAGGACCCGGCACAGAAAGCCACCGCGGCCTACTATGCGGGCCAGTACGAGCAATCCGCCGACCTGTTCGCCCGCATTCCGGACGCCGTGGGCTTCTACAACCGGGGCAACGCCCTGATCAAGGCACGCGACTATCGCAACGCCATCCGTGCCTTCGAGCTGGCCGTCGCCGCCGAGCCGGGCTGGCAGCAGGCCGCGGAAAACCTGGACCTGGCACGGCATATCACCGAGTACATCGAGCAGCTGCGCGAGGACAGTGATACCGAAGACGAATCCGAACTCAGCGCGGATGACTACGTGTTCGACAACGAGGTCGAGCGCGGTCGAGAAATGGAAATCACGCGGGAGAGCACCATTGGCCTTGAGTCCGCCGAGAAGTGGATGCGCTCGGTGGATACCGACACCGCCGAATTCCTGCGCACGCGCTTCGCGCTGGAACAAAGCCGGGAGGAGGCGCCATGAAGCGCTGGTTCGCCCTGTGCCTGCTTGTGCTGCTGAGCGCACACAGCCTGGCCCAGGTGCAGCCCGTGGTGGAAGTGAGCATAACGCCGCAACAGGTCAGGGTGGGTGAACCTCTGGAGCTGCAGGTTACGGTACTCGTACCCACCTGGTTTGCACAGCCCCCCAACTACCCCGACTTTGAGCTGGCCAACGCGATCACACAGCGCCCCCCGGACAGCTCCTTCCCCACCAGTCGCGCGATCAACGGCGAAACCTGGTCAGGGATCGTACGCAGCTTCCGCATTTATCCGCTGCAGGCCGCACAGTATCGCATCGACGAAGCTGAACTCGGGGTCAGCTATGCCAACCCAGGCAGCGCGCCCACACGCCTGCAGGTGGCGCTTCCCGAGATTCGTTTCAGCGCGGTGGTGCCGCCGGGCGCAGAATCACTGACCCCCTACCTGGCCGGCAACGCGCTGCGCCTGACCCTGGAAGTCGGTGGCGATACAGGCAGTTTGCAACCGGGCGACGCCGTTACGCTGGTATACCGGGCCGAGCTGGAGGGACTGCCCGCGATCTTCCTGCCGCCACTCGCGCCCGAGCTGGACTTTGAGGCCGCCTCGGTCTACGCCGACCGACCCACCACGGCGGACGGACCGCCCGCGACACGCAGTGAAAAGCTCACACTGGTGTTTGAGGCGGGGGGCGAGTACAGCGTGCCGCCGGTGACCCTGAGCTACTGGAATACCGACACCGGCAGGGTGGAACAGGTCACCGCCGACGGTGTGACGCTGCGCGTCAGCGGTGCAGCCCCAGCGCGCGAGGGCGAAACCGCTGCGCGTGATTACGCCCTGCAATGGTGGCCACTACTGGTCGCCGCCGCGGCGGCCCTCCTGCTCTCCTGGGCATGCTGGCGCAGCTGGCAGCAGACACTGCGCCCACGCTGGGAAGCCCACCGGCAGCGCCACCTCGACAGCGAAGCGCATGCCTTCAAGGTATTGCAGCAGCGGTTACGGGCCCACGACCGCGCTGCGGCCTACCGCGCCCTGCTGGCCTGGAGCGCGCACCTGACCCCGACCATGGACAGCCGGGAATTCGCGCAACGCTACGGCGACGAAGCCCTCACCCGCGCACTCGACAGCTGGCGTATTGCGCTGTTTGGCCGGGGAGAAGAAGCGCCGGTCGGCAGCACACTGGAGAAAAAACTGCAGGCCGCTCGGCAACGCTACCTCAAGGCCAGCCACAAACCGGCGGCGCATGCCCTGCCGCCGCTGAACCCCTGAATATCAGCCCAGCGGCGCAGGCTGCGGCACTTGCAGCTGGCGCGCCAGCGGCGCCAGATCCTTCATGATGCTGGGGTACAGCGCCACGCCACCCGCCAGTTGCTCACGGCGCTGCTGCCACGCTCTCTGCCCGGGAAACCGTGCCGGCGGTGCCCCCTCGGATACTTCGCTTGCGGTGACCAGATACTGCAGTGCATGCAGCTGCTCCCTGAACACGGCGAGCGAGCCAAAGGCCGCAGGATCGATAATCTGTAGGAACACAGAATTGGCTTCGCCGTCCCCCGCTGCTTCCGCATCGGCCCGGCCATAGTTGCCCAGCGCCATGCTCAGCACTTCGGTTGCGGCCGACAGCGCGGAGCCCTTGTAACCATGCTGGGCACCACCGATGGGCATGATGCTGCCCCGGGGCGGTCCAGCGAGCGCGGACGGGTCATCCGTGATGACGCCCTCCGCGTCCTTCAGGCAGGGTTCGGGCAGCCGCTCGCCCTCACGCGCCGCGCGCGCCACGTAGCCGCCTGCGGTGATGGACATGCTGATATCGAACAGCAGTGGGTACTCCTTCCCCGGAGCACCCATGGCCAGCGGGTTGGCGGAAAATACCGGCGTGAGGCCGCCAAAGGGACTCACCGTGTGCTCCGCGGGCGTCGAGCAGGTCAGGATCCCGAGATAACCGGCCTCAATCACCCGGGGCAGATAGGCTGCCAGGCAGGCAATGTGCTGGCTGCGGCGCAACGTGGCGGTGACCACGCCGTACTCCGGAACGCGGGCCAGCGCGGTATCAACCGCCTGACTGACGACCCAGGGGCCGGGCAGAAAGGCGGCGTCCCAGTTGAACAGCGCGCCCTTGTCCACCAGCACCACAGGCTCGCCATTACAGCGGCTTGCGCCCTCCATCAGCCAGCGCACATTGTGCGCCACGCGCTGCATACCGTGGGTGGTAAAGCCCATCAGGTCGGCCTCCAGCAGCACCTCGGCCATCACCGCGGCACGTTCAGCGGGCAAGCCCGCGGCCTCGAACAGGCGCTGGCTGAAAGCGTGGAGGTCGGTGTGAGCGTAACGTACGGACATGTCAGGCTCCTTTTTTTAGCGGTATGGCAGGTAAAGCGCCCACTGGCGGGAAAGCGGCCCCGAGGGAACTATTGCAGATTTCACAGTCTAACACTGTGCAATTGAGGTACAATTGCGAGTCACACTGGGGGCGATACGGATTCGACGACGGTAACGAACCCTGAGGTGCATGCCGTGATGGTAGCGAATCACGTAAATCCAAAGCTGCAAACTATTAGTTGCCAATGACGACAACTACGGTGCCCAACTGGCTGCGTAAGCAGCCCGTGAAAGCACCAACTAGTGGCTTCGGCCCTAGCGGTCTTTAGTAAGGTGCCAGTACCGCACTACTGACTGTCATATAGAACTGGATCGCTGTGAAGCCCGCCTGAGGTGGAACTGCTAAAACTTATTCAGGCTCGCCAATTACGTCCTGCCCGTTGGGCTGTATGAGGCTAAATTAATTAACGGAAACTAAGCATGTAGAGCCGAAGGCAGAGTACTGGCGGACGCGGGTTCAACTCCCGCCGCCTCCACCAAACACCCATCCAAGCAAGTCCAAAGAAGTCCACGAAAGCCGCGACTCACAAGGGTTTCGGCTCTTTTTTGTCCATTGGAGTCCATCCTGATCTTGCATAATCCCGATGATTTAGGAACACTGGAAGGAACACCGACCCAGAGCCCCCCTGAACTGGTGTTCCTAAAATGCTCAATGGGATATGGAAATGGCCCGAACCACCAAGCCCCTCACGAACACGGAAGTGCTGAACGCCAAGGCTCGAGCAAGAGAATACAATCTGGTCGACGGCGCCGGCTTGAAGCTCCGGGTCAAACCGAACGGAACGCGAACCTGGCTGTTCAACTACTACCGTCCGCACATTGGCAAACGCGCCAACATGACCTTGGGGGCCTACCCTGACATCACCCTGGCAGCGGCAAGGCGGCTAGCAGAGGATGCACGCGCCCTAATCGCACGGGAAATCGACCCGCAGGAATATCGCGCAGAACAGGCCAGGCACAATCAAGAGGCGCACGCGACCACATTCGAACAAGTTGCCCGCAAGTGGATGGCCATCAAGAAGGGCAAAATCACCGCCGGTCATGCTGACGACATCTGGCGCTCCTTCGAGATCCACCTGCTGCCCGACCTGGGTACGCTCCCTATTCACAAGATCAGAGCGCCCGCCGTCATCGCAGTTCTGGAACCGCTCGCCGCAAAAGGGACGCTGGAAACGGTCAAGCGCCTCACTCAGCGCGTCAACGAGGTCATGACGTATGCGGTTAACACGGGGCTGATAGACGCCAATCCGCTCGCTGGTATCGGGAAGGCATTCCACGGGCCAGACAAGCAGCGCATGCCCACCCTGAAACCCGAGCAACTGCCCGACCTCATGCGGGCACTGACAGGCGCCAGTATCAAGCTGACCACCCGCTATTTGATCGAGTGGATGCTGCATACCATGGCAAGATCGGGAGAGGCCGCCGGCGCACGCTGGGAGGAGATTGACTGGGAAGATCGAGTTTGGGGCATCCCAGCGTCCCGCATGAAGAACTCGCGCCCCCACAGCGTACCCCTGTCGCCCCAGGCAATGAACCTGCTATTCGCCATGAAACCACTGAGCGGACACCGCGAGTTCATATTTACCGCGGATCGTAACAGCCGGAAACATACCCACACGCAAACTGCCAACATGGCACTTAGACGGATGGGTTACCAAGGAAAGCTGGTCGCTCATGGTTTGCGAGCCCTAGCCAGCACGACACTTAACGAGCAGGGCTTTGACCCGGATCTCATAGAAGCGGCCCTTTCCCACATCGACAGTAACGAGGTCAGGTCAGCTTACAACCGCGCAGATTACCTTAGCCGACGCCGGGGCATGATGGATTGGTGGAGCAGACATATAGAGGAGGCCGCGACAGGCAACATGAGCCTTGCGGCCAGCGAAACACAACTGGCGTAAGGGTCTAGTCGAATTTTCGCGTTTTTCACGCCGCACCACTTGCAGTCGAAAACGCAAGAAGTGACTGTTAGAAGATCTGTGTAAACCAAACCAACATTCATAAGGCTGAGGAATGAGGTACACTTGACTGCGGTTTTCGATTCTTGCTGCCTATTCTTCCTTCTTGTTGGTCATTTGATAAAACGGAACCTCAAAGGCTGGCGTATACCCAATCCTCGCACACGATGAATGTACGAATTCACGCCAGTAAGGCCAAACATGGTAGCCGACATTGTCCTGAGAGAATGCCATTAGCTGGTCTTCGCTCAATTCATTGAGAGATAGATAGCTTGCGTCAAACTGACCAACTATCTCTATAAGCGGCTCGTAGTCGTCAGCCTTACTTTCTTCCTCCTCTGAGTCCAGTATTAAACGAACTCCCACTGCATAGTTAAAACGATAATTCCATAGCTCGAGATCATCGCCTTCATTTGCGAGATTAAGCTCTCTTATTCTCACAAATGAGCGAAAACCTTGAGTCATGGTATCACTCCTATCCATTGACTCAGGAAAGACATCATCTCTCACAAATATCTTGCTTTCTCGAAGGTAAACCTCCTGGATTCGAAGGCTTTTTTGAGCTTCATTTAGGAGTTCATCAACCATCAGGCAGCACTACTCTCCCATACTCCGCGGCCAGTACAATCAATAACATTTGTCGAGCGATATATTGCAACCTTCTTTGCGCATTGGGCATTTTTGTCCACATCAATGTTAGTCCATGTAGCGTTATTCAAGCTGCGTCTATCCATTCTATCTACTGAACAATATTGAAGACCAACAACAGGCTTTACTCCAATTACAAAACAAATGTCAGAGAAAGTACCGAATGTCATATTTCTAGCTCCACTCAAGAGCTGAGAGACATATGCTCGAGACTTCCCTAACCTCTCGGCCAGATCTCTTTTGGAAATTTGAAAATCTTCCAAAGCTATAAGAATATCTTCAGTCACATTATAGATGAGCTCATCCCTGGCGAATGCTCGCTCCTCCGCCGCATCAAACTTTTGTCCTTCTGAGTAAAAAAGATCTCTAGCACTCATCTTCATAAACCTCAATTCTCCTCCAATTTTCGCCAACTCGCTTACTATCTTTATTTTTCAGATTCTCATAATCCTTGTAGACATAATGACTTATGAAATATGTATTCTCGTGCCGCTCTGAAAGCCAACAATAACCTCTGATTGGTATACGTTTGAGAGCGTTAAACTTTTTGGCCCGGTGTTGGCCTGTTCGCTTAGGCAATTCGGCCTCCTGGGGAAAGCTCTCCTTACTCATCCTATGACCGTCTGCAAGCCTTTGTATCTGGTTAATCATGCCACGCGTAAACGATTTTCGTTTGTTCGCCTCCACATGCCCGAGCGCCTCAGAGAACGATTCCAGTGCTCCTTGGCAGTGGACGATCGTAAACTTGCAGCCCTTGATCCTACACTTTGGTTTGTCACTAGTCACAATGGAATGGCACTTTAGTTAATATATATGTTAATTTCAAGAAATATCAAGGGGCATGTCGCATGCCCCTCTCAAAACCCCACAAATACCTTTAAAATCAATAGATTAAAAGTTTTCAAAGTCAACGGTCGCCTCCCCGGGCTCACATCGAGCTATTCACGTCTCCTTTGCCAGCATAACGAACGGTGTTAGACGCCGCTCTATTTCCGTAACTTATTAATTTTCCTAATAAAAAAGAAGACTCTGACATGTAACCGCCTTTTCTAAACGGCCCTCGCAGAGTAAGCACTTTGCTCGCCCCCATAGTAACTGGTCATTAGGTGATGGAAAGCTGCCTCACATTTCTCGTTATATATGCCCTCGTCGAAGCTCTCAGGAAGCCGCTGATCAAAAACAACCTCCATGGTTCGTCGCACAACTCCCCTCGACTGTGCCTTCTTCCGCCAATCCAGCACCAACTTCCCCGCCTTGAGGGTCTCCAGTAGCTCCCTACACATGGCCTTTACCTGAGCCACCTCCTTGTCGCTCATTTCAGGCGCAGGCCTAGTGATGATGTCGAAAAGCGCCAGCTCTTCCTCGGTGAGACCCTCACGAATGGCTCTTTGGTCTTCATCCTGCAGTTCCTCGCCAAAATCCATCAACTGTTGGAAGAACGCCTCAATATTCAGACTGCCGGCGTTGTATTTCTCTATTAGTCGTCGCAGTTTCTCCATGAAGTCCTTTCGACTTGGGTTCTGGGCTACCATGCTCTCCAATTTCTGGTTCAACAGTGCCTTCAGTTTCTCGGACTCGGTACGTTTCTTGCCCTTGCTGAATTTCTCCTTCAGTTTTTCGAAGTCGATCCTGCTGAGGTCAAACAATTTGTCCTCGTCCGCCTCCTCTATAACATAAGGTAGCGGGGCCACAGACCTGTCTAGCAGATCGTCTACATCCCGCATTACCTGAGATATGTCCACCTCAGGCTCCAGTGCCTTGATCTTCTGGGCCAGCACGGAGAGCAGCACCGCATCTGGGGCCAGCTCATTCGCGGAAGGGTCGGGTAGGATTGCCCGGTAGACTCTGGAGGCAGCCCTGGCAAGGCTCAAGAAAGCTTTCTTGGTCTCCTCGCTCTCCAACAGTTTCTCCACCGCATCGTCCAGCAAGGCGACCTTGGCGAAGCCTCCAGCTGCCTTGATGGCCGCGGGGTCGGCCTGTCTGTCTACCAGGAATGCCACCCCTTTAGCCAACAGGTGCTTGAGGTATTCAACCAGCTCAGCTTTTTGCTGGATGGGGCTGCCGTCCAACGGTGGTCTTTCACCATTGCCCGGCGAAGGCTCGCTCACCGCAGTAGCTGGACTGCCACCATAAATCGCCAGTGCCTCCTGCAGCTTCTTGAACACCCCAGCATAGTCGACGATCATCCCCGCCGCCTTGCCAGGGTACTTGCGATTAGCCCTCGCAATGGTCTGCATCAGCGTGTGGTTCTTCATCGGCTTATCGAGATAGATGGTCGAGCAGGAAGGCACATCGAAGCCGGTGATCCACATGGCGCAGACAAACACCAGCCTCAAAGGGTCGTCGGCATCCTTGAACTTTTCGTCAAGGTCTTCCTCAACCATGCGCTTGCGGTGGGGCAGAATGTCGAGGCCCTTGTCTGCTTGCTCCTTCACCTCGTTCTGACCCTGGGAGACCACCACCGCCATGTCGGTCGTCTCCAGCACCTTGATCTTATGCTTCAGCGCCTCCTGCTGCTCCTCTGGGGCCGATGCAAGGTCAGCCTGAAGCCCTTTCAGGAAACCCTTCCAGTGAGCCTGCACCTTGTCGTACATCTTCACGGCGGTGGCCTTATCGATGCAGACCATCATGGCCTTGCCCTGATGCCCCCTGCCGACGAAGTGCTGCACCAGATCCTCGGCGATGGCCTCCAAACGGTCGTCACGGGTGATCAGGTGATACTCACGGGCGAACACGCGCTCGACTTTCTTCTCCTGATCCTCGTCCAGCTCGGCATCTTCCAGCAGCTGGGTCAGGTCGTCGTTGAGGTTCTCGTTGATCAGTTGCAGCTCGGGGATGCGGTTCTCGTAGTAGAGCGGCACCGTAGCCCCATCGGCGATGGACTGGCCGAAGTCGTAGACCGAGATGTAGTCACCGAACACCTCCTTGGTCTTCTCTTCACCGGCCATCAGAGGCGTCCCGGTGAAGCCCAGGAAGGCGGCATGGGGCAGAGCCGTCCGCATGTTCATCGCCAGGGTGTCGTACTGGGAGCGGTGCGCCTCGTCGGTGATGACGATGATGTCTTGGCGGTCGGAGAGCTTGGCATAGGTCTCACCTTGCTTGGTGCCGAACTTCTGGATCAGCGTGAAGACGTACCGGTGATCCTCGCTGAGGAGCTGCTTGAGGTGGGCACCGCTCTCGGCGTGGGCTTCTACCTCGTTGACCGCACCGGTGGCGGCGAATGTCTTGTAGATCTGCTCGTCCAGCTCGTTGCGGTCGGTGACGATCACGAATGTCCAGTTGCCGGTGATGGTGCGATGGATCTTCTGGGTGAAGAACACCATAGAGAGCGACTTGCCCGAGCCCTGGGTGTGCCAGAATACCCCCAGCCGACCGGCCTTACCGGCAGGGCGGTTCTTGATTCGCTGTAGCTCGGCGATGGCCTTGTTCACCCCGAGGTACTGATGGTTCTTGGCGATCTTCTTGATGGTGCCGCCCTGGGCCTCCTCGAACACCGTGAAGTTATCCACGATGTCCAACAGCCGCGTTCGCTCGGCAATCCCTCGGATGGCGGTCTCCAGCGACACCACGCCTTTCTCACCCTCGTCGTTGATCCGCTTCCACTCGAAGAGATGCTCCCAGGGGGAGAAGGTGCCGCCCACAAGGGTTTCGGAGCCGTTGGAGAGCATCACCACGGCGTTGTAGATAAACAGCTGGGGGATCACCGTGCGGTAGTCGCTCAGGTTGCCGTCATAGGCGGCCTTGAGGGTCTTGTGGCTGGCCTTCAGTTCCACGAACAACAGCGGCAGCCCGTTCACGAAGCCGACTAGATCGGTACGCCGGGTATGCAACTCGCCCCTTACCCAGAACTGCGAGGTGAGCAGGAAGTCGTTCTCCTCGGGCTTGCTCCAGTCGATCACCCGTACCGTCTCGATAGCGGTGCCACCATCGTCTTCGGACACCTCAACCTTCACGCCATTCTTGAGCAGCCGGTAGACCTCCAGGTTGGCGTTCACCGCCAGCAGCTTGGAGCGGTCCCGGGTCAGCTCTTCGATGGCCTTATCCAGGGCATCGGCGGGCAGCTCGGGGTTGAGTTTCTCCAAGGCCACGCGCAGCCGGGGCACCAGAACCACATCCTGCTGTGTCTGCCGTCCCTCGCTCGATACCGTACCCGACCACTCTCCGTAGAGGTTGGCAGTGTTCCAGCCCAGATCAGCGAACAGCTCGATAGCGGGCTGCTCGACCAAGGCATCTTCAGAGTAGGCATAAGCGGGGGATGGCGGGGGTGTCATGCGGCTTCGACCTCCTTGTCGTTAGGCATGGAGATATTGGATGCGTCGATCTCACCTGAGACTAGCTTCGGCAGGAGCAGATCACGTTGGGCTCGAAGATTAACGTTCTTCCGTTTAAGCCTCATTTCCAACTCATACATAGGCTCAAGCGCGTCAGCCATTATCTTCAACGTGGCTTCCTCGGGCACTACAACCTTCATGGCTTTGAGATCTTTGGCACTCAGGTGAGCTACTGTTGTCCCAACGATGGTTTCTTCCAAGTGCTTGATCGGCCTCTCGATGGTCAAGAAAAGTAGGTATCGAGACATTGGCTGAGTGGGTCTGAATCTGGCGACTCGCTGAACAAGCCATGCCTTGCCTCCAGCCCACTTACCCATATGGAACTGGCCGTCCATCCCTACAAGGATGTCGCCATTCTCGATGATATGCTTGGGCTTTCCCTCTTCAGTTGTGTAGGTCTTTACCTGCCCATCGCGAATGTCTCGAATCCTGACCGCACCCAGCCCTTCCCGGTGATCATTAAACTGCTTGGCTTTGAAAGGATGCCCGTAAGTGACTTCGGCAATATCGTAAAGGCCTTTAACCTCCCACCCTTCAGGATTCCTTCCAAGCTCACTCTCCTTGAAGCTCACCTCCTCATGCCCAGGGAAGCGGAAATGGACGAACCACTCCTCGTACAGCCGCCGGGCAATCTCCTCAAGGATCCCGATGCGGCGCGTGTTGTTCTCAATGAGGTCGTCGTAGGCGGAGAGGATATCGACGATTATCTTTTGTTGCTCAATCGAAGGAAGCCGTAAATGGATCCTTTTGATTATGTCTTGGTTCAGAGAGGCCATGGTGGCTCCATGCGAGCACTGCTGCATCATCCAAGACTGGTGTTCGTGGGTGAGAAATGTGAATGATAGATACTTGGATAGTACGTTTTCCTCACTCAGAAGCCTGAGCCGTAAGCAATCTGATCCCTGAAACCAACGATTTTGAGCGTCTGTGATATAAACATGTCGTTCGACAGCTCCCTTCCTGCCAAAAACGATGTCACCTTTTCGTAGCAGGTGACCAGAGAGCCTTGTGACTACGTCTTCAGGGATATATTCCAGCTTGTCGTGCCGGATGTTTCCGAAGCCGATATTCCTAACATTGATGACAGGTGTGCCCTTCTCGACATAATCACTTGCTCGGAGCTGAGTTCCGAAAGGTCCGGTCTTGACCTCGGCTTCCGCACGTCCGACAAGGTCGCCAATAGTAATGTTGCTCCAACTCATGATGCTGCCTCAAGAACACCAGCAACATTAATCCCAATCACTTCCTCAAGCTCCCTTGCCTCAGAGTTCAGTACCTCCAACTCTTCAGCCAGTTCCTCCAGCCTCTCCGTGAAGTCCACATCCTCGGCTTCTCTTGCCGCTGCCCCGACATAGCGCCCAGGGTTCAGCGACCAGCCCTGCACCTCGATTTCCTCCCGAGTGACCACCTTGCAGAGCCCAGGCACATCGGTGTAGCCCTCGGCCAGACCCTTTTCGGCCAGCAGCGGCACACTGCCCTGGTCCCGCTCGATCTCTTCGCCACGGTAGTGGCGCACGATATTGGCTAGGAACTCGATCTGCTCCGGCAGCCAGTCGCGGTGCGCCCGGTCGATCTGGCGGTAGATATGGCGAGCGTCGATGAACAGTACCTTGTCGTCACGCTCGGTCTCGCGCTTGGCGCGGTCAAAGAACCATAGTGTGCAAGGCAGCGTGACGGTGTAAAAGAAGTTCGGCCCTACCGAGACGATCACGTCCACGGCACCGGATTCGATCAGCTTCTGGCGGATCACCTGCTCACTGCCTCGAGCATCCCCCGCCGAGTTGGCCATGACGAAACCAGCCCGCCCGGTGGGCTTGAGGGAGGCGAAGAAGAGCTGGATCCAGAGGTAGTTGGCGTTGTCGGTCCTGGGCATTCCGAACGGGAACCGGGGGTCACCCCCCAGGCGCTCCTTGTCCACCCCCGAGACGTTGAACGGGGGGTTGGCCATCACGAAGTCGAAGAAGCCGTCACCGTTCTTGTAGACCGAGCCGTGAGGGTCTTCATAGTAGGTGTTGGAAACGCGCACATCACCGGAGAGGCCATGCACCGCGAGGTTCATCTTATTGAGGTTGACGGTGGTCTGATCCTTCTCGGTGCCAAAGATCGAGATCTCGTCCATCGCGGTCTTATGGTGACGCTCCACGAAGTCCGCCGAGTGGACGAACATGCCGCCAGACCCACAGGCCGGGTCGAAGATGCGACCGTGGTAGGGCTCGATGATTTCCACGATCAGCTTGACGATGGATTCGGGTGTGTAGAAGACACCCCCTTTCTGGCCTTCCTTCAGGGCGAAGTTGCCTAGGAAGTACTCGTAGACCTTGCCGAAGGCGTCCCCAGACAGGTCCACCGGGCCGATGAGCTTGAGCAGCTCTTGCAGCACCCAGTTCTCCAGGCGAGTGTAGTTGCGAGGCAGGGCACCCTTGAGGTCGGGGTTCTCCTCCTCTATGGCTTTCATGGCATCGTTTACGGCCTTACCGATGTTGTCGCCCTCGGTGAGCGACAGCAGGTAAGAGAAGCGGGCGGTCTCGGGAAGGAAGATCACCCCCTCGGCCAGATAGTCAGCCTTGCTCACCTTGCGGCGGCCACCGGATCCCACCGGCCCGAGCTTCTCCTCGGCTGCGGCGTATTTCTTCTCGGCGTACCTCAGGAAGATCAGGCCCAGCACAGGGGCCGAGAACTCAGCGGGCTTGAGGCCGGTGTTGGCCCATAACTGGTCAGCGGCTGCCCACAGCCGCTTTCCTACATCTCCGTTAACCAAAACTATGCCCCCAAATCCGGCCGCTGTGTAGCCCAACCGTCAAATCCGGAGAGCTTACTACAATACCCGGCAGGTGGGAGAACGGAGAGTACAGGTCGCTACGGCATATCGATCTTCATCCTCGATTTCGGGGCAAGTGCACATTCAGATGATGTCTACTATTTTATAATATAGTTGACACATGAATAACCGGCCAATAAAGTGCACATTAAATCGCTAATTCACGTTAATTGACGTGTGAGTGTCAATTAAACGATTTAATAGACACGGGGAAGCCGGATTATGGTCAAACTGGGCTATGCACGGGTATCAACCAATCAACAAGATCTCGCCACACAACTTGAGAAGCTCAAGGCCGCCGGGGTCAAAGATCACAAGGACTTTCTGTTCACTGACAAGGCCAGCGGCAAGAACGACAAGCGCGATGGCCTGCAGCTACTCGTGACTAAGGCGCGGCAAGGAGATCACATCGTCATCAGCAAACTCGACCGGCTGGGGCGGAATACCGCCGACATGATACGAATCATCGAAGACCTCCATGAGCGGGGTATCACGCTCGAGTTTCTGGACGATGGCATCAGCACCCAGGGCTCAATGGGAAAGATGGTGACCACCATTCTGGCAGCCGTTGCCCAGGCAGAGCGCGAACGCATCCTAGAGCGCACCAATGAAGGCAGGCGGGCCGCGATGAGCCGAGGCGTCAGGATGGGGCGCAAGCCCTCGATCTCGCAAGCTGTCAGAGAGCGTGCGGTGCAGATGGTGGCGGATGGAAGACCGAAAGCCACAGTGGCCAAGGAGTTGGGATTCAGCCGGCAGAAGCTGTACGACATTCTTGATGAGTTCGCTTGACTAGGGTTGGTATCAGCAGGATGTCTGCTTTCACACCTCGTTGCGGTCTTTTGTAGGAGGCGAAGCTCTCCGCCCAATCATTCAGAATACCAAGACTTTCGCACGGAGAGCGATGAGGTGACTATTTGCTAGTATTCTGAATCCTAGCCTTTTTTGACGCCCACAAAAAGACAACCTTTCTCTTCTGTTCTTCAAAATATAGAGGAAACTCTCGCGAAAGAATTTTTTCCGCTAGCTCGAAGTTATTTTCAGAAATAGCATCCACCGCCATCTCGTGCGTATTCCGGTGAACGTGAACACCTATTCTGGACGAACGTGAACACCTGATTTCCCAGCGCATCACGTGTTGTGTTTTTTACTCTAGGTGTTCACGTTCCGTCAATTCACCTAGAACTTTCCGCATTGATTCCCCCTTCAGTGGCAGACGATGAGCGTTGTGCATCAGGCGATCTAAGATGGCATCGGCCAGCGTGTTGTCGCCGATAGCGGAGTACCACTGGTCCGTTGGTAACTGACTAATCATGATCGTGGAGGTTGTATTGTGCCGATCGTCCATAATCTCCATTAGGTCGTTGCGGTGGGCGGCATTGAGTGTCTCCAGCCCCCAGTCATCAATCAGCAGTAGTTGGGTCTTGGCAATTTGCTTTAGCACTCTCTGATAGCTGCCGTCGGCCTTCGCCTGAGTGAGTTCCAGTAGCAATCGAGACAACCTGAAGTAGCGTACGCTGTAGCCCTGTAAGCAAGCGTTATGGCCCAGAGCGCAGGCCAAGTAAGTCTTGCCACTGCCGCAGGGCCCGGTAATCAACAAATTTTGAGCGCGAGCAATCCAATCTCCTTGCGCAAGCCGAGCTATCTGATCCGGTTTGATGCTTCGTGGATGCTGGTAATCAATATCTTGCACAGTGGCACGCAGCTTGAAGCGCGCCTGGCTGACCAAGCGGCTTTGCTTGCGGTGCTCTCGCTCGAGACACTCTTGTTCGATCAGCAAACCAAATCGCTCCAAGAACGACAGGGCGTCATAAGTGCCGACCTGTTCGAGTTGCCTTTCTAGAGCCTCGGCCATGGCGCCGAGACGCAAGTCTCGCAGACGTGCGAGGGTAATAGCTGTTGTCATGAGTTTCTCCTTTAGTGGAAGTTATGTGGGCCGCGGATATTCTCGTGGTGCTGCGGTAGTTCAGTCGCAAGATTGAGTTGATCAGGCAGTTGATCCCGGTTGCTCTTCAAGATGGCCTTGACCTGTTTCAAGCGAAGCAAGCCTGAGCGATTGGCGATGCGACAGGCGGCGTTAAGGCGGCTAGCGGGATATTGCTTGCTGAGATTCAGCAATCCGAGACAGACCTTGTAGGCTTGCTCGGGATGTTCTCGAGCCTCAAGCTGGCTACTGACCCAGACCAATGTGTCTGCCCCAATATCTACTGCCCAGCGCTTTATACGCCCAGGTGACCACTGCTGCTGCGCTCGATGGCGTGTCGGCATATGACCGGGGTTAGTGGTAAAACCTGCGCGATGCTTGCGAGGGTGCGTAGCCACTAATTGTCGCCGGAAGTAGATCTCCACCAGCGTGTCGCTCGCATGTAGCTCCAAGCGTTCACCCACGTACTGGTGTGGCACCGAGTAGTGATGATCCTTGTATAAGACGTGGTAGTCGATATTGACCTTGACCGGCTTGATGTCGACATAGCGGTAAGGCTGGCTCGGCAATGGTCTGAGTGCTGGCCGGTCCAATTCCTCAAACGCGGATCGGCGGCATCCTGGTAGCTGCTTGAAGGGTCGGTTGTTCAAGTCCTCCAATAACGCTCGAATGCACTGGTTCAGCTCTGCTAGAGAGAAGAACGTATGATGACGCAAACGAGCCAGAATCCAGCGCTCGACGATCTGTACCGCCACCTCTGCCTTCGCTTTGTCTTTGGGTTTATACGGGCGAGCCGGGATAACCGCGACCTGATAGTGCTCCGCCCATTGCTGATAGCTGGGGTTGAGATCTGGATCATAGCGACACGCCTTGGTAACACCGCTGCGCAAATTGTCTGGCACGATCAGCGCTGTACAGCCGCCAAAGTAGTTCAGCATTCGAACATGGCTACCCAACCAGTCTGGGAGTGACTGCGTCCAAGTAGCTTCGGCGAAGGTGTAGTTAGAGGCGCCTAACGCAGCAACAAAGATTTGTGCTTCACGAACCTCACCGGTCTCGGCACTGACGACCGGCACAGTTGCGCCGGCATAGTCCACAAAACACTTCTCACCAGCCTTGTGATGCTGGCGCATAGATCGCTTTTGCTTCTTGCACCAACGCCGGTAGCGCTCGCAGAACTGGGAGTAACTGTAACAACGATTGGGATATTGCTGGGTGTATTCCTCCCATGCCAATTGCTTGGTCATGTGGGGGCGCTTGAGATCCTGGTGGAGAGCTGACCAGTCCGGCATCTGGAAGCGCGTTGAGCTACCGGTATCCGCCGAGGGGTAAAACAGCTGTGCCAGCTGGTTATCGTCCATGTCATCGGGTAACGGCCATTCGAGGCCGAGAGCAGCTGTCTTGGCTAACAACTTCTGGATGCTGCCGATGCTGAGCTTGGTGCTACGACTGATCTCACGAATTGAGAGGCCGCCGGATAGGCGGTGCCTGAGTACATCTCGAATTTTGCGCATTGTGATCCTCTTGCCTGGCATGAGCCCTCCCAAAAAAGCGGAAGAGCGTACCAAATCGTATGAATATCAATGCGTTGGGAATGATTCCGGTTGAGCGTGAACAGTGATTCCGGGATGGTGAACACCGATTCCGGAAAATGCGGCAAAGTGTTCACGTTAAACCAGAATGGGTGTTCACGTTCGTCCGGAATAGGTGTTCACGTTGAACCGGAATGGGTGTTCACGATGGGCCGGAATACGCACTCGAGCATAAATGCAGAGAGCGGGTCCAGCATCTCAATTGGCTTCTCGTTAGCGGGCTTCCTATTTGCTATAGCTGACTCTTGTTTCGCTATGCGTTCTCTGCCTGAAAAGTAATACTCATTCCTGTCTTTCCTTCCATCTACGAGTTCTCTTTCGGAATATTTATCGCTTAGGGCAATTTTTTTGACACTTGCAGTCGAGTTCTTTTTCGCTGCTGGCTGATGACTTTCGAGACGTTTAGCTGGAGCTTCTGGATTCCTATTTAGGGCAATTTTCACTAGGCGCTCATAGAGGGTGGAGAGGTCGTGAAAGACCTTCTTCGCATCCTCGTGATCCCTGTATTGAGATTCAAGCCACAATCCTGACAGTGCAATCGCGTAAGACCTACTGCGATCGAAATCATGCCGCTCACGCGCATCCTTGAACATTTCCTTACTCGACTTGAGTGCGCCGTCTCTGGACCAGTTCCCCTGCATGGCCATTAAATCAGTCACTCGCAGCAAAAAAATGTCAGCACATTCAGCTTTCCTATCAGCGCCCAAAGAATCAAACTGGCGAAGCGTAAGCTCTAGATCCCTTTTTAGTCGGCTCGCATGAGCACCTTCATTGGCTTCCTTAGCAGATTGCTTTATTGAATCCCAAATTCCCATTGAGAAAGTTCCCTCCCTTTCCTTCAGTTTATACGCAAGTCTCCTTTAGGCGAAAGCGGACCTGGCCGCTTCCACCTCACTAGGGACGGAACAGTCCTGTAGACCTTGATGCTCTGTGGTTGCGCTTCCGGCGAGAAGCCGACACGGGGTATCCAGCCGAGCCGGAAACCGGCTTAACTTGCTTTCAAATAGCGGTTGACCACTAAAAAAACAAGCGAGTAGTATATTTAGGCCAAATACTGGGTTTCCAGGGTGAAAGGATTGGGATTTTTCAGCAATATGAATAATAGGGCTCTGGAGGAGTTTGGTACTACCCCCCTTCACGTGACCATGCAAAAGAGCCAGTCCTGGGCAAGGATGCACCCGAAAAAACTTCGAGAAATACTTTCGCCACCGCGGATACACCTTCACACCTGAAGTGGCGCAGATTTTCAAGATGGCACTAAGCACCACTCCCGAAATGACGTATCGCGAATTCGTGGACTGTTACCTTGAGGAATAAGCTTAAGTGTCTCTGACAGTTTTATTCATAGCTCTACTGCATGGCGTGCCGGTTGGCATTGCCAATCTGGTTTGGGGTAAACACATCGGTTTCATCACCGCACTCATAATGAGCGTTATTGCGGTGGCATCTGGAGGCAGTCAATATGCAGGCGCGGATATCCTTATCATTTGGCTTATCTTCTTTCTGGTCTAGTACCATTGCTTAAACTAGGAGAGAGCGATGTTTGGCTTCAAAAGCAAGGAGACAATACGACGTATTTGTGCCGATCTCGGGCAAGCTGCAGTGGCACTGGAGGCGTTACCAGAACCCAGCAGATCAGATCAATTGGTCATGCTTTGGGCCGACAATATCTATCAGATAATCACTAGCACCGAAGCTATCCATGGTCTGAAGGTCAAAAAAAACACGAGATTTGATGGCTTTCTGCGGTACTACGTCAGTAAGGATCGTGATGGCCTGAAGAAGATGGTCGTTCAATTGAGGCAAGAACTACGCCGGAAGGGTCGCGCCATCGATAAGGGCAGCGATCTATACTTCTGTTTCACCAAAGACCTTCACTACTTCTGAGGCTCTAGCAAAGCCTACGTGTACTAGCATGCACAAGCAGAGAGCGAGCTCACTGCCTTCACTCGAGACGGACCATTGAATTCGACCGGTTAGCTGCCGCTTTCGATCCGGATCACGCTCTGAGTAAGGGTTTGCAAAGCTCGGTTGAAGGAATGCTGAGGGTTGTCAGTGCAGTAGGCCTCCAGCCAACGAGTCATCTTCTCGATTGATGTCTTACTCCCTGTCATACCATCGCCGCCAAACACTTTCTGAGCGGTGTTGAATCCAGTGAAGTACCCACCGATGTAGGTTCTGTACTCAATCCACTCCAGCGTCCCTTGCTCGCTTTGCTTACGCTTCGACGCCACGCTATTAAAATCGGCACATTTGAGATTTGCCAAACCCATCAAGTGCATCGTCTCCGCTTTGACGGTTGGGGGCGATGCGAATATGGCAAAGCAAACGAAGACGATTAACCACCTGGAATACGCACTGATAAGCATGATGACTCCCCCTGCGACTGAGAGTTAGGAGTTACACATCAAGCTGCCGGCCATAGCCGCAGCCGTGCCTGTACAAACCTTTGCGGGATCGACTTGGATGCCCAGTCTCGCCAGATCCAGCCGATCAGCATCCCAGCAACACGCCACCGAAGTACCTGTGTGTACCATACGACTACTATGAAAGCTGCTCGCCTCCACGATGAGATCAAACTCTGATTGCTTGAGAGTGTCTCACTAGATACCCGAGAGTTGAACGAAGCAGCCAGCAAGTTCATCGCTCCATCCGTAAAAATATTCGACACGAAATACCTGGTCAGTCCATCCGCCTGGGAAGTGTACGCGATTATACTGCAAGGCATCAGCCCACCGCGTTCGGAGCCTCAGTCAGATTCTCAATCTCTTCCGCCAGTTTCGCAGCTTCGGTTTCAAGCTCGGTGATTTCTGTCGCAATGTCGCTGGCTTGTGCATCGGCAACCTCCTGAAGAAGCTCCGGTTGCTCTTGCGTTAATCGATACAGCTCATAGTCACTGCTCTCTCGTAGCTCTTCGAGGGTTTCCAGTAGCTCCATGATTCGCGCCTGCAACGAATCGTAGAGCGCGCGCAGTTTCGTCAGGTCCGAATCGTCATCGAGATTGAGACCACCGAGCCCTTCGCGAGCGAGGAATCCGTCTAGATCTTCAGCGATCTCTCGGAGCCGCTGAATGTCTCCCCTGTCCCTGGCGCTGTTTATCTCGCTGGTCAGGCGCGTGTACAACTCGTGTTTCTCAGGGTCGTGGGCGTACCTGTCCGGGTGGTACAGGCGCACGAGCTTTCTCCAAAGCCGCTTTAGCTCCTGCTCCTCCTCTTCACTCAGCGCCTGGTTCTGAACGGCCAGCGCCGCTTCCCTTTTATACTCTTGCTCGGTCTCCGCTTGCGCCCTTTCGTGCTCCTGCTTGACCTCTTCTGCTTCTTCTTCGCCACCGACGAGCAGTAAATCGATGTACTTTCGGCGATAGCTGACCTTGAGTTTTAATTCATCAAGCTTCTGGTAGAAAGGGCGCAGTTTTTCAAACAGCCGTGATCTGACGACTTCTACTGCATGGTGCTCCTGTGTGTACTGCGCTTCCAGGTCCGCGAGACGCTCTCTGGCGCTTGCGATAAGGCTATTGAGTGTGGCGCGTTCTGCGGCCTGGTAGACGACCACCTCGCCGCTGTTGATGACTGGCGCACCTGTGACCGGAGTCTGCTTTTCCCCAAAGGCGCGGCCCGACTCCAACTGCTCCAGGTACCAGCGGCCCATAGATACACTCCGCGAGTTCTTAGCTTGTGCCAGCCACTCCAGCCATCCATGGAGGTCAGGGTCCTTTATCGCTTCTTGGTAGTCGCGCCCCTTGTACTTGCCAAAAGCGATTCGCGAGGGAAACCACGTCGCCGCCCCGAAATCAACAATTTCATCCCAGGTCAACAACCCTCGTTGTTTAGCGAGTGGTTTCAAGACCTGTTGCATAAGGTCGGCAACGGTCTCCACGTCGCCCAGTGCGGTGTGCGCTCCTCGCTCTGGCAACCGATAGTACTGACGGAGGGTCTGGAGCTTGTGGTTACCGGCGGGGACGGGGTCCAGCAAGCGTTGAGCCAATTCGAGTGCGCAGAAGCCGCGATTGCCAATGGGCGCGACACCCAGCCGAGACCACTCCGGCTGCAGGACACTGTCCAGGTCGTACTTAAGGTTGTAGGACACAAGGGGAAGGTCACCGACATACTCGGCAAAGTCCTCGTAAACGTTGAGGGGCGGGTCGCCGTCACGCTCCAAAATCTCGCGAGTGTAACCGTTGACTCTCGACGCCTCGGGAGACATGTCTGAGTTGTGGTTTAACAACCGACGGAATGGCTCGCCCTCAGGCTCCCATCCGCGCATACGCTGCGCAGCAAGCTCGACGACAAAGACGGGCGCCTTGATGCCCGAGGTTTCAGTGTCGAGGAGTATCCAAGGGGTTTGGTTCATAGTCAGAAGGGGACTGTATCAGGCGAATTCAATACCTTGTCAGGACCCTCGTCTGCATAACTGACGACGGTGCCACCATTTAATACAAACTCGCGAGGTGCATTTATGATTTTTACGCCGCCGTCGCACCGCAATTTTCTAATAGTAGGCACTGGGAAGAGGTCCAGCTCGCTAAGCTCATTATTGCGGCAGTCAAGTTCGAATAGCTTTGGCACTGGAGACAGATCTAGCTCGGTGAGCTGGTTATGGTTGCAGTACAGAAGACCAAGCTCCGGTACCGCAGAGAGGTCCAGCTCGGTCAGCTGATTGGTTTCGCAATCAAAGGCGTCAAGCTTAGGCACTGCAGAGAGGTCCAGCTCGGTCAGCTGATTGTGATTGCATCCTAGGGCTTCAAGCTCGGGTACCGCAGAAAGATCTAGCTGGGTGAGCTGGTTCGAGGCGCAAAATAGAAACTGGAGCTCAGCCACCGCAGAGAGGTCCAGCTCGCTGAGCTGATTACCGTCGCAGTATAGCTCGGTTAGCTTTGGCACCGGGGAGAGGTTCAGCTCTCTGAGCTGATTCCTAGCGCAACTCAGAAACGTAAGCTCAGGTACGGCGGAGAGGTCCAGCTCAGTGAGTCGATTCGGGGCAGATAAAAGCGAAAGTAAATCATCTTTCGATGTTTTGACGGGTATTTCGAGGACTTGCAGATAAGGCAAAATTGGATACCAAGTAGAGATGTTATCAGGCCATTCACCTCGAACGTACAGTTCCCGAATCATCAGTCCACGTCCCCAAATCCCGGGAGCATCTTTCAACCGATCTAGGTCCCATACTAAGCTGGTGATGGCGCCGTCTTTCACAACAAAACGCTGTTCCTCAGGCGTAGCCTCACGGCACTTGGAATCCTCCAGCACGTTAAGCAAAGCTTCAGGCGCCATTCCCAGCGCTTCAGCCCACCGAAGAATCTGCTGGTAGTCAGGCTCACGGAACTCATAGTCGCCGAGCTTGAAGCGTGCCTGACTGACCTCGTGAGACCGCGTCCGAGCGAGCACGTCTTGAGTCATCCGACTGACTAGTTGGTTGGCCTTCGACGTCGATACGGCGAGCTCCGAACCAGGCCGTGGGATTAGTGATCTTTTTCTTCCCTCGTCCAATTTGAAATCCTCAGGGGTCTTTATAGCTATCTGCCAAGGCTTAGAATCAGAAGAATATCAGAATACCCCAACCACGGAAGGTGGCTCTCACAAATTCGCCAGTCCGCTCTGTGGCGGCTGCAGAAATCAAAGGCGGTTATGTCATATCCGTGTAGGATAGAGCGCGTAATGGCACACGATTACACTGCCAAAATTACGAGCTCTACGAGGCCGGAGTTGATGCCCCGGGAAGAAGAAAAGGCGTTTATAGCAGCGATCAGGAAAGCCAAAAACGTGCAAGAGATTCACGCGGCGCTAGAGTTGCTGCCGCTGCCCCCCAGCGATTCTCCCACGGAGCCCCCTGAGACGTTAGGGGATCTGTGGCTGGCCATCCTTCAGGAAAATTCAGCGGGTGGCTTGAAGGACGGCTCGATCTGAATAGCGTCTGGCATCTTGCTGGAAATTGTTAGCTCTACCACATATACCGCCCGCGTTGCTTCACTGTGTAGTCGCCATCCATGATGTTCAACTCCTTGATTGCCTTGATTGCGGCAGCCGGGTCGAACGGCGACATTTCAACGTAAATCGTTCTAACGATCGTGCCATCAGGAGCCACTTCAACTTCCTCGGTGCGACTGACTTCGCGCTTGCCCCCAGCCTCAGTTGCGAGTGCCCATAGCCGCTCTCTCTTTGCCTGCGTTGTGATTTCCAGCCGCTGTCTAATTTTTCTTTGTCGTCGTGCGACCGCATCAATGATATGAGGTTTATTCAGGTTCTCATGGGCAACTGCACCTAGGGTGGCAGAGCTACCTCGATAGCCAGCGGCACGTGCAGCCGCGGTTCCATTGCCCCCGGTCTGGATGTAATTCTCCACAAACAGTAATTGCTTTTGAGTTAGCGCCTCTGTTGTCATCATCGTCTTCTCATCAACATGCCGTTTTTCACCGGTATTATTGGGCCACTCTGAAATTGAGTGCCAAAGGACGGCCTTCATTGAACTGCAGACCAGCACCAAAATTAAGGCCGATGGTGCCTTCAAATTCACCGTTCCGCTGCTTTTCCACAATGAATCGCTGGTCGAAATGCTTTTCAACGTATCCAGCTTCGGCCTCTGTGAGACGAATACCACTATCGCGCTTGACGGTAAGCCTCACCTTTTTCTTGTCTGCCCAATGTATGAACACATTGTGCACAAGATCGGTAAGCTCACCTGCCCCGCGAACATCAAACTTGTTGGGTATGTATTCCTCGCCCTGCGAGCTAGGTTTGCGAACGTGGCATACCAGGTGGATGTGTATTTGGAAAACTTTTGCCGTTGCGCACAGTGCGTCGATGAAGTCCTTCTCTGCTCCGCGCTCACCATACGGCAACCCGCACTTTGTCAGGGAGTCGATCAAGATGTGTCTGCAGCCCATCTCCTTCGCCATATAAAACACGGCACCCAGGACGCGAGAGGATGGCGTAGTGTCCAGCTTGTCGTAGTATGCAAGGTTCTGATGATTCCACTCGGCCCAGGCATGGATAAATTCCGGAGCAGGGTCTTGCGTCCCTGCCGCTTGTTGACACATGCGTTTCTGGGTGTCCCTGACAGGCATTTCAAAGCTGGCGATGCCAGCGGGCTCACCCTGGGCCGCAAACCATTGCATCATTTGCCCGGTGACCATGCTTTTGCGGTGGCCGTTCATGCCCGCGTGGATTGAGACCTCGCCGGGACGGAAGCGCACAAGATCTTGTGCTTTTACCCAAGGCAATTTAGCGCCGGTGAGCACCTCGCCATTCTTGAAGTGGTCAAGGAGTTCGTCGGTGTATTCGTTGCCCCAGCGGATACTCTGGGACTCTTGCCGGCCAAGGAAGGCTATCAAGTCCTTGTCGGTGTAGGAGACCTGGCTGTCATTGAAGTTCATACAATGTACTCCAGCGTGTCTGCGGCCACAGAACCAACTTCGTTGTCCCAGCCACGATCCCGGATCCATCGCTCGACGTGCTGGAAGTTGGCGGCAAACTGGCCTTGCGCTCTAAGGTCGCGCTTGACACGCACCTGTTGCTCAAGGCGAGCCCTGATCTCTTTCTCAAACTCGGGTGTTGGCTTCAACCTCTGCCACTGGTCGAGGGCGCGTTTACGATTACCCTTTTCACCCATGTCTGTTGGCCATGAATTCCAGAAGTCATCAAACCGCTCGGCTAGCGACGCAGCCGTGCCTTCCTTTCCTTCCTTCCTTCCTTCCGCTTGTGCATACACTTCACGTGAAGGTGACGCCTCACCCTCGCGTCGCTCATGCGTGCCGCACGCGTCGTGGCCCTTGTGCTCGCCGGCGATCACCTCATCTGCATCGTCAATCGAGGGCAAAGCCGAGCCAGACTCTCGGTTGTTTATGACCTGGTGCTTTGCAAAGGTCGGTATGCAGCCAAACAACTCGTCACCAACACGATACTTAACGATGAAACCACCCGTGAGCCACGCGTCAAGCACGCGTGAGAAGTCCAGATTGTCGTGAGGAAGAACCTGCGCTTTTAGAGTTCGTGGACGCCAACGAAATCGCCCTTCTCTGTCGGCTACCGTGAATAACATCACCCAGGCGAACCGAACCGGGAGCCCTGTTGCTTCCTCCAGGTCAAACATACCTTCATGGGCCGATAGTTCTGGCTTCACTGTTCGTATGCGCGCCATCAGGCCACCTCTCTGTCTGCTGACCGCTGACGTTGAAATGCGGTGAGTTCGGCCGCCATGAGCCAGCCCGGCAGATTCGCTCCTGCCGCTCGTTCATGCACGCAAAGCTCAAGCGTCAGGCGGTCAAGCTCCGTGAAGTAGCCTGACCGGTACACGTCATCATCGGTGGCAAGCTGCCCGTGGTCGTTAAAAAGAGGGGCGCCAGCCTCGTCAACATAGTAGGCAGGCATACCAGCGAAACTCGGTTCGCGGCGGCGGATCACTTCGAGTACCCACAGATAAAATTGAGGCCCCCTAACAAGTACGTCCTTCCGTCAGGGTAAACTCGAAACAAGTTGACGATCGCGCCTTCCTCATTCCGGATGAGCGTCACAAGCGCGTCTTGGTACCTGCGTATTTGCAACCCGCCAGGAATATTGGCGGCTGTCGAAGGATCCAACAAAATGACTGGAGAAGCCGTATCCCAAATTTCCTGCGCCAACTCAGCCAAGTTAGTCATTTTTTGCCACCTCGTCATCACGAGTGACGGGCACAGAATCTCGAACGACTGAGGGTAGGAGCAACTTACGTCGAGCCAATAGTTGGCGTACCAATGCTCTTATTTCAGCGTCCGAACAACCAGCGATTCGCGCCGAGTTGATGGCATCAACTTCATAGTCTGGCCAGCCCACAGCGCGCGGGCCTAATGGAACTGGGGCAGTAAACAGCCCTAGCTGAATATCAAGATAGTGTGCGCTGCGGGATCGACCGCGCTCGCGGAGTACCGAAGGAAGGCGAAGAATTGTAGTGGCCATGTCTGTACCTCATAGGCTCTAGCGGAACGTCTCCGCATAACCTTCTGCATGACATGTCACAAAACCAAATAAAATCCTTTATAAACAAAACGTTAGAATTACCCGATCTGTCATGACAATTCCGGATTTGTCATTACTCATGGCCTAGTTCGTTGGCCCTGAGCCACTTGTCCGCATCATCGTCTTCGAAGTCGAACCTTGTCTCAGAGTTCGCAAACTCGCGTCCCTGGGCTTCCAGGTAATCTCGCGATAAAGTTCTGCGCTGAGCATCGACTTTCGCGCGCTCGTCTAAGCGACCGCGATGATCATGTATTGCAAATTTTGGTCGCCAGCCCAAGTCCTGACTGTGAGGCTGAAATGGGTCTATCTGGAAACCGAGTCGTTCGCGAAGTGTCTTACGCAGCCGCTCCATGATCTTGGCATTCTTCACTTCAGCATTGCAGAATTTCTTCTTCTTCGCCAGACCGACCAACACCGCTGCCTTTTGGTTCAATGAGCCCCGCCGTCTATCCACAAGATCGAACTCTGCAAGAGATACACGCCGCTTTTCGCCTCGCGCAGAGATTTCAAGCATATTGTTCCCGGATAATCCGGATTCGACAACATCGCCAAGGATAGTGATGGTAATCTCACTGGGGTTGAGTTTATCCATATCACGAAAAACAGAGCATCGGTCGCTGTCTGAGGTTTGTTTCGCAATGGCCGGATTACTAGCCGGTGATTTCGTTTCGAGTCCACCGAGGGCAATCGATGAGTTCGTTCCTACATCCAGACAATCCTCAGACTCAACCTGTTCGATTTGCCTCACCTGAAACAAGCCTGCAGAAAGAGGGGGATAGTATGAATCTTCGCTGTGAGTCCATTGCGTGCAAGTAAACGTTGGATGAATGTCGAGCAAACGCGATTCTCTGACCTTTGCACGAATGAAAGCTACCACATTCGGGATATAGGCCTGATTACTCCATCGGCTGATCAGCGCCGTACCGGTAATGTAGCGATCTGCTGGTTTAAACCTATCAACATCCTCCTGGCGAAACCAACACCCCATAAGGAGTTCAAGGTAATCCTCGCCAAGATATTCCTCGAAGCGAAACTTTGGAGGCGAGCTCAGTTCGTTCGCGTTCTCGAATGCCGCAATGCCTCCATTGCCTGGTTCTAAGAAGATCCATACCGCAAGCTCGTCGGGTGTCGCCCCCAACCGATCGGCCAGTAACTTCATGGCTTTGGGGTAGGGGATATAATCGCGAGCAGAAATTGAACCGCGGGCCACTATGAGGCCTCCTCCACATCAATAGACTGACTTCAATGCTACCAGCTATTAGTTCGAGAGGCTCCGCGACTCATTCGACTAGCCCACGTAAAATGCCGAAGGTGTAACTAGGAAGTGGCTGTCCATTTTAGTGTCGCTACTTGGGTCATCATGGTATTTCAGATCCATATTACTCCACTGAATAGCCATCACCAGTACACTCAATACATCCCAAACCGGGCTGACATTACGTCTTAGGAACACGCTTAGGAACACTAACGAACACTTTAATTATTATTTCGTATTTAAAACAAATATATAGGTTAATAGTTCAACTCCCGCCGCCTCCACCAAACACCCATCCAAGCAAGTCAAAAGAAATCCAGGAAGGCCGCTGTTGAATGCCCGGTGGCGGTCACTACTCCTGGATAAAGAAACGCAGCCGCGTGGGCTCTGACAGGTTACCGCGCCCACCGTTTGCGCAGATGTCCACCGCCGTGCTCGCGGACCGCACATCCTGATCGTCCGTGTAGCAGACCCTGTACATGCCGTTCGCGGCGTCGAAGCTCTCGAAGACGGCGTAGCCCGTCAGGTCGTCCCTGTCCGTGTCCGCGAGTTGCGTGTAGTTGATGACCGTGTCGTTGAGTTCGAAGGTGTACTTTCCGGTAGCGAAGAGCGGCCCGGCGCGCTTGCTGTAGTTGCCGTTCTCAGAAAAGCGATAGGTCACCGAGAGGCCAGACTCGCGCACCAGGAACGCCGTCGACTGGATGAGCGCCGGGTCAAATGCATCCGTGGGAATCTGCACAAACTGGGGTACGAGGAAAATACTTCCTCCTGTCGCTCGAGGAAGCCCATCAGGATGTCATTGCCCTCGAAGCCCGACGTGAAGAGCCGGCAGGACCCATCGGAGCCGCCACACAGGCCGCGCTGGCGCTTAAGCCAGCTGTCGAAGCGGTAGCCGGTCGCCGGTTCGCCGCGGAAGGTTTCATCAAAAAACAGGTCCACGACATCGATTTCGCAAACCGCGCCAGTCTCGCAGTCGTAGCTACCAGACTCGGTGGTGACACGGCCACCTTCCGGCACCTCGATGCGGATCTTGCAGCCACCCAGCAGAAGGGTGGACAAGGTGATGACTATCAGAATCGACTGCTTCATTATGGGTACTCCCTCGGATTCGCTGTCAGGACAGAATTCGCAATTCGCACCCGCAGGGTAGGACCTGAGACAAGTGAAGTGACGAAAACTGGACGAAAGTTCACGAAATCAGCGCGAAATTCGCGGAAAACGGCATTAAGGGCGGTATGTGAATGACTTCTGCAGTGGCCTCAGGAGCACTTAGGCAATTTGAGCATTTTGCGATCGACACAAGTCGGGGCGCGGTCCTGCGGGACGGCGAGACGATCACGCTGCGGCCGCAGTCGTTCCGCGTTCTGCAGTACCTGGCGGCCAACCCCGGCCGCCTGATTAGCAAAGAAGAGCTCTTCGACAGGATCTGGGGTGAGCCGAACTGCGGCAGATCCGCGGGCGGGACATCGCCATGGTCTTCCAGGACCCGATGACCTGCCTCAATCCCTACATGACCATTGGCGACCAGCTGATGGAGCCCCTGCGCTATCACCACGGGGTCGACAAGGCAGAAGCGCGAGAGCGGGCCATTGCCCTGCTGGAAGAAGTGGGTCTGCGCGATCCGCAGACTACCATCGACCAGTATCCCCACCAGTTTTCCGGCGGCATGCGCCAGCGGGTGATGATCGCCATGGCGCTGATCAACGAGCCCAAGCTGCTGATCGCCGATGAACCGACAATAGCCCTGGATGTGACCATCCAGGCGCAGATTCTGCGCCTGCTGGCGGATCTGCAGAAGCGCCACGATGTCGGGGTGATCTTCATCAGTCACGACCTGGCGGTGGTGGCGGATATCGCCGACCACATTGTGGTGATGGAGAAGGGGCGCGTGGTGGAGCGGGGTGATCGCCGGGCGATCTTCGAGCACGCCGAACACCGCTACACCCGCAAGTTGCTGGCGGCTATCCCAGGGGGCAGCAAGGTGCCGACGGAGTCCGTGGGCGAGGACCTGGTGACGGTGCGTCACCTGTGTACCTGGTTTGGCCAGGGCAAGCATCGCGAACCGGTCAAGGCAGTGGACGACGTCAGCTTCTCGATCCGCCGCGGGGAGATTCTCGGGCTGGTGGGGGAGTCGGGCAGTGGCAAGTCCACCATCGGGCGCTCGCTGTTGCGCCTGGTGCCGGTAACCAGCGGTGAAGTGAACTTCGACGGGATAGATGTCACTGCCCTGGAGGGCAAGGCCCTCAAGCAGATGCGCCGGCGCATGCAGATGATTTTCCAGGATCCCTACGCGTCCCTGAATCCTCGCATGACCGTCTTCGACACCCTGGCGGAGCCGCTGCTGCTGCACGGCATCGAGACCCGCAGGAGCGTGGAGCAGGGGGTGCTCAAGCTGATGGATGACGTCGGTCTGGCCCGCGCCTTCATTCGCAAGTATCCCCACGAGTTTTCCGGCGGCCAGCGCCAGCGCATTGCCATCGGTCGCGCCCTGGCCACCCGGCCCGAGTTCGTGGTGGCGGATGAGCCGGTGTCGGCTCTGGATGTCACCATCCAGGCGCAGATTCTGGACCTGATGCTCGCCCTGGGGCAGGAGTACGGGCTGACCATGCTCTTCGTGTCCCATGATCTCGCGGTGGTGCGGCATATCGCCGATCGCATTATCGTCCTATACAAGGGGCGCATCGTGGAGGAGGGGCCCGGCCAACAGCTTTTCGAGCAGCCGAAGGAGGCCTACACGCGCCAGTTGCTGGAGTCGATTCCCGGCCGCAGCCTGCTTTAGCGCGTGAACCGAGGCGAACACGTCGGCCTTTCCGCAGGCTGCGATTCGGAAGAAATCTGCATCGAGTGAGCATCAGGGGTGAGGTAAGATCCTCCGGCCTTCGTCAATCAGTCAAAAGCTGCGAGATTATCCACGTGTCCCAAGCCGATTTCCCCTCGCCCTGGCGAGCCAATTACGCGCTGCTGCTGTTGCTGCTGGCCTACATTCTGTCGTTTATCGATCGCAACGTGATGGCGGTGCTGATCGGGCCGATTCGCAGCGACTTTGCCATCAGCGACTTTCAGTACAGCCTGCTGCACGGCTTTGCCTTCTCGATGTTCTACATCGTCATGGGCCTGCCCATCGCGCGCCTGGCGGATCGCCACAGCCGCAAGTGGATTGTCACTGTGGGGCTGGTGGCCTGGAGCCTGATGACCTGCCTGTGCGGTACCGCGCGCAGTTTTTTCACCCTCTTCCTGGCCCGCATCGGCGTGGGCGTCGGTGAGGCCACCCTGTCTCCGGCGGCCTTTTCCATGCTGGGTGATCTCTTCCCGAAGGAAAAGCTGGCCCGGGCCCTGTCCATCTACAGCCTCGGCATAACTCTCGGTGGCGGTCTTGCCTATGTGGTGGGCAGCACGGTGTACGAGTGGTTTGCCTCCGCCGAGCAGCTGGTTCTGCCCCTGTTCGGCGAGGTACGTCCCTGGCAGATGACCTTCATCGCGGTGGGCGCCCCCGGTTTCATTCTGGCCATTTTTCTCGGGTTTCTCAGCGAGCCGGTGCGCCGCAGCGGCACCGTGGCGGCCGGCACCCCGGCGGCCGGCGCTCCGGTGGCCGGCACCCCGGCGGCCGGCGCTCCGGAGGTGCACCACGGTCTGGCGGAGATTGGCGCGCACCTGCGCAGGCACTTTCGCGCTTATATGGCACCCATCGGTTCAGTGGCGGTGCTGGGTATCCTCGGTTACGGCACCATGGCCTGGTATCCGGAGTTTCTCATCCGCACCTTCGACATGCCGCGGGGCGAGGCGGGCAGCCAGTTCGGTCTGATGTTCCTGATCGCCGGCAGTGCGGGAACACTGGTGGGTGGCTGGTCGGTGGAACCCCTGATGCGGCGGGGCTACCAGGATGCGCCCCTGCGCATCATCCTGGCGGTGTCGGCACTGTGGATACTCCCCGCGGTGCTGGGGCCCCTGAGCGGTTCACCGACCATGGCGGTGTGGATGGCGGCTCCGATTGTGTTTTTCCTCAATGCCCACTACGGCGTAGGCGTTGCCGCGGTGCAGTTCATCACCCCCAACCGGATGCGCGCCCAGGTTTCCGCCCTGATGCTCTTCGTCACCAATCTCTTCGGGCTGGCCTTCGGACCCACGGCGGTGGCCATGCTGACCGACTTTGTGTTTGGCGACGACCTGGCGTTGCGCTACTCCCTGGCTGTGCTGCCCCTGCTGGTGTGTCCACTGGCGATTGTTCTGGTGCTGCAGGGGATGCGGGGTTACCGGCAGGCGGCGGACCTGGAGTAGGCCGATGATTGTCGCAAAACCTCTGCGCGGGCAGGGCGGCGATCCACTCTGTGGTAATCTTCGCCCCATGAAAGACGAGTCGCACCTTGAGGATCTGTACGCGAAGCACCGGGCGTCGCTGCAGCGCCATGTGCGCGGTACGCTGGATACCGCCGAGGATGCCGACGATGTGGTGCAGGACACCTTCCTGCGCATGTTGGCCAGCGAGAATGCCGGTGACCGGCTGCGGGATGCCGAATCCCCCGTGGCCTATCTGTTTCGCTCGGCGCGCAATCTGGCGGTGGACCGCCTGCGGCAGCTGCGCGCGCGCGGCAGCCACCACAATATCGTCTACCTGCAAGCGGCGTCCGCGGACGAGGCCCCGGGTCCCGAGCGGGCGATGCTTTCCCGGGAGCGTCTGCAGGCCCTGCAGGCAGCGGTGCGGCGCCTCCCCCCGCGCCGTCGGCAGGTGTTTTACCTGCACAAGATCCGCCAGCTTACTTATTCTGAAGTGGCGGAGCATCTGGACATCAGCGTCAGCATGGTGGAAAAGCACATGATGAAGGCCCTGCGGCAACTGGATCGGGAGCTGGGGGGCACGTCATGAGCCGCGGCGCGCCGTCAATTCCGGCGCTTCGCGAGGAAGCCCGGGCGTGGCTTCTGCGGATGAGTTCAGGGCAGGCGGGACCCGAGGACGAGCGTGCCCTGGAAGCCTGGCTGGCGCGCTCGGAGGAGCATCGCCGCCAGTTCGCGGAAGTGCATCGCCTTTGGAGCGAGCTCGACCAGGTGCCGGAGAGCACCTGGCTGGATGCCGGGCCACCGGCGGTTCGCTGGCGTTTCCGCTGGCTTCCCCATGCACTGGCAGCTTCCCTGGCGGTTGTCCTGCTCGCCGGTGGTCTGGCCTGGCGCGAACTGGCGGGCACCGGGCAGGCGTCGAGCCAGTGGCAGTACGTTACCCGGACCGCGGAGCTTCGCCCGATCGTGCTGGAGGACGGTTCGGCGATCGAGCTGGGTCCACGTTCGCGGATGCAGGTGGCATTTGCCCCGGACCAGCGGCGCGTTCTGCTCCAGGATGGCGAGGCCTATTTTGATGTTGTTCGGGATGCTGATCGTTCGTTCCTGATCGACGTGGGCGTGGGTACGGTTCGGGTTCTCGGCACGGCCTTCAACATTCACCGCAATGGCAACCAGATTACCGTAGCCGTGGCCCGGGGCGAGGTCTCGGTGTCGAGGGGCTCACACCAGGTTTCTCTCACCGCCGGGCAGCGACTCAAACTCAGCCAGAGCGAGTTGTATAGACTGGAGGACCTGCCCTCAGTGGAGATCGCTACCTGGCGCGACGGGCGCAGGGTGTTCAGGGACAGCCCGCTGGCGGACCTGGTTGCCGACCTGAACCGTTACAGCCGTAAACCGGTGGTGATCGCGGATACCCGCCTGGCCGGCATGCGCGTGACCGGTGCCTTTGACAACTTCGCCGATGTGCCTGCTGTTCTCGAGACCATAGAGCTGTCGTTGCCGGCCCGGGTGACCCAAACCCCCGAACGGGTACTGTTGCGCGCGCGCTGATGCAGGGCCGCTGGCTGGCACGGGTCGCGTGTTTCCTTTGCCTGGTCTGCGCCGGGCCCGTGCCCGCCGACGATGCCGGTCCCGCGTCACGTTCACTGGTGCTGCCGGCCCAGCCCCTGTCCGAGTCGTTGCGGCTGTCGTCCGAGTTCGGGCGTCCCATCCTGTTTGCTTCGACACTGACCCGGGGTCTTATGGCGCCGGCGCTTAAGGGTGTCCAGGATTTCGAGGAGGCCCTCGCCAGTCTGCTTGAAGGGCTTCCTCTCACCTTCAGCTTCACGCCCTCCGGTGCCGTCGTGCTGGCGCCGAGGGAGGTTCCCGCGGAGCGCGAACGTCCCGTGCCCCGGGCACCCGAAGAGGAGGTGCTGGTGACTGGCAGCCACATTCCCCGGGAGCCCCAGAAACACCTGCCCCTGCAGCTGGTGCGCCTGGACCGGGCAGACATGGAACTGTCCGGCATCGCCGAGCTGGGCGAACTGCTGGGGCGTCTTCCCTCCACTTCCGGCAACCAGATCCAGGTGCACAACCTCAATCAGCCGCTGACGGCGGGTGCCACCACCTTCAACCTGCGCAACCTCGGTCTGGGTTCGGCGCTGGTGCTTCTCGACGGCAAGCGGCCCGCGCGGGCGGCCGTGGCCACGGCTGAAGGCGAGACCTTTGTCGATGTTGGCAACCTGGTGCCGGCGATTGCCCTCGAGCGCATTGATGTCGTGCACGGCGGGGTATCCGCAGTCTACGGCAGCGATGCCGTGGCCGGTGTTGTCAACCTGCAGACCCGGGAGCAATTTCAGGGGCTGGAGCTTGTCCTGCGCCACCAGGCAACTGACAACCGTGATCAGGCGGATACTCGAGTGTCCGCCCTGGCCGGCAAGTGGCTGCGCGACGGCGAGATTCGCTGGCTCGGGGCATTCAGTCAGCTGGAGCGCTCCGCCCTGTCCACCGAGGACCGCGCCTTTGCCCAGCAGACTGCATTCAGCAGCCTCGGCTTCCCCGGGACCTTCGTGAGCCCGAATCAGGTTCTTGCCGATCCGTCCTGCGGCGTGGGCAACTCCCGGGTGGATCTGGAGACCGGCTTTTGCCAGCTGGATATTTCCGGATATTTTGATCTCACCCCCGAGGAGCAGCGCGAGCAATGGTGGACGCGGCTGGAGCATGTGCCCTCTGCCACGCAACGGGCGAGCCTGACTCTCGCCTGGAATCGCGCAGAGGTGGCGGTCAGGGCATCGCCATCCTTCCCCTTCGCCCGACACATTCCCGAAGTGCCAGTACACAACCCGGGCAATCTTCTCGGAGAGCCGGCGTTTTTCTACGGTCGGGTTCGCGGGGTGGGTTCACCTGTCGGTGACCGGGAGCGATTATCAACACGTATTTGTGGCGGCCGAGATCGAGCGGCACATGCCCCTGCTGTCGGTTCGTGCCAGCCTCTCCCACAGCCACAACAGCGCTGATTACGAGCGCCGCGACACCTTGAGGCCGCGGCTGGAGGCCGCCCTGGCTGGGCGCGGCGGACCTGCAGCCGATCAGTACTGGAATCCCCTGTATGGAAGCGAGAACGACCCGGCTCTGGTGGATGGTCTGTTGGCGGACTGGGGGATGCGCGGACGCTCCAGTCTCACTGTGGCGGAACTGCTTGCTTCGAGCGACTGGCATGCCACTGCACTGGGTCAGCATGCGGTTGCCCTGGGCCTGCAGTTTCGCCGCGAGGCCCTTCGACACAGCTTTGCCCCCGCGTTTAACCAGGAGCAGTTTCTGACGCTGGGGGGCGGGCCGGACTTTGGCGGCAGCCAGCGGGTGAGCGCACTCTTCGCAGAATGGCATCAGCGCTTTGATCCGACCCTGAGCATGGAGCTGGCACTGCGACATGAAGACTACGATGGTCGCCTGGGTGTACTGTCCCCTGGACTGACTCTGCTCTGGAATCCCGACTCCGCGTTTGCCCTGCGCAGTGCCTGGAGTCGATCCTTCGCCGCGCCCACGCTGTTCCAGCGGGTTGCCAGGCAGTCGGTGAGTACTGCCGTGAGCGACCAACAGACTCTGAACACGCCGGTTTTCGTCAATATCGTCGCCGAGGGTTCGCGTGACCTGAAGGCCGCGGTCGCAGATGCCTGGTCGGCGGGGATCAGTCTGGGCGAGCAGGCGGGCAGGCGTCTGGACCTCGATTTCTGGCACTACACCGTTGACGACCTGATCTTCAAGGAGCCGGCGCAGCTTATCGTGGATGCCGCGCAGGCGGGAGACCCGTCGGCCCTCGACCGCGTGCACCGGGATCCCTTGACCGGTCATATCGCGCGTGTGACCACCGCTTTTGTCAATGGTGCTTCGCTGCGAACCTGGGGGGTGGACGCCCAGCTCGAACAGCGCATTCAGCTGGATGGGGCGCTGCTCACCCCCTCGGCACGCTTGAACTGGGTGGGAGGGTACAGTGTCGAGGATCACGTGCGGCAGCAGCGCCGGGATGCCGTCGGTTATCTCAACGACACGCTGCCTGGTGTGCGCGCCCTGCCGCGCTGGCGGGCGCAACTGCAGCTGGACGGGCAGGCAGGGAATCATCGGGGGCGCCTGCAGCTCAACCATGTGGACAGCTATCGGGACGATACTGACGGTGACCGGCATATCGCCAGTCACACCACGCTGGATGCCCACTACCGCTGGAGCCTGGACGGCTGGAGTCTTGGCGCCGGCGTGCTGAATCTTACCGACAGGGATCCGCCGTCGTTGCGGGGCTTCCTTGGCTACGACAGCCGGACCCACGAGCCGAGAGGGCGGCTCTGGTATGTCGAATTGAACCGTCGCATCTGACTCGATCGGGTCCGGGGTGGGGTAAACGTGTCCCGCTTACGTCTCCTTGATGGGTTTCACCCAAACATGGAGAGACACAATGAAAACACCCAGATTATCCCTGACTGCATCGACCGCACTCGCGCTGGCCGGTTTCACGCTGCTGCCGCTGGCGCAGGCGGTGAAAGCGCAACAGACTCCAGCACTGGAAGAGGTGGTGGTTACCGGCAGTCACATCCGCCGTAAAAGCCAGTTCGATACACCCTCGCCGCTGTCGGTGGTAGACCGCGCCGACATGCTGGACCAGGGGGCGTCGACCGTGGTCGATGTGATCAAGAATCTGCCGGAGAATTCCGGTGCGGAGTTTCAGGTGGATAACCTGACTCAGCCCCTGACCAGCGGTACTTCAAACATCAACCTGCGCAACCTCGGGTTGGGCTCCACGCTGGTCATGATCAATGGCCAGCGGCATACCCTCAGCGCCGTGGCTGCTACCGACGGCAGCAGCTTCGTGGATACCAACTCCCTGGTGCCCTTCATTGCTCTGGATCGTATCGAGGTCCTGAAAGACGGCGCCGCGGCGACCTATGGCTCCGATGCCGTGGCCGGTGTGGTCAATTTCATGACCCGCGACGATTTCGAGGGTGTCGAGATCCAGGCGAAGTATCAGAGCGTGGATACCGGCAGCCACTCCGACAGTGAGCTGGGTGTCATCTGGGGCGGCGGCAACGACACCACCCACCTGGTGCTTGCGGCCAGTTATTTCGATCGCGACCCGCTGCAGTCCAATGAGCGTGAATTCACCGAGGGCACGGCACTGTCCAGTCTCGGACAGCCGGGAACCTTCCTGACCAGTGAAGGCTTCCAGGTGGATCCCGCCTGTGGTGTCAGTGGCGGCTTTGTTCGTGCCAGCGGCTTCTGCGGTTTTGACTACTCGCCATATTTTGATTTGAGCCCGGAGGAGCAGCGCTGGCAGGCTTTCGGCAAACTGACCCACGACTTCAGCGAGACCACCACGGGCACGCTGGAAGTTTCCTATGCCGATACCGAAGTGAAGGTGATCGCTTCGCCGTCCTTTCCGTTCTCAACCTTTTTCCCGACGGTTCCCGCGCATAATCCGGGTAACCTGTGGGGTGAGGATGCCCAGTTCTTTGGCCGGGTTCTCGGTGCCGATGCCGGGCCCTCGGTTGCGGTCAACGAGTATGAGACCGCGCGGATAGCGGGTTCGCTCGATGGCAGCTTCAGTGCCGGCTGGTACTGGACACTGAACGCCAGCTACAGCGAGCAGGAAGTTTTCTATGACAAGGGCGATGTGCTACAGGAGCGCGCGGTTGCTGCTCTGGAGGGGCGCGGTGGCCCCAACAATGACCAGTACTGGAACCCCCTGTACGATGAAAAGGACGATCCGGCAGTCATTGCCGACATGTTCGGGTCCACCGGGCTGCGGGGTGAAACCAGCCTGTATACCGTGGATGGCATCGTGTCCGGAGACCTGATGGAAATCAGTTCCGGAACTGTCCAGGCGGCGTTTGGCGTGCATTACCGCGACGAGGAACTGTCCCACGACTGGAGTGACGACTTCAACAACCGGGCCTTCCTCAACCTCTTTGGTGGCCCCGACTACAGCGGCAGCCGGGATGTCTACGCACTGTTTGGCGAATTCGCCATTCCCCTTGGTGACACTCTGGACATGCAGGTCTCCGCCCGCTACGAGGACTACGGTTCCGGACTCGACAGTCTTGATCCCAAGTTGGCCCTGCTCTGGCGTCCCAGTGAGCAGTGGTCGGTTCGCGGCAGTGTCGGTACCGCCTTCAGAGCTCCCTCGCTGTTTCAGACCATCGCCACCCAGGCCACCCAGGCCAACATGTACGACCCTCTGAGCGACAGCACGGTCTACCGTTCGGTACAGACAGTGGGCAACCCCGACCTGGAGCCGGAGGAAGCCGATGTCTTCAATACCGGTGTCACCTGGGCGCCCACGGATGCGCTGGAACTCAGTCTGGATTACTGGTACTTCAAGTACGACGATCTGATCGTAAAGCAGATTCCTGATGTTGTAGTGGCTCAGGAAGTGGCCGATACCCAGGCCGGGCTCCAGGGGACTGACGCACAACAGCGCGTCATCCGTGAAGCTGCCAGTGGGCTGATCACCTTCGTCAAGACCGACTTCATCAATGCCTCCTCCGCGGAGACGGACGGCCTCGACCTGAGCTGGAGCTATCGCTTCGCCCCACAGGGCATGGGCGATTTCCGTTTCGGGGGGACCTGGACCTGGATGAATCGCTATGATTTGCAGGAGGGTCCGGACTCACCGGAGATCGATGCCGTGGGAAGCCGCAATCGACTGAATTTTGCCCGCTCCATGCCGGAATGGCAGGGCAACATCAATCTGTCCTGGATGCAGGATGCACACAGTGCAGCGGCTTATCTTCGCTACACCGACAGCTATGTGGACGACGGCAACAACACGAAGATTGACAGCCATGCGACGCTGGACCTGCGCTATGCCTACGAGATCGAGCAACTCGGGGCGGGCAGTGCCACGCTTGCGGTGGGCGCGATCAACGTGACTGACGAGGATCCACCCACTGTCATCGACCTGCTCGGCTACGATACCAAGGTTCACGACCCGCGCGGTCGCATGTTCTATCTGAACGTGACCTACGCGTTCTAGGTGAATGGACCGAACCGGGGCGGGGCAGTCATGCTCCGCCCTTTTCATTTGAGGAGAGAGAAATGTTGGAAGATCGAATGCAGGCGCTCGAGCGGCGACTGCAGCGCGCCGAGGATGAGCTGGCGGTCCGCAATCTCATCGCACGCTACGGCATGGCGGTGGATTGTGGCGATGTGCAGGCGGCCCTCGACTGCCATCTGCCCGATGCCGTCTATGTGGTCTCCGCGCCGCGGGCCGGGCGCGAGGGCCGTGAGCCCGACGCGGATCTCGACCTGCGAGGGCATCAGGCCATCCGCGACATGCTGGATTCCGAGCTGCACCAGTCGCTGCTGCCGGGTTGCGCACATACCGTGGGGCCCCTGACGGTGGAGCTGGAGGGTGACAGCGCCCGGGCAAGTGGCTACTCGCGGCTGTATCACTACCGTGATGGTCGGCCGGAGTTGATGCGTCTGGCTATCAACGAGTGGGAGCTGGCCCGGAAAGGTGCCCGCTGGTATATCGCCCGGCGAACCTCGCGCCTGATCTCCGAGTCCGCCGCTCAGGCCGTGCTTAAACGGGCCGCCTGGTCTCCCGAGTCACCCTGATTGGAGGTCCTGAATTTGTCCAGGCTGGTGATCTGTGTGAATCACCGCAAATAAATTGACAGCTTCCATGTTTGGGATTATTTTCCCAAACATGGATATGCCAATTCAAAAAGCCCTCGCCGAGGGCGTGCTCAAGATTCTTCGCCCGCTGGCGCGCGTGCTGCTGTCCCACGGCATGGCCTGCGGGACATTTACCGAGCTGGCGCGGCGCGCCTTCGTGGACGCGGCCTTCGAACAGTTGCGCCGGGAGGGACATCGACCTACGGTTTCCAGTGTCTCGGCGCTGACAGGTCTCAGCCGCAAGGAGACCGCGCGCCTGAGGGATGCCGCGCCCGAGGAGGATGCCTCCAGCCAGCAGCGCTACAGTCGGGCGATCCGCGTGATCAGCGGCTGGGTCAGTGACCCGGCCTATCTGGACCACGACGGTCAGCCCGCGGCCCTGCCGATGGAAGGGGAGTTCGGCAGCTTTCACGCGCTGGTGCGGGATTACAGTGGAGACATCACGCCGGGGGCCATGCTGCAGATTCTCCAGGCCAGCGGCAATGTCGAGCTGGTCGATGGCAGGCCCAATCTGAAGACGCGCGCCTACATCCCCACGGCCACGCCCCTCGAGCGCATCGGCATCCTGGGCACCGATGTTGCCGAGCTGGTGGAGACCATCGGCCACAACCTGGAGGCAGCACCGGTCGACCGCTTTTTCCAGCGCAAGGTATCCAACTATTCGATTCCGCCCGACGCCCTGCCGGCATTCCGGGAACACTCCAATCAGCAGTCCCAGGCCTTGCTGGAGTCCTACAACGCCTGGCTGATGCGCCACCAGGTGGACGCGAGCGAAGACCCTGACCAGCCGCCGTGCTACGTCGCGGTGGGCATCTATTACCACGAGGATTTCTCCCGGGAGGGACAGTCATGAAACGCCTATATCCCAGCACAACCGTCGTTACTGCCAGCGCGCTTTCCCTGGTCCTCACCGCCTGCGGGCGTATAGGCAGTATAAACCACCTGTTCGTTGGCTCGCAGCGGGCAGTCTCGCCTGATTGGCCAAGGCATCTGCCGTCGGCCAGCCACGTCGGCCGCTCCAACGGCATGTGAATCGGCGTCAGGCCCCCGAATTCTTCCCAAAGTCGGCCGCGCCGGACCGCTTTCCCCCTCCCCGCCTGTTTACCGGCCAGCCGCCGCCATGGCCGTGCCGCTGACGGCAAAGCCCGAACGAAAAGATCCTGGGGTTGTCACACCGTCTCGTCGAACAGCCCCCGCTGCGGTGGCGCTCGACTCGGCGGCCGCTGGGTGGCTTTGCATTCAGCCGTTTTCGAATCCAGGTGATCGAGTATCTTCTCGATGACGTCGGGGGCCTCAATGCAGGCGATGACCCGCATCGACCCGCCGCAGGCCGGACAGGTCTCGATGTCGATCCCGAAAACCCGCTTGAGACGTTGCGCCCAAGTCATCGCGGCACGGCGTTCGGCCGGTGTCCGCTCCTCCGGATCCGCTGTCGTGGCATGCCGGCCTCCCCTGCCCCGCGTGGCCGGGGTCACCCGCGCGCGGTACTTGCTGTTGGGCGCAAACACGCCGTGGAAGCGCGTCAGGTTGACCCGCGGTTTCGGCACCAAGGCTGCCAGCCGGGCAATGAAGTCCAGTGGCTCGAAGATGACGTGCGTCGTGCCGTCGCGGTACGGCGTCTTCAGCTGGTACCGGACGTTGCCGTTCGACGTCAGCGACAAGCGCTTTTCCGCGATCGCCGGCCGACTGATGTAGCGACACAGCCGCTCGAGCTTCTGGCGTTGATCCGCCCGCGCTGCCACACCGGCGTGCAGGGAGAACCCGGCCACCTTGCCGACCCCGGCATCGAAGGCCTCATCACACGCCGGCAGCGTCTGCAGCGTGAACACCTTGCGCCCCTGCTGCGGCCCGACGGCGATGCGGTAGGTGATCGACGAACCCAGAAGCTGTTCCATCGGCCCGGCTTCGAACGCGTCGCCAGCCAGGTAGCTGTTCTCCGCGTCGCGTTCCAGCAGTCCCTGGCGCTCGAGGAAGCGGCCGATGCGCCGCGCGAGGGTCTGAGTCAGCCCGGCCAACTCGGCGCTGGTCGGTGCCTTCACCCAGCGGAACCGCAGCGAGCCGGCAGGCCGCTCGACGTAAACCCCGTCGAGGAACAGCATGTGGAAGTGGACGTTGAGGTTGAGCGCACTGCCGAAGCGCTGGATCAGCGTGACCGCGCCGGCCTGGGCCGTCTTCCGTGAGAACCCCGCCTTCTTGATCAGGTGCGTGGCGATGCAACGGTAGACGATGCCGAGCACCCGGCCCATGACATCGGGGCGGCTGGCGAACAGGAAGCGCAGCGGATAAGGGACGCTCAGCACCCATTGGCGTACCGGCTGCTCGGGAAAGACCTCGTCGACCAGCAGTGCAGCACTCTCCGCCATACGCCGGGCACCACAGCTGGGACAAAAGCCGCGTTTCTTGCAGCTGAAGGCAACCAGGTGCTCGGCATGACAGGTGTCGCAGCGTACTCGTAGAAAGCCGTGCTCGAGACGCCCGCACTTGAGGTAGTCCTCGAACTCCTGCTGCACATACCCCGGCAAATCTGTGCCCTGCGCCAGAAGTTGCGCTTTGAATGCGGGGTAGTATTCCTCGACGAGTTGATAGAGAAGGGTTCGCTCCGGGCGGTGGCGCACGTATGGCGGCGCGCTGCCACCCGAACTGGCTTCCTTGCCAGCCGATGACGGCAACATGATCGCATCCTTGCGATTCAGTCTTTCTCCGCCTTAGCCTAACAGGGTGTGGCGCTACCTGACCCTATCAATTCCTATCATTTCGATCGGGGGTATTTTTGGGGGCATTACTGGCGTTTAGCAACGCAACCTATTGATTCACAAGCCAATGTGATTGCCGCCGCCTCCACCAAACACCCATCCAAGCAAGTCAAAAGAAATCCAGGAAGGCCGCTGTTGAATGCCCGGTGGCGGTCACTACTCCTGGATAAAGAAACGCAGCCGCGTGGGCTCTGACAGGTTACCGCGCCCACCGTTTGCGCAGATGTCCACCGCCGTGCTCGCGGACCGCACATCCTGATCGTCCGTGTAGCAGACCCTGTACATGCCGTTCGCGGCGTCGAAGCTCTCGAAGACGGCGTAGCCCGTCAGGTCGTCCCTGTCCGTGTCCGCGAGTTGCGTGTAGTTGATGACCGTGTCGTTGAGTTCGAAGGTGTACTTTCCGGTAGCGAAGAGCGGCCCGGCGCGCTTGCTGTAGTTGCCGTTCTCAGAAAAGCGATAGGTCACCGAGAGGCCAGACTCGCGCACCAGGAACGCCGTCGACTGGATGAGCGCCGGGTCAAATGCATCCGTGGGAATCTGCACAAACTGGGGTACGAGGAAAAATACTTCCTCCTGTCGCTCGAGGAAGCCCATCAGGATGTCATTGCCCTCGAAGCCCGACGTGAAGAGCCGGCAGGACCCATCGGAGCCGCCACACAGGCCGCGCGCTACTCTTTCAACATTGGAAGGAGCATCAAACGCTAACTCCCGGGCCTGTTGAGCTTGTTTGGGCGTATCCATAATCAGGGCCATATAGTGGTGCGATGCAACAGTCGATCGTATCCTTCAAAACCGCCGGTGGCCGCGTGCAGCACGGACCTGTTGTCCCACATGATGAGCATGTTCGGCTGCCATTGATGCCGGTAAACGCATTCTTCCTTAGTTTGCCAAGCGTGCAACTCGCGCAGCAATTCTTCTGCCGCAACTTCATCCATACCTTCGATACCGATGGTGTAACCCATGCAGCCGAAAATGGCCTTGCGGCCATTGACAGGGTGGGTGATTACCAGCGGGTGAGTCTGGGTTTTTCGCGCCTCATCAGAAATAATCGGCTGCATGGCGCTTTTCACCCCGGGATCGGGCTTGCCGTACAGGCCGTCAGGTGAGTACGCCAGAACCGCCGAATGGACCGCTGTCAATTTTTCGACCCTGCGCTGCAATGACTCAGGCATTCTTTCATAGGCCAGGTGCTGATTTGCAAACAGCGTATCCCCGCCCTTTGGCGGTATGGTAACGCCCAGCAAGCAGGTACCTATGGGGGGCCTGGCTTTGAAGCTCCAGTCTGAATGCCACGATTCAGCAAAGATCGGCGACGTCTCATCCGCAAACCGGGCAATCGCTGCGATATAGCGGCGGCCTTCGATTGGGCGTAAAAAGGGATCGTCGCCAAGTTTGCCGAAGTACTGGGTAAAGCGCTCCAGATCATCGTCGGTCAGCTGCTGATCTGGAAACGACAACACGTGGTGCTCAGCCCAGGCCTTTTTGATGTCGGCTACCTCTCCGGTGGTAAGCGGCTTACTTAAGTCCAGGCCAAGAACTTGCGCGCCACAGGCTTGTCCACTGGGAGTAACTGTAATACTCACGGTTAAGCACCTCCTCTGCTCAAGGCTGTTGATGAAACACAGATACTGAACCCCATGCTAAAAACTCGCCCGCCTCCCGTATTGACCAATCACGCCAAGTTCTTCATCATCCTCCTGGTGATAATTCGAGTTTCAGGGCAGTTCACCCGTCTCCTGTCGGATTGGCTGGACCGCAACCGCATCGTCGACCCTGTATTACACGACCGTCTGGCAAGGTTGTCGAAGTGCGATACCGTAACAGCCGAAGAGTGGCGCGAAGCGCTGACACTGGCCTCACGACATACCGGTGATTCCCACTTCGGCTTGCAGGTGGGTATGGGCGCGACACTGGGTCACGTCGGCATACTGGGCTACTTGGTCTTAAACTCAGCCACGCTCTTTGATGCCTTGCATACCTACCAGATCAGTGAGCGGCGTTTCTACGGGGTCAATTTCTGTATTTTCGATAGCGACGAGAATCAGGTTTCGTTGACCTGGCCTAACACCTTGGGAGAGGAAAATGACCTGTTTGTGCAGGTCTCGCTGGCAGCCCTGGTTGGATTCCTGCGCCAGTGCTTCCCCACCACGTTTGCACTGATTTCAGTCGCCCTCAGTGAAACGCATCCGGAATATTGCGCTCCCTATGAACAGTATTTTGGATGCCCGATTGAGTTTGGAAGCGATTATCCGGGCATTCGGGTGAACCGCAGTTGCGCCAATCAATCGGAGACCGGCCAGTTGCCGCGGGCGATTTACAGTCTTCGAGACCAGCAAGCGCAGGCGTTTAGTGATCTGCGCTCAGAACGTACTCCGTTTTTACAGAAACTGCAGGAGACCCTAATGCAGCTGATTCCGCTGGGACAAGCTTCCCTGGGCCAGGTAGCCGATGCAATGGACATGTCTCCGAGAACTTTGCAGCGCAGACTGGGAGATCATCACCTCTCCTTTCAATCACTACTCGACGGATTACGTGAAAATCTCGGTTGTCGTTATTTACAGCGACGCGGCCTTAGTCAGGTCGATATTGCCCTGCTACTGGGCTTCTCAGAACAGAGCGCCTTTAATCGCGCTTTTAAGAATTGGACAGGCAGCACCCCTGGGGTTTACCAAAACTCCGCACCAAACACTGGAACCACGAAAGTTTGAATTGATGGGGCTTTTTGCCACCAGGGTTTCGCAACAGTTTCAGATCGAGCGCGCCGAGACAGTCACCGCTGTCTTTAGAGCACATGACTTTCGTTAGAAGTCACCTTCTTCTATATGCCAACCAATGCCAGACATTGCCTGTGAGTGCCCGTCACTCCCACTCCATTATCAATAAGCCATTTTTATCTTTTATTATCAACGGGTTATTTTACTGATAATCGGTAATACCATGAAAAATACCATACTCAGAAATTTCATGTAAAAATATTTATTTTGAGCAGATGAATGCGTCATTTCACGGCGTATCTGAAGGCAATCTCCCAAATCCAGCTTCATCGTCGACCCTCTAACCCCGCACGCAGTGCGTATTCCGGCCCATCGTGAACAGCCATTCCGGCGCTACGTGAACACCTAATCCGGACGAACGTGAACACCCATTCCGGGTGAACGTGAACACTTTTCGGGTCATTTCCGGAATCGGTGTTCACCATCCCGGAATGGGTGTTCACGTTCAACCGGAATCCCTCCCAACGCATTGATACTTAATCGCTTTTGGTAAGCTCCCCGCCTTTTCGGAGGGGGCATGCCAGCACCGAGAATCACAATGCGTAAAATTCGAGACGTACTCAGGCTCCGGCTGTGCGTATAGGCAGTATAAACCACCTGTTCGTTGGCTCGCAGCGGGCAGTCTCGCCTGATTGGCCAAGGCATCTGCCGTCGGCCAGCCACGTCGGCCGCTCCAACGGCATGTGAATCGGCGTCAGGCCCCCGAATTCTTCCCAAAGTCGGCCGCGCCGGACCGCTTTCCCCCTCCCCGCCTGTTTACCGGCCAGCCGCCGCCATGGCCGTGCCGCTGACGGCAAAGCCCGAACGAAAAGATCCTGGGGTTGTCACACCGTCTCGTCGAACAGCCCCCGCTGCGGTGGCGCTCGACTCGGCGGCCGCTGGGTGGCTTTGCATTCAGCCGTTTTCGAATCCAGGTGATCGAGTATCTTCTCGATGACGTCGGGGGCCTCAATGCAGGCGATGACCCGCATCGACCCGCCGCAGGCCGGACAGGTCTCGATGTCGATCCCGAAAACCCGCTTGAGACGTTGCGCCCAAGTCATCGCGGCACGGCGTTCGGCCGGTGTCCGCTCCTCCGGATCCGCTGTCGTGGCATGCCGGCCTCCCCTGCCCCGCGTGGCCGGGGTCACCCGCGCGCGGTACTTGCTGTTGGGCGCAAACACGCCGTGGAAGCGCGTCAGGTTGACCCGCGGTTTCGGCACCAAGGCTGCCAGCCGGGCAATGAAGTCCAGTGGCTCGAAGATGACGTGCGTCGTGCCGTCGCGGTACGGCGTCTTCAGCTGGTACCGGACGTTGCCGTTCGACGTCAGCGACAAGCGCTTTTCCGCGATCGCCGGCCGACTGATGTAGCGACACAGCCGCTCGAGCTTCTGGCGTTGATCCGCCCGCGCTGCCACACCGGCGTGCAGGGAGAACCCGGCCACCTTGCCGACCCCGGCATCGAAGGCCTCATCACACGCCGGCAGCGTCTGCAGCGTGAACACCTTGCGCCCCTGCTGCGGCCCGACGGCGATGCGGTAGGTGATCGACGAACCCAGAAGCTGTTCCATCGGCCCGGCTTCGAACGCGTCGCCAGCCAGGTAGCTGTTCTCCGCGTCGCGTTCCAGCAGTCCCTGGCGCTCGAGGAAGCGGCCGATGCGCGCGCGAGGGTCTGAGTCAGCCCGGCCAACTCGGCGCTGGTCGGTGCCTTCACCCAGCGGAACCGCAGCGAGCCGGCAGGCCGCTCGACGTAAACCCCGTCGAGGAACAGCATGTGGAAGTGGACGTTGAGGTTGAGCGCACTGCCGAAGCGCTGGATCAGCGTGACCGCGCCGGCCTGGGCCGTCTTCCGTGAGAACCCCGCCTTCTTGATCAGGTGCGTGGCGATGCAACGGTAGACGATGCCGAGCACCCGGCCCATGACATCGGGGCGGCTGGCGAACAGGAAGCGCAGCGGATAAGGGACGCTCAGCACCCATTGGCGTACCGGCTGCTCGGGAAAGACCTCGTCGACCAGCAGTGCAGCACTCTCCGCCATACGCCGGGCACCACAGCTGGGACAAAAGCCGCGTTTCTTGCAGCTGAAGGCAACCAGGTGCTCGGCATGACAGGTGTCGCAGCGTACTCGTAGAAAGCCGTGCTCGAGACGCCCGCACTTGAGGTAGTCCTCGAACTCCTGCTGCACATACCCCGGCAAATCTGTGCCCTGCGCCAGAAGTTGCGCTTTGAATGCGGGGTAGTATTCCTCGACGAGTTGATAGAAGGGTTCGCTCCGGGCGGTGGCGCACGTATGGCGGCGCGCTGCCACCCGAACTGGCTTCCTTGCCAGCCGATGACGGCAACATGATCGCATCCTTGCGATTCAGTCTTTCTCCGCCTTAGCCTAACAGGGTGTGGCGCTACCTGACCCTATCAATTCCTATCATTTCGATCGGGGGTATTTTTGGGGGCATTACTGGCGTTTAGCAACGCAACCTATTGATTCACAAGCCAATGTGATTGCCGCCGCCTCCACCAAACACCCATCCAAGCAAGTCAAAAGAAATCCAGGAAGGCCGCTGTTGAATGCCCGGTGGCGGTCACTACTCCTGGATAAAGAAACGCAGCCGCGTGGGCTCTGACAGGTTACCGCGCCCACCGTTTGCGCAGATGTCCACCGCCGTGCTCGCGGACCGCACATCCTGATCGTCCGTGTAGCAGACCCTGTACATGCCGTTCGCGGCGTCGAAGCTCTCGAAGACGGCGTAGCCCGTCAGGTCGTCCCTGTCCGTGTCCGCGAGTTGCGTGTAGTTGATGACCGTGTCGTTGAGTTCGAAGGTGTACTTTCCGGTAGCGAAGAGCGGCCCGGCGCGCTTGCTGTAGTTGCCGTTCTCAGAAAAGCGATAGGTCACCGAGAGGCCAGACTCGCGCACCAGGAACGCCGTCGACTGGATGAGCGCCGGGTCAAATGCATCCGTGGGAATCTGCACAAACTGGGGTACGAGGAAAAATACTTCCTCCTGTCGCTCGAGGAAGCCCATCAGGATGTCATTGCCCTCGAAGCCCGACGTGAAGAGCCGGCAGGACCCATCGGAGCCGCCACACAGGCCGCGCTGGCGCTTCAGCCAGCTGTCGAAGCGGTAGCCGGTCGCCGGTTCGCCGCGGAAGGTTTCATCAAAAAACAGGTCCACGACATCGATTTCGCAAACCGCGCCAGTCTCGCAGTCGTAGCTACCAGACTCGGTGGTGACACGGCCACCTTCCGGCACCTCGATGCGGATCTTGCAGCCACCCAGCAGAAGGGTGGACAAGGTGATGACTATCAGAATCGACTGCTTCATTATGGATACTCCCTCGGATTCGCTGTCAGGACAGCATTCGCAATTTGCACTCGCACGATAGGACCTGAGACAAGTGAAGTGACGAAAACCGGACGAAAGTTCACGAAATCAACACGAAATTCGCGGAAAAAGGCATTAAGGGCGGTATGTGAATGACTTCTGCAGTGGCCTCAGGAGCGCTTAGGCAATTTGAGCATTTTGCGATCGACGCAAGTCGGGGCGCGGTCCTGCGGGACGGCGAGACGATCACGCTGCGGCCGCAGTCGTTCCGCGTTCTGCAGTACCTGGCGGCCAACCCCGGCCGCCTGATTAGCAAAGAAGAGCTCTTCGACAGGATCTGGGGCGAGGCGGTGGTCACCGACGACAGCCTGGCGCAGTGTCTCGTGGACATCCGCCGGGCCCTTGGCGATGAGGGCCGGCACGCGGTCAGGACGCTGCCCCGTCGAGGGTACCTGTTCAATGCCCGGACCGTGGATACGCCGGTCGCCACACAGCCACCGGCGTCCGCAGCCTTGTCCGGCACGATCCGTGGAGCCTGGTTCACGGCGGCGATACTGGGATTGGGTACATTGCTACTGGCTTGGTGGCTGCTCCTGAGGCCCGAGTCCGATTCAGTAGAGAGACCCGCGGCGTCTCCCCCCGTCGTTGCGGTGCTGCCCTTCGCCGACTTCACGGCGGCGGGTGACAGGGACTATCTGGCCCTTGGCCTGCCGGAAGAAATCATCAACAGCCTGACCCGGGTGCATGGCCTGCGGGTTATTTCCCGCACCTCGTCATTCCTGCCGCAGCTGGGTCAGCAGCTGACCGCAAGGGAGATCGGTGCGCAGCTGGGCGCCACGCACCTCCTCGAGGGCAGTATTCGCGAGCACGACGAACTCCTGCGGATCACGATACAGCTGATCGAAACGAACAGTGGGCACCATGTCTGGTCCGAGACGCTCGACCGCAGGTACGGCGATATCCTGCGCGTACAGAGCCAGGTCGCCAGCGCTGTTGCGGGCCTGTTCCAGCTGACGGTGATGGAGCCGGCCGGGTCTGACACGGTGATAGCCCCGGACGATTACAACCTGTACCTGCGCGCCCTGCACGTGCTGCGAAGCGGTGAGTTCGCCGAACTGGGCAGCGCGATCACGTCACTGGAGGGCGTCGCGCGCAGGAGTCCGCGTTTTATCCCGGTGCGGGACCTTCTGACCCGGAGCTACCTGCTGCAGGTCTATCGGGGCGAATTGTCCGGTACCGACGTGGCGCAACGGGTTCGCACGCTGGCCGAGGAGATGCTCGCCGTGCCCTCCGGCAGCGCTGGCGCCCACGGGGTCCTTGCCGTACTGGCCCTCGAGGTAGAGAACGACCTGCCGGCAGCGGCTGAGCACGTGACCGAGGCCCTGACACAGGAGCCGGGGAATCCCCGACACCTGAGACTTGCCGGCGATCTCGCCTACGCACTGGAACGCTTTCCCGCGGCGGTGGCCCTGTACCAGGGAGCGCTCGATCTCGATCCCTTCTGCACCGCCTGCTACATACACCAGGCACAGGCCTACATCGCCGCCGGTCAGCCGCGCCAGACCGAGGCCGCCGTCCGGCAGGTTATGGAACGTTCGCGCGGCGGCCACCTGACCCTCGGTCTGACCAAGATCATGCAGGGCGATTTCGCGGCGGCACAGCAGATTATCGATCAGACGGTGCCGGCAACGGCGAGAAAGTTCCAGGAATTCTACCGGGCGTTGCTGTGTCACGCCCAAGGCGAGATCGCGTGCTTCCGTTCACTGCTCGAGCGTTTCGAGGCCGAGAACGGTGAATCCGAGGCGATGCGTATCGCGCAGCTGCACGCCGTCGGTGGTGACGTGGATGCGGCCTTCCGATGGCTGGCGCGCCTGCGCGAGCGCAAACAGACGCTGCTGCTGAAGAACCTGCCGGACCCCCTGTTCGACAACCTGCGCGAAGACCCGCGCTGGCAGCACATGCTGGTGGAGCTCGGTCGCGCGCCGCAGCAGCTGCGGCAGATAGCGTTTGATGCCGAGGCGTTGCTGGAGGCACGCTGAGAGCAAGAGATCGACGACGACTGGCTGCAGGACCGTCCAAACCTCGCTTCACTCTCAGCCACATCAGGATTGGTCCGGCGGGGTCGTCTATGTCGCAGAGATCGGTTGACTCGGTTTGAACTGCCCCGTTAACCTCAACGGGTTCTTCTACTCTTATCGAGGATACTATGGCGGGAGAGCCCAGCATGGTGCGAGCGTCCCGCGCGTCCGACACAGCAATTGAAACCGAAACCGTCCGTGAGGGGCTGGTCAAGCTGTTGTACGAGTCGCTCAGGTTGTCCTTGTCGATGAGCGTTCTCAATGGCTTCATTCTGGCGGCAATTATGTCCCCTGCTCTTGGCTTGGCGAGGGTAGGACCGTGGTATCTTGTTCTGCTGCTGATATCTGCCCTGCGATGGCAAGACATGCTGGCTTATCAGCGCGCACCTTCTCAGCACGATGCCCGAGTCTGGGAGCGCAGAGCCTTTCTGGGGGCTGTGGTTGCGGGTACCGTTTGGGGTGCCGCCGGTTGGGTGTTGTTTGCTCCGCACGATCCTGTTGAGCAGGTTATTCTCGCGTTTGTGTTGGCGGGTATGGCAGCGGGTGCGCTGTCGGTTTTGTCCTCTCTTCGTTATGCAGTCAACGCATTCCTGGTTATCTCGCTGTCCCCACTGATCCTTCGCTTCTTGTTTGAGGGGGGACGTGTGGGCTGGCTCATGGGAGGCATGGCGCTGCTGTTCATGATTGCACTGTATGTCACCGCCCGGCGTTTGAATACAACGATTACCGACTCTTTGCGTACACGTTATGACTGCCAGCAGGCCGAGAACTCGGCGTCGTATCAAGCGCGCTTTGATGATCTGACAGAGCTGCCAAACCGGCGTTACCTGCACGAACAGACCCAGCGGAACCTGGCGCGCTCGCGACGTCACGGCATTGGGGGTGCTCTGCTATTTCTGGATCTGGATAATTTCAAGACCGTTAATGACTCACTGGGCCATCCAGTAGGCGACCAGGTGCTGCGACAGGTTGCGGATCGACTGCGCACCCGGTTGCGTACAGAGGATATCGCGGCGCGTCTTGGTGGTGATGAATTTGTGGTGTTGCTTTCGGATTTGAGTGTTGATGTACAAACCGCTGAAGCTGCGGCGATGCGCTTTGCCGAAGACCTCCAGCATGTGCTTACCGACCATCCCTACGAAACACAAGAGCATGTTCTGCACATGTCTGCCAGCATAGGGATCACTGTGTTCCCCGGGAACGGAACGGATATCGACGATCTGATGCGACAGGCTGACACCGCGATGTATGACGCCAAGGCGAGTGGTCGCAACGCTATCAGTTTTTATCATGGTGCGCTGCACGAGGCTGCCAGCCTGCGCCTGCAGCTAGACCGGGAGCTGCGTGCTGCATTGCGGGGCGGTCAGCTGAGCTTGCACTATCAGCCGATGGTGGATCAGAACGGACAGATTAGTGGTTTGGAGGCATTGCTACGCTGGAATCACCCTGAACGCGGCATGATTCCCCCGGCGGAATTTATCCCTATCGCGGAGGAGACCGGAATTATTCTTGAACTGGGCGAGTGGGTTCTATCCACAGCCTGTCGTGATCTCGTGCGGTTGCTGCGGCGGTTCGGTGATGCAACCCCGTCCATTTCTGTCAATCTAAGCGCGCGCCAGTTCCGCTTGCCAAGCCTGGTCGATACGGTTGTGGCGATTGCAGCTGACGCAGGCGCGCCACTGTCAAAATTGTGTCTGGAGGTTACCGAAGGTAGCCTGATGGATAACGTGGAGCGTGCCATCAGCACCATGGAGTCCCTGCGGGCGCTTGGTGTGAAGTTCTCCGTTGACGATTTTGGCACAGGTTATTCATCGTTGGCGTATCTGAAAAAACTGCCAGTCGATAACATTAAGATTGACCAGTCGTTCGTGCGTGATGTGCTGCTGGATCATAACGATGCGGGCATCGTTGGGGCGATCCTCTCAATGGCTCAGCACCTGGGGTTGGCGACTGTTGCGGAGGGCGTAGAGTCCGTCGAGGTGCGCGACTTTCTGATTGCTCGCCATTGTACGTATTTCCAAGGCTATTATTTTTCGCGTCCTCTGATCTTCGAGCATTTACTGAATTTCATAGACCAGGCTTCACGGCAGCGCGCGTGATCTGCGCCGCCTCCACCAACGCGGTGCGCCACATTGGTCAACCGGGCACGGCAAGCATCGCTTCAACACCGCCGTCGACGGGAAGTACCACACCGTTGACGAAGCCGGCGTGCTCTGAAGCGAGGAAGGCCGCTACCGATGCGATATCCTCCGGCGCGCCCAATCTCCCCATTGGTTGTGCCTCGGCAAAGCCTTTCACCCCGCCCGGTGTCGACTCCAGCCACTGGATCATGCCTGTGCTGGCAGCAGACGGTGCTATCGCGTTCGCCCGGATGCCCTTGCGGCCATACTCGATGGCGATACTGCGCATCAGGCTGTTGACCCCGGCTTTGGCCGCTCCGTAGACCGCCAGCCCGTTCACCGCGCCGGAGCCGGCTCCCGAGGTCGTCGACAGAATCACCCCGCCCCCCTTGGCAACCATGACCGGAAGTGCCTCCATCGACGCGTGGTATACGGCATCGAAGTTAAGCGACCTGAGTCGCTGGAACTCTTCTTTGCTGATCGCTTCCATTGGGGTCGGGAACGAACCGCCAGCGTTGTTAAACAGCACGTCAACACCACCCAACTTTTTACAGGCAAACTTCACAACGCCAGCGGCCTGGTCGGGATCGGTGACATCAGCAACAATCGACAGGGCGGAACCGCCCGCATCAACGATTTGGTCAATCGTCTCCTGCAAGCGCTCCTCGTTGATATCGCTGGCAATCACCGATGCACCAAGCCGGGCAAAGAGCAGCGAGCTCGCCCGGCCGATGCTTCCACCCGCGCCGGTGATGATGACGCTTTTACCCGTGTAGTCGATCTTCATGGTTCAACCCTACTCCTCATGATCGTGGGATACCGGGTGATTAGAACCCGGGGCCAGCGTTGCCGGCGAAAGTTGCCTGTCGCCCCTGGTTTAGCTGCCTTAAACCAAGCGTGAGCTACCCGAATCATAGCAAGGGCAGCCTAATAGTTCGCGGACCGAAAAAAACTTGAACCACCCCACGGTATTGTTTCATAACCCCCACGCAGAGCTTGCTTTAGCTTCGTCAAGGCAGCACGGTTATACAAACTAAAATTCGATAAAGAAAACCCATCCCAAAGGGATTTATAATGAATAACAACAGCACAACCGACCAGACCGAGACCAACAACCCCATGACTCCCGGCAAGGGACTGCTGGTGCTGCTGGGCATTATCATCGTGGTCGGGGGGTTTATCGCGCTCAATACTGCGCTCGGTGTACACGAGTTCTGGGCAGGTTTTTTGTTCCTGCTCTACTGGGCGGGCATCGAACAGTTCGCCTGGGACAAGCTGGCGGCTTGTGTGGTGGGCGCCATTGTGGGCTTACTGATGGCTTGGTTGGCCTTCACTCTGCCCGGATGGCTAGGTGATGCTGGCGGGTTGGTCTTCCTCACACTCATCCTGGCGTTGATCTACTGCCAGGTGATGGGCTGGCTGTCGGTGGCGATCAATCTGGCCACTATGCTGCTCCTAACCGCCGGCACGATTCCCGCCGTGCAAGAACACGTCAACTTTGCAGACGCCTTCATCTCACTGGGCCTGGCCTTCATCTACTTCATCGGCCTGGTGTGGGTGGGCACGCGAGTGATGGCAAAGAAAACAGCGGCAGTGCCTAGCCAGTAGCGTGGGAACACGCAGGTGAAGCGGCGGAAGTTCAACAGCGGGAAGAGAATTGCGAGTGGATTCTGAAGCGGAAATACGGCGCGCAATCTGGGAGCAACTGCAGTGCGCGACTATTGACCGACATCATGCGTGGCGCTTGCCCGTTCTGGCGAATGTAGACGAACATGGCTCACCGCAGGCGCGCACTGTGGTGTTGCGCGAGGTGCAGGAAGCGTCCCAGCGCCTGATGATTTACACCGATCATCGCAGCCCCAAGGCGCTGGCTCTGGCCGTCAATCCGTCGTCGGTACTGGTCTTCTGGAGCAAAGCACTGAGCTGGCAACTACGTGTGTCGTTGAGCGCCCGGATTGAAACCCGGGGCGAAAAGGTAGAAAAGGCCTGGGAAACCGTACGTCAAACTGCCGCTGCAGCTGATTATCTCTCGCCACAAACCCCAGGGTCACCAATGCCCGCCCATGCTGGAAAGCCTGCCGAGGAGTCTGCCTTCGCCCTCATTATCGCCAGCGTCCTCAGTATCGATTGGCTGGAACTGGGCGGTGAAGGACATCGACGAGCGTTGTTGACGCCCGATAAATTCCAATGGTTGGTTCCCTGAGCCTCTTTGCCAGGTGTAACGGGGGCTGAATGAAGAAAAGGCTAAGATGCGCATCTTGATACTGGCGAAGTTACTGCCACAGGCCGCACGCGACCTCCAGCCTGACGCCGGCTACAGTTGACGATTACAGGCGGTTGCCGCCCCAGGAGAGAAACAGTGAGTAACAGTGCTACTGAGATCGCTAATTTGCTGTATCGCTACGCTGAGTTAATGGACAGCGGCGAACTGGAAGCGGTTGCCGCTCTGTTTGATAGTGCAATGATCAAGAGCCAAGGTGCCCTCCTGGACAGCCAAGGACTACTAGAGCAATGGCGGCAATGGGTGAAAATTCACCCCAATGGTACACCGCTCACCAAACACGTTATCACCAATCCGATTATTGACGTGGACGAAGAGGCCAATGCGGCAACTTGTCGCTCCTATTACACCGTCCTGCAGGCGACTGATACCTTGCCCTTACAGGTCGTTGCTGCGGGGCGCTATCACGACGAATTCGAGCGGGCTGCGGGTCTCTGGCGGTTCCGTTATCGTGACTATTCGTTGTTCGATTTGAAGGGCGACCTCAGGGATCATCTCAACTTTCTGGTTTAGTCGTGAACCTGACTGCCCATGAACGTGTTTTCATTCGAGTGGCCACCCGCTTGTAGTAGCTCTGCGCGGCCCCGCGCGGCCTTTTTACTCAAAATAGCCGAACGGAATATCACAGTGTAGTATTGAAACAAAAGCCGTGACCGCCGCCTATGCCTGTTCTTCAGTCCCTCACTAATCGTGCCGTCTTCCAGAGCCTACGGAACACCACACTCACAATCACTGGCTCAGCATGCACCATTGGCGGTCTCATCGCTGATGTCCTGCAGCCAATAGCGCCATTCGCATTCTATATGTTCGCTATGGCCATACTTGCCTTCGTGCTTCTGTTCATTCTCTATCGTCGTGGCAATGAAGAGCTTCTGGGCAGCGTGGCCTTTAGCGGCATTGCAGCCGGTGTATTTGGCCTGATTGTTTTCTTTCAATCCGCTGAAGACGCGGAAGAAAGCGGGTTTATCGCTGCAGCCATCCCGGGCGTTGCTGAATTGCAGGCCAGCCTCGGTATCATCGACGCCAAACTCGACAGCATTGCCGAAGATACCCAAAGCCTGCGTGAAAGCGCCGCACGCCTTGAGGATAATTCCGCTCAGGTGCTCCGTACGCTGGAGGAGATGAGAGAGAACTTCGCCAGCGGCGGGTTAATCGACAAGCCGCGCTCGCCGGAAGACTACTATCACAACGCGCGGCTGCAGGAACTGGGTGGCGATTATTCTGCCGCGCGCCGCTCGTATATCAGCTATTTTCGCAGTGATTTACCGCTTCTCGATCCGCATCTCCGGTTTTTGGCGTTTCTGAAAGTGCAGGAAGGCACCGCGGGGGCTCGCGAAACCTACACAACCCTGATGGCGGGCAAGGAAGGGGGCATGCCGGCCTATGTTCGCCTGCTGCTCCTGCCAGCCCCTCAACGTGTAATGGCGCTTGAAACCTATGCAGAGCAGCACCCGCAATTTGCACCGGCTTACTACCATCTCAGCGAAGACGTTTCCGCACGCCGCCTGGGCTTTCAAACCTTCGCCGACAAGCGCACAGAACAGCGTTACCTGCAGAAGTTTCAGACGGCGGACGAAGCCGGCGGCCTGCTCAAGCACATAATCGATCAATCATTGGTGGAGGAATGGCGCAACGACGCGGCAGCGCGGCTTCAGGCGCTGAACGGCTTAGGCGAAGGTGTTCTGGAGAACCCCGTGTCTCTGTCCTTTGGCGTCAACAATTCCGGTTACACCGTCACCGTCGGCATCGCCGAGCCGGCGCTCGAAATACTGTGGAATGTGCAGGGGAGCACCGAACCGCGCAGCACCGGGGATAGCGGTGCCATCAACCCGCAAACGGGCAAGCCCATGCCGCAAATGTTTTTCACCCTTCCTGCCAGCCAGCGTGATACACGCCTTGAAATCCGCTACCGCGATATCAAAGGCGTTGTGCAGGGGCCTTATAGCTTTGAGTTCAAGGGCAAGCAGCAAAGCGAAGACGCAAACCAGCGAATTCTGGAATCGACCACAACCAGTTGGGTGAGTTTTCGGGATTACGAGGGCAAGCGCCTGCTGTACTTCACGCACCTGATGAGCTACCGCGGCAGTATCAGGAATATACAGTACGGATTAAACAGTGCTCAGCCAAACAAGAACTTTCGCTTCAAGCCCTGGAACAAGGCTGGGATGGCACCCATCGACGCCAAGACGCCTATGTATATCACCGTGCCGCGCAGTACAGACTATGTGACCGTGCAACTGACCTACAAAAGTGGCGAGCAATCCGCCGTGCAACGCTTTGACTATCCCGGCTGATGCACGAGGGTGAATCACAGGAGGAGGAAGAGTTGACGGCAGAGAAAACCAGCCTGCGGAGGCGGCTGCAGACAGTTTTTTCCGGTAATAAAACGCTCTTCGGGCGAATTTGCCAAATATTGATTCAAGCCCTGATTGTGCTCTCTATTGTGGCGTTTACCGTGGAGACCCTGCCCGACCTGCCGCAGGAGGTACGCACCAACCTGCGCAGGTTTGAAGTGTTCGTGATAACCGTATTCACCATCGAATATCTGTTGCGTCTCTGGCTTAGCGAAAGACGTCTGGCATTCATCTTCAGTTTTTATGGCCTTATCGATTTGCTGGTGATTCTGCCATTTTATCTGCAGCTCGGGCTGGATTTGCGCAGCTTGCGCATTCTCTGGTTGTTTCGGCTGTTCCGTTTATTCAAGCTCGTTCGCTACGTCGATGCCGCCAAACGCATTGGCGATGCCTTTCGCCTTGTGCGCGTTGACCTCGCCGTATTTGGCATTGGCGCGCTGTTTGTGTTTTATCTCGCCGCTGTGGGAATTTATTTCTTCGAGCGCGACGCACAGCCCGAAACCTTCGCGTCCGTGTTCCATTCTTTCTGGTGGGCACTGGCCACCCTCACGACCGTGGGTTATGGCGATGTGTACCCTGTCACCGTGGGCGGCAAGATATTCACCTTTTTTACCCTTATGATCGGGCTTGGCGTGTTCGCGGTACCCACGGGCCTGATTACCATGGCAATTGTCAGCACGCGCGAAGCCACGCTCAAGGATGACGCCAGCTGAAAAGTTCAGGCGCGTCATGGCCGGCGAGAAAAACTGCAAGCCGTGAAACGGAGATCAAGTGCGAGTTCAACACGTTCGATCCCATAGATTTCACGCACTGCAGATGACTATCAGCGCTAGCAGATCCGCGGCAATTGCTCACCACTCAGCATGTCCAGCATCTGGCTTCCACCCAACTGACTGCAGGCGATGACGCCGCGACCTTCGGACACCACGCCAATCGTTCGGGCACTGGCACTCAGACTCTCCAGAATCTCGTCTTCACGCGACGGCTCGGCAAACAGCACCATTCGGCCCTCATTGGCCATATACAGAGGATCCATACCGAATAACTCGCAGACCGAGGCCACTTTCTTGCTGACGGGCACCCGGTCGCGTTCGATAGTTATCCGCAGGGAAGCCGTTTCACTGAGCTCGGCCAGGACCGTCGCCAGGCCACCGCGAGTGAGATCGCGGATACAGTGAACAGACTCAGCCAAAGGCGATAAGCGCGCGACGGCGGGCCACAAGTGGTCGCAGTCACTTTCTATTGGAGTCTGAATCTGCAAGTCCTCACGCTGGGCGAGGATGCAGGCGCCGTGCCGTCCCAGGTCACCGGAGACAATCACCACGTCACCGGGCTGAATAAGCCGGGGATGGCAGGAAAACCTGCGTACACCGACACCGGACACGTTCAGGAACACACCGTCACCGTGACCACGCTCCACCACTTTCGTATCGCCGGTGACGATTCTGGCTCCGACTTCAGCTGCAGCCAGGGCCATGGACTGTGCCAGCGCGAATAATGACTCGGTGGGAAAACCCTCTTCGATAATCCAGCCACAGCTCAGATACGCAGGCTCGGCGCCACACACGGCGAGATCGTTGCAGGTGCCGATCACCGAAAGCTTGCCAATATCCCCACCTGGAAATACCAGCGGGCTGACGACGTAGGAGTCCGTGGTGAACACCAGGCGACTGTCGGGTGGGTCCTGAAAAACGAGATCAGCGCCATCCTGATCCGCCTGCACATCGGTCATGGCCGCAGAGAAAATATCCCGTATCAGTTGCTGGGTGAAACGACCACCGGCACCATGAGCAAGCGTAACGACGGGATATCTGGCGAAGGGGAAACGACACTCAGGCACGGTGTGCTCCTGCATTTCGGCGGTAGCGATAGTACGCCGCGCAAGCGCCCTCACCGGACACCATGGTAGCTCCCAGTGGGGAATCCGGGGTGCATTCCCTGCCGAAACGTGGACACTCATAGGGGCGGATGCGTCCAGTGAGGACGTCTCCGGCGAGGCACTCACCTGACTCCCTGGACGGTACGCCACTCAAGGCGAACTTTTCCCTGGCATCGTAGCTGGCGTAACGACCCTGCAGCTTGAGTCCGGAGGCCTCAAGCCTGCCCAAACCCCGCCAGGACTGTCCGGTCTCGCGAAAGACCTGCTTCATCAAGTTCTGTGCCTCGCGGTTCCCATTCCGGTCCACACAGCGGGCATATTGGTTTTCGACCCGGGCCTCACCGCGCTCGAGCTGTCCCAGCGCAGCCTCAATACCGAGGAGAACATCCAGTGGTTCGAAGCCGGTCACAACCACAGGCACTCCCAAACGAGCTGCAACCGCCTCGTACTCCCAATAGCCCATCACAGCACACACATGTCCCGCAGCAAGAAAGGCCTGTACCCGGTTACCGGGCGAGCCGGCTATTGCTTCAATAGCCGGTGGCACCCGAACCTGACTGACCAACAGGGAAAAGTTGTCGACGCGGGATGCCCTGGCCTGCACAACACTGAGCGCATTTACGGGTGCCGTGGTTTCAAAGCCAACCGCAAAGAAAACGACCTCGCGCCCGGGATTCTCACGCGCCAACTGCACTGCGTCCAGGGGTGAGTAAACCGTGCGGACGTCTCCTCCCATGGCTTTGCAGGCCAGTAAATCCGTATCGCTGCCTGGCACTCGCAACATGTCGGCAAAGGTCGCGAAAATCACGTCTTGCCTTCGAGCCAACTCAAGCGCCTCATCAATGCAGGCTACTGGCGTGACACAGACGGGACATCCCGGACCGTGAATCAGCTCTACTGAATCAGGCAGCAATTGATCGATACCATACCGGATAATGGCGTGAGTCTGACCGCCGCAGACCTCCATCAGGACCCACGGCCGAGTTACCAGGCCAGCGATTCGGGCAACGATCGCCTCAGCCAGCACAGGGTCCCGAAACTCCTCAAGAAACCGCATGACCGCGCTCCATCGAGGCCAGCTCATGCAGCAGGGACAAGGCGCGCTGTGCCTCCTCCTGATCCAATACCCGGATCGCGCAACCCACGTGCACAATGACGTAGTCGTCTGTTACTACCTCTGGCGTCAGGCACAGGTTAACGACACGTTCAACATCGCCGAAGCGAACCAGGGCCTGTCGCTCAAGGCCGACGCCGCTGATGCTGATGACTCTTCCGGGTATCGCTAGGCACATTGCTGAGAAACTCCGGTCTGTTTTGCACCCATGGCGAGGGCCACACACTGCCCAGCGGCAATACTTCCATCGTTGGGCGGGAGTCGCCCGGGCAGCAATAGCTTCAATCCAAGTTCCCTGGCGCCAGCAACCATCAGCTCTACCAACAGGCGATTTTGAAAAACCCCACCAGACAGCAGAACGCTATCACCACGCCCCAGACGGCACTGGCGCAGCGCCGCTCTGGCCAATGCCTGATGAAAGCCCAGGGCACGGGCAGACAGACTGACGCTACGGTCAGCAACCACCGGCAACAGCGGGCGCCAGTCCAGATCAGCGCCAACCAACGTGAAATCCATGTGCGACGCGTTGGTTGCACGGTGGCCGAGCGCTTCCCACTCCATGGCGACCTGGGCCTCGAACAGGTTTTCCTCCCGAAGCCCGGCCAGTGCGGCGAGACCCTCGATTAATCGGCCCATGCTTGAGCAGGCAATCGAACTGCCGGGATACGTCTCGCCGCTCAGGACTCTGGCGATCCTGCCTGGAAACCGGGCGATGTCGTGCCCCGCTGGCAACTGAAACGGGCGAATGCTACCCAGGCGCTGCCACTCCATTCCCGCCTCAAACTGCAGGCACTCTCCCCCCCAGACCGTGCCGTCGGGACCCAGGCCAACACCGTCCCAGGTGAGCGCCTGAAAAGGGGGGTCCGGCTGATGCTCCAGCCAAACAGCCATGGCATGGGCTACGTGGTGCGGCACCGTGAGCGCGTGGTCATCCGCCTCTACGCTAGAACCATAATCGGGGTGCAGATCAGTGACTTCAGTCCCTGCATCAATCTGGAAAAAAGCGGGCATTGTGGACTTCTGCTGGAGATAACGCTGCCTGTTGCCAGCTCCCTGAAGATCGCCGATGTACGGGCCAACGATCAGCGTATGCCTCTCTTGCATCGCGAGGTTGACCTTCAAATGCGCGCCACAACCCAGCGATGAGTGGGCTACCGGTACAGTGTGTATCTGGGGCGCCAAGCCTCGCCCAAGTCGAAGACTGACCGACTGGCCAGCCATGACCCGCAGTACGGCATCATCCAGGCCCTGTACCAGATCAAGATCGTGCAACAGGAACGCATCGGCAATGTCAGCCAACGCAGACAGTGCGGTGTCATTTTCATGAATCAGCGGCGCACCGGAAAGATTGGCACTCGTAACGACCAGAGGGCGCTGCAGCTCCCGCATTATGGAGAGCTGAATCCCGCTGCTGGGCAACATGACGCCCAGTGTACCCAAACCAGGCGCCAATGATTCGTGTATCCCGCCATACGCCCTGAGCAACACGATAGGTGCTGCAGATCCCTTAAGTGCAGCACGCTCTGCAGCCTCGGTATGGGCGTTTTCAAGCACCCATTCAAACGTCGGGGCCAGCACTGCGAGTGGTTTACTGCGTCGCTTGCGCTCCCGCAGGCGCGCAACAGCCGCCGGATTCTGCGCATCCACCAGCAAGTGGAATCCGGCACTACCTTTGACGGCAACCACACCACCGCGCTCCAGCACAGCACAGGCCTCCTGTACTGCCGCCTCGCCCTGCAGACCGTCAGCAGTGAACAACACCGGACCACAGTCCGGACAGGAAATACCCACGGCGTGGAAGCGACGGTCCAGAGGCGACTCGTACTCCTGTCGACACGCTGCGCAGAGGGAAAACCGGCTCCAGCTGGTATTGATCCGATCCCAGGGGAGCCGCCTACAAATGGAAAAGCGCGGCCCACAGGACGCGCAGCTGATAAACGGATAGTGGTAACGCCGATCGCTCTGATCGTGAAACTCGCGACGACAGTCCTCGCAGATTGCCTGATCCGCAAGCAGCGTTCCGGCGATGCCGGCGTCAGTCTGACTCGGAGCAATCACAAAGTCGCTGTGCGCTGTTGCGGCGGCCACATTCACCGAAAACTCATGCCGCTCTCCGGGCGCATTCCGGCGAAGCTCATTCAAAAACTGGTCCAGCACCGCCATCTGGCCCTGTACTGTAATGCTCACCCCTGAGGAACGATTGCGTATTTCACCCTGCAGGCCCAAGCGCTGCGCCAGCCGGTATACATAAGGCCGAAAACCCACCCCCTGGACCAGGCCGGTAACCTGAATATGGCGGCACTCAGACTTCGGCAATGTCGATACTCCTCAAGAGAATAGCCTGGGCCTGAGGATGGTTGATATCTGACGATGTTTCGACTGTGAGCTCGGCACCCTCCGCCAGGCTGCCGACAGTTTCGTTGCGAAAATGCTCGGCAAAATGTTCCGGTGAAATATGGCTCAGGGCACCCAGCCAGACCGTTACCCGTGTCACCGACGTCGCCGCTTCCCGACTGGCTAACTCGTTGATTTTTTCGAGCAAATCCCTGATCAATCCAGCCTCATGCATAGCCATACCGTCCGCTGAGTTCTGCGACAAGGCGGTCCGCGGCCGCCATCACGTCAGCGGAAAGGCCCTGCCCCTGACCAAAGCACGCGCCGGCAATAGCAATTACGGTGAAACGGTCAGGCAGGGAACCGAGTGATCGAGCCAACGCGATAGCCTCGGCCACGCCCATGGCATGTGTGCTGGCGCGCAGCCCGACGTCGGCAAGCGCCGGGTCATTCGCCTCCAACCAGATCACGCTGCCCGGGCATAACCCCGCGCCAACAGCATCCACGGCATCGATGAGCAGCAATTCATCACAGCCCTGGAACGCGGCAATAAGTCCACTGACCTCGCCGTCAGATGCCACCAGATCCAACCCCGGAAGCGCCTCGGACAATCTGCTGAAGACGTAGGGTCCAACACCGTCATCTCCGCGGTAGGAATTACCCACAGTCACAATTCTGCCCCCTCTAGCCATGACGTAACTGTAGCTTAAGGAAGTGGGTCGCACAGGAAATACAGGGATCATAGTTTCGAATCGCCTGCTCACAGAGCACAGTCAGCTCGCTCTCGGCGAGATGAAGATTGCCCGCTACCAGCTCGTGCAGGTCCTGCTCGATCGTCAGTTGGTTCTGTGAGGTTGGCGGCACAATGTTGGCCAGGGTGATAAGCCCGTCCTCACCGACTTCATAGCGGTGAAAAAGCAACCCACGCGGCGCTTCTGTGGCCGCCATCCCCACACCGCCACCCGCGGGAACCACTTCTGCCGCCCGTGCTGGAACGATAAAATCGTCTATCAGCCGAATGGCTTCGTCGAATGCCTGAAAAACTTCCAGCGCGCGCACCACGATGCTCTCAAAGGGGTTATCCACCGTGCGATCAAAACCGACTTCGCATGCGAGCTTCCGGGTCGCGCTCGAAAGGCGATCGCGATTCAGGTTGTATCGAGCCATGGGACCGACAAAGTAAGGCGTATTGTCAGGCGTGCGCACTGAGTGCAGGGCATTGCTGTGGGGCACCTGACGCTCTGAGAAATGGCTTGGGTACTGTGCCATCGCAATATCAAGCCCGCGGCTGGACACAATGCGCCCCTCGCTGAAGGGATAGTCGCTATCGTGGCGCAGTGCGACGAACTCATAGTCGCGATGCATATCCGGAATATCGAGACCGGCTGCCCAGAACACTGTCTCTGCGGCCGCGTCACGGGCCCACTTCAGTTCATCAAGCAGCGCGGTGAATGCCGCGACTTCGGGAATCTTGTAGAACCCGCCCACGCGGACATTGATGGGATGAATTTCCCGACCACCCAGCAACTTGACGATATCGTTACCCGCTTTTTTCATGCGCAGGCCGCGTTTCACCACGTCCGGATGCTCCCGAGCCAGTGTGATTGCGTCGTCGAAACCGAGGAAATCCGGTGCGTGGAGCATATAGATATGCAAAACGTGACTTTCAATCCATTCACCGCAGTACAGCAGCCGGCGTAATCGGCGGATGCCCTCGTCGGGGCGGATACCGAGCATCGCCTCCAGCGCATGCACGGCGCTCATCATGTAGGCCACGGGGCATATTCCGCAAATGCGCGCGGTGATGTCCGGCGCCTCTGTCAGTTCTCGGCCCTGCAAAAAAGCCTCGAAGAAGCGCGGCGGTTCAAAAATCTTTAACTGGACGTCCCTGAGCTCACCGTCAACCACATCCACCATCAGGGCACCCTCGCCTTCCACCCGGGCGAGATAACCCACATCAATACGCCGGGTTTTCAACCCGGCCCTGACCGGAATGTCTTTACCCGTCATGGCCACCGCTCCCTCTTTTGCTACCGGAAACATCGTCCTTTTCGCACTGCAGGGCGATGATCTGCAGCGGTTCAGCTGTAGGATTGTAGGCTCGCAGGCTGCGCCTGGCCTGGTCCAGGGTCATACCATGGTGCACTCGCAAATGGTCAATCAGCGAACCCACCTGAGCCTGCTCTTTCACCCCGAAGCAACCATAGCAACCGCGGTTGTAGGCAGGACACAATGCACCGCAGCCAGCCTGGGTAATCGGGCCCAGACAATGCTGCCCCTGGGCAACGAGTACGCAGACATTGCCCCGGGCTTTGCACTCCATACAAACGCTTTCGCGGGCGATCTGGGGACTTCGCCCGCTGGCGAAAGCCAGCACCACTTCCAGCAATTGATACTTGTCGACGGGGCAGCCATGCAGCTCGTAATCGACGGCGACATGGTCAGCGATCGGCGTAGAGGTCTCCAGCGTCGAAAGGTACTCCGGATGGGGATAGACCGTGCGGGCATAGTCACTGACATCAGCGAAGTTGCGCATAGCCTGCAGGCCACCCGCTGTGGCACAGGCGCCGATACAGATCAGGAAGCGGCTCTGCTCGCGAATCTCGGTGAGACGTTCGCGATCATGCGCGGTAGTGATAGAACCCTCCACCAGAGCGATATCGTAGGGGCCCTTCAGCATCCGTCTGGATGCCTCGGGGAAATGCACAATATCGACCCGTTCAGAGATGCTCAGCAATTCATCCTCGCAATCGAGCAGGCTTAACTGGCACCCATCGCAGGACGCAAACTTGAAAACGGCCAGTCGCGGCTGAGCAGGCATAGCCATCAGAATTCCTGCGTCATGAGATAGTGTTCCACATCAGGATAGGCGAATACCGGCCCGTCCTTGCAGAGAAAATACGGGCCCAGCTGACAATGGCCGCAGAAGCCGGTGGCACACTGCATGTGGCGTTCCAGGGAGACATGAATCGCGTCGCTGGCGACGCCGAGCTCCCGCAACCGTCTTGCGGAGAAACGCAGCATGATTTCCGGCCCACAGACCATTGCCACGGTTTGCTGCGGGTTTATACCTGCCCTCTGCACCAGGTCGGTGATAACACCGACGTCGCCGCGCCATTCGGCGGAGGCCGCGTCGACGGTTGCCAGCAACTGCAGGCCGGCATCTGATTTCCAGCGTAGCAGCTGTTCGGCATACAGCAGCTCCTCCGGGGAACGAGCGCCCAGCAACAGGGTAACTCGTCGATAGCGCTCAGGCGCAGCGAGAGCCTGAAACAGTACCGGCCGCAGTGGCGCCAATCCGATCCCACCCGCCATCAGGAGCAGTTCCCGACCTTCGGCAGCGGCCAGAGGCCAACCTCGACCGAAAGGACCACGCAGACCGATGCGGGCAGGTGGCCTGAGACCGCGCAGAGCTCGCGTCACAGTGCCTACTGCCCTGACTGTGTGCGTCAGGTGATTTCTGTCAGCCGGGTCACCGCTGATAGATATCGCCGATTCACCGATGCCGGGCAGGTAGAGCATATTGAACTGGCCCGCACGAAAGGTCCCGTAGCCTTCCGGCGGCTCGACCTGAAAAGTAAACACGAGCTCGCTTTCCTGCTGCCAGGATTGAATCTCGACGCCTTGGGGCAGCAGCGGGTCCTTCACGGGGCGTTCGCGCTCCCATACAGGTCCAGCACCTGCAGTCGCGTGGCCTCTACGCGCTGACTCATAATGTAGGAAAAGCGCTGCATGAGGGCGTACCCCATCACGGGGTCAGTATCACACTTATGGCGCAGACATTTACCGTCGAGTCGAATGGCATGCACATCCTGCATCGCTATTGCCTCAATCGACCAGCGAAACGGCGGAAACAGCCAGGACCAGCCCAGAATATCGCCGGCATCGAGCGTTTGTATGAGTAAAGCGCCCGTTGCCGACGTGTGTAGCTGCAACGCGACCCGCCCTCGCTCAATGACATAAAACTCATTGGCCGCACTGCCTTCGCTGGCTATCGTCGCACCTGACCGGAACACCACATGTTCGCCACAGCCTGCGATCAACTGCATGCAGTCCTCACTCAGTCCAGCGAAGAACGGATGGGCCCGCAACTCGTCGCCAACAGTTCTCATAGCGGCCGCCTGATCTCGGCAACTTCCTCCGTCAAATCAATGCCAACCGGACACCAACTGATGCAGCGCCCGCATCCCGTGCAGCCGGACACGCCAAATTGTAGCTCCCAGCCTGCCAGCTTGTGCGTCAACCACTGGCGATAGCGCGACTTCACACTCGGGCGTACCACACCACCGGAAAGATAGGAGTGATCGGCAGCAAAGCAGGATTCCCAGCGGCGCATGTGCGTCACCCCAAGACCGACAGGGTTTACATGCTCCCGGGTTGAGCTACAAAAACAGGTCGGGCAGACCTGGGTGCAGTTGCCGCAGGCCAGACAGCGCTCGGCGACCACATCCCAATGCGGATGATCAAGGGCGGAGTACAGTGCCTCGGCAATGCCCTCGGTGGCAAACTCGCGCTGCATCTGCAGTCGGGTCGCGGCCAGGACTTCATCCCGGGCGTCGATTTCCCCGGTTGCCGCCGCAGGGCCACCGATAGCCGAGATCATCAATTGGCCAGCTTCGGTTTGAGCCTCCACCAGGTAGTAGGGATCCTCCGGCCGCAGCTCGGTCAGGATCAGGTCGGCGCCGACACCCACTGCAGGGCCATCACCGGTAGATGCGCAAAAACAGTTACCCGAAGCCTGGGAGCAGTTGACCGCAATCAGCAGCAGGTTTTCACGGCGCGAGGCGTAGCCAGGGTCGGCAAAGTCGCCCATGAATACCCGGTCCTGAATCGAAATCGCGGCCAGCTCGCAGGCTCGGACACCGAAAAAAGCCATTTTATCGGGCTGCTCACGGCAGCTGATAAACTCCCCGTCCTGCACACGAAATATCGCCTCCTCTGGCGGAAACAGGAACTGTTTCCAGGTCGACGGGCCCAGGTTGTAACCGAAGCGACTCTGATCGTGTCTCGCGGTCAGACGATAGTGGCCGGGGGCCTGCTCGTCACCACATCCGATGGGCAGAGTTTCAATCTCATCGTAGAGTATGGCCGCATCGCCCACCCTTGGACCAAGTACGCGAACCCCCTCGGCACGCAAGCCGTCGATCAGCGCCTGTAAATCCCTTGGAGTCCAGCGTTGCATAAGCATGGCCTTCCAGTATCGGGGCAACACGCCGGCGCTGCGAAGTGCTGCGCGGCTAAACCCGTATTCTTATCACCCCGTCTATTCTGTAGAAGAATTTGTGCGGACGACACCCCGAACCGCAAAAATGCCAGTGAAGCCGGCGGAATCCCACTGAATCTTGAGGCAGGTCAATAATCCTGGCCCGCGTTGCGAACACACTGAAATCGGGACGTGGGAGGCAATGTCATGAGTAACTTCAGTTACGTTCGACTGTTCTCTGAACTGGGCATCGGTGATGTGCCTTTGGTAGGAGGCAAGAATGCCTCATTGGGCGAGATGTACAGCACACTGTCCGGCCAGGCAATACAGGTGCCGGATGGCTTTGCTACGGTGGCTGCAGCCTACTACGCATTCCTTGATCATAACGATCTTCGCAACAAGATCACCGAGGCACTGGCCCAGCTGGATATCGCGGATGTCCGCGCGTTGGCCACTGTGGGTGCCAGCATCCGCGGCTGGATTGTCGATGGTGAAATGCCTCCTGAAATCGCCGCAGAGATCAACGCCGCCTACGACATCCTGAGACAGAAAAACGGCGGCATGGACCCCGAGGTCGCCGTACGGTCATCCGCAACTGCCGAGGACATGCCTGACGCCTCATTTGCGGGGCAACAGCAGACCTACCTCAACATACAGGGCGAAGAGCACCTGCAGCGCAGCTGCAAACGGGTGCTCGCGTCACTGTTCACAGACCGCGCCATCGCCTACCGCGTGCACAAGGGCTTCGACCACATGGCAGTGGCACTGTCCGTCGGTGTACAGAACATGGTGCGTTCCGACCTTGCCTCATCCGGCGTCATGTTCAGCATCGATACGGAGAGTGGCTTTACCGACGTGGTCATGGTTACCGCCGCATACGGCCTCGGTGAAAACGTGGTCCAGGGGGCGGTTACGCCTGATGAATTCCTGGTTTACAAGAACACACTGGCGGACGGCTTTCGGCCCATCATTCGCAGGCAGCTGGGTTCGAAGGCCCTGAAGATGGTGTACAGCAAAGACGGCGTTACCGGCGTGGCTACCCGCAACGTCGAGGTGCGTCGTGAGGATCGCGAGCGCTTTGCGATCACCGACGACGAAGTGCTGCAGCTGGCCCACCTGGCAATCAGCATCGAACGCCACTACGGGAGACCCATGGATATTGAGTGGGCCAAAGATGGCCGGAGTGGCGAACTGTTCATTGTTCAGGCTCGCCCGGAGACTGTGCACTCAAACCTGGACGCCAGCAAACAGCTGAGCTACCGCCTGTCGGAAAAGGGCAAGGTCTTGCTCACCGGCAAAAGCGTGGGCGCGCGCATTGGCAGCGGCACGGTGAAAACGATACTCGATGCCTCGCACATGGCCGATATCGAAGACGGCGATGTACTCGTGACTGACATGACCGACCCTGACTGGGAGCCCATCATGAAACGTGCCAGCGCGATTGTCACCAATCGCGGCGGGCGCGTCTGCCACGCGGCTATCATTGCCCGTGAACTGGGTATTCCTGCCATCGTCGGGACTGTCGATGCAACGGATCGACTGAGCGACGGGCAGGCGGTAACGGTGTGCTGTGCCGAGGGCGAAACGGGGAAGGTCTATGACGGACGGCTATCCTTCGAGACTGTGGAGTTCAATCTTGAGGCGGGTATACGCCCACGCACAAAAATCATGATGATCGTTGGCAACCCCGGACGTGCCCTCGAGTTCAGTCGGCTGCCGAATGATGGCGTCGGCCTGGTCCGAATCGAGTTCATCATCAACGATCACATCGGCGTGCACCCCCAGGCCCTGCTGGATATCGACAAGCTTGAGCCGTCGCTACAGTCAGAGATACGCGAACGGATCGCAGGCTACGGCAGTCCCCGGGAGTTCTATGTCGGTCGTCTCGCCGAAGGAATAGGCACTATCGCGGCTGCCTTTTACCCGAAGCCAGTGATCGTGCGCATGAGCGACTTCAAGTCCAATGAATATGCGCAGTTGCTTGGTGGTGTGGACTACGAACCACGGGAGGACAACCCGATGCTCGGCTTCAGGGGGGCATCCCGTTACCACTCACCACGCTTCGCGGACTGCTTCGCCATGGAGTGCGATGCGGTAAAGCGAGTCCGCGACGTCATGGGGCTTGCCAATCTGGAGTTGATGATTCCCTTCGTCCGCAGCGTGGAAGAGGAAATCAAGGTCATGGAACTGATGGCGGGACAAGGTCTGCGCCGGGGAGAGAATGGCCTGCGTATTCATCTCATGTGCGAAATCCCGGCCAATGCATTGCTGGCAGAGCGCTTTCTGGAGCATTGCGATGGCTTTTCGATTGGCTCAAATGACCTGACACAACTCACACTCGGGGTAGACCGGGATTCAGAACTCCTGACGGAGTTCGATGAGCGCAACGACGCCGTTGCCGCACTTATGGGGATGGCCATTCGGGCCTGCAAGAAAGCGGGGAAATACATCGGTATCTGTGGGCAGGCGCCGTCTGATTTTCCCGAGATAACCCGCTGGCTCGTAGAGCAGGACATTGAATCCATCGCGCTGAATCCCGACAGTATTCTGAAAATGACACAGCTGGTTCTGGACGTGGAATCAGGCGTGGCCCGCATGACACCACAACCCAATGACTCTGGAACGCAGCAATTATGACAACTCTCACCCTGGCGATCAGCGGCAGTGGTGGCGCCGGCGCAATCTCGACCGGTGAACTGGTCCTGCGGCTGTATGCGGAGGTCGGCGGCTACGGCATGCTGAAAAAGACCTTCAGCCCACAGATCCGCGGTGGCGAATCAGCCGCCATCTTGCGCCTGGGCGACGCGCCGGTATCGACGATACCGGCTACGATTGACCTGCTGGTTGCGTTGGACTGGCAGAACTTTGCACGTTTTGCCGATGAAGTGCCGATCAGCGCCAGCACCCTGGTCCTGCATACCGGCACCGACGTCCCTCCACCCGGGGTCACCCCCGACAATCTCCTGACTGTTGACGCCCCAGGGATTGCTGCCACCGCGGACTCGGGGTGGCTGAACATGGTGTTTTTCGGGATGCTCGCCAGCGGCCTGGGTTGCACATGCGCCGCGGCGGAGACGCTACTGCGCGCGCGCCTCGAAAAACACGACGATGCAGTGCTGGATGCCGCCTGCCGGGCACTGCAGGCCGGGTTTGCCCAGGCACTGCCGGATCCGTTACGGGAACTCCTCGCCACATTACCGGTGCCCGCGGCGACTGCCCCCGGGCAGCCCCAACGCTGGCTTGCCAGCGGCAACCAGATGGCGGCGCTGGGCGCGCTTGAGGCCGGGGTACGTTTTGTCGCGGCCTATCCCATCACACCCGCGTCCGACCTGCTGGAGTGGCTGGCCCACCATATCGAGCACTACGGCGGCCATCTGGTGCAGGCCGAAGATGAACTCGCGGCCATCAACATGGTGATTGGCGCAGGGTTTGGTGGCGTGCCGGCCATGACCGCCACCTCTGGCCCCGGAATGGCGCTGATGAGCGAGGCCATGGGACTCGCAGTCGCCAGCGAGACCGCGGCAGTGGTGGTCGATGTCATGCGCGGCGGCCCTTCCACGGGTATTCCCACCAAGAGCGAACAGAGCGACCTGAACCTGGCGCTCTACGGCATGCACGGTGATGCCCCGCATATTGTGCTGGCGGCACAGTCGATCGCCGACTGCCACTTCACTGCCGCGTGGGCGGTGCATCTGGCAACCCGCCTGCAAACCCTGGTGATCGTGCTAAGCGACCAGTCCCTTGGCCAGTCCATTCAGGTGATTGATGCGCCCGGGAGCGACTGCCCACGGGCCGCCGTCGACAGCTCGCAAGAAGCAGAACCCTACTTGCGCTATCGCGACACGGATTCGGGTGTGTCGCCGCTGGCCCTACCCGGTGAGCCGGGCCACATGTATACCGCCGATGGCCTCGAACACAGCGAGAATGCCATCCCGTCACCGCGTGCCCGGGACCACCGCATGCAGCTGGATAAACGCTGGCGCAAGCTCGCCGACTGGGACTTCGGTGGGCACTGGGCCGAACTCGTCGGCCAGGTGGACCAGCGCCCCGTGATCCTTTGTATGGGGTCGGTCACCGCCACCGCGCTGGAGGCGCAGGCGGCCATGGCAGGCGCTGGGCGCGAGGTCGCGGTGCTCAGTCTGCGCCTGCTGGCGCCGCTGCCCACGAAACAGCTGGCAACCCTGCTTGCGTCCGGCACCCGACTTCTGGTGGTAGAGCACAACCATGGGGCACAGCTTTGGCACTACCTGCGCTCCCTGCTGCCGCAACTCGCCTTCGAGAGCCTGGCGCTGCCCGGGCCCACAGCGATCCAACCCCGGGACATCTACACAGCACTGGAGGCGGCCAATGCCACTTAAAGCGAGAGACTACAAATCCGGGATCAAGCCTATCTGGTGCCCGGGTTGTGGCCACTACAGTGTGCTCAACGCAATCACCAAGGCCATGGCTGCGCGCGAGGTTGCCAGCCACAATACGGCGATCGTCTCCGGCATTGGCTGCTCCTCGCGCCTGCCCGCCTACGTCAGCAGCTACGGTTTCCACGGTGTGCACGGGCGGGCACTACCCCTGGCCGCCGGCCTGAAAGTGGCGCGCCCCGATCTCGAGGTAGTCGCAGTGGGCGGCGATGGCGACGGCTTTTCGATTGGCGGCAACCACTTCCTCCACGCCTGCCGCCGCAACGTGAATATTGTCTACATTGCAATGGACAACGAGGTCTACGGCATGACCAAGGGGCAGGCATCTCCCACCAGTCCGGAATCCTGGCTGGATGGCAAACTGACCCCTCACGGCACCGAGATGCGCGCCTTCCAGCCCTGCGCCATCGCCCTGGCCAGCGGTGCCGGCTTTATCGCCCGTGGCTACAGCGGGGATCCCAACGGCCTGGCACAGCTTATCTTTGAGGCCATGGCCTTTCCCGGCTTTGCCTTCATTCACGTGCTCAGCCAGTGCGTGACCTTTGTACCAGAGCAAACTGCCTGGAAACAGCGCGTGCACCCTGTGGAGGGCACGCCTGCAACCGCCGCGGAGGCTGCAGCGCTGATTCACGCGGACGACGGTTTCGGCAAGGGTATTCTGTACCGCAATCCGCGGCCCGTATGGCCGCGGATGCATCCACAGGCTGGCGGGGGGGAAGATCCACGAGCGGGGTTTGCACTGTGAATAACGATCTGATCACGGATTTGTCCCTGTTCCTCGCCCACAGCCTGGAACTGGAACAGGAATCTGCCGAGCGTTTGCGCGAATTTGCCGACACGATGCGTCACCACCGGCAGCAGGCCCTGGCAGCACTGTTCGACGAGTTGGCCACCTACAGTGACCTGCACGCGCAAGAGGTCGCCGCCATCTGTGCCAGCCACGACCTGCCGCGTCTCAAGCCCTGGGAGTTCGCCTGGCCCGACGAAGAGCCGCCGGAGACCGGCGCCTATGCCGACCTGCGCTACGAAATGCAGCCGGAGACGGCACTGGGCCTGATGATCAGGCAGGAAACCGCAGCGGCGGATTTTTACGCCGACGTTGCGGCCCGCTCAACAGACCCGGAGATCGTGAAATACGCCGCGGAGTTTGCGGCGGAGGAGCGCGAGCACGCTAGCCTCCTGCAGGCGAGGCTGGCAACGCTGCAGCGAGAGAACAGTGCGGCGCCGCCGGCGCCGGACATCGACCCGCCCCACCAGCCGGATTAGGCAGCCAGGTCCGCCAATACCCCCTACACCCTGCCCAGCCAGCTGGCGAGCTGATCCGAAACGCGCGGGTCGCATAACATGCCCAGGTGACCAAGATCGTACAGGATGCGTGTGTTCTCACGGTTCAACCCGAGATCGTGTCGCGGGTTGGCGTGCCTGCCGGTGGCACTTGAGGGATGCACAAGGCCATCGCCCAGCAACCTGCCTAGCCGTTCTCCGGGTTTTTTTGACAGGGTTGCTGCGATTGCGTAGTGCTCTATGCCCTCAGCCAGTGGCGTGGGAACGCGGTAATCGCCATTGTCGCTGTCCGCGTCGTGGTGTTGCCAGTCTTCATCGCGCAGGTTGCCGTGGCGCAAATCGATAATACCGTCGCTGCGAATCCTGCCCAGCACGGCGAATGGGGCGGTATAGGGGCTGTAAGTCAGCAGTTTCTGTAGCCAAAAGCCGCCGCGCTCCAGCACCGCGCCATGATGGGGCGTGCCGATGTAGACAGCCTTGTCGACCTGGTTGATCCAGCCCAGCTGCCGCTGTTGTGCACGGAGCATGGCGCTGCGGGCAACCAGCCCCCCCATGCTGAATCCAATCAGGGTGATGGACTCCACCGGCAACGGCCAGCCGGCCACCAGTGCGTCGAGCGCCGCGGACAGCTCCCGGCCATTGTCGGAGATGTGCTTCCCGGAGTTGTAGGACACATAGACGGGGGTGAAACCATGCTGGTTGGCCAGCGTCTCGATGTGGTTCTGGTTCTGCCAGGTCCATTCCTGATCATTCATGCTCAGGCCGTGGATAGCAATCAGCAGGCGCCCACCCGGCTTGCGGATGTTGTCGCTGGGCCCTGCCCGGCCGACACGCAGGCGCGTCTGTATCGCCAGCGGATTGCCCGTGCGCGCCAGGTGATCGCCACAGACACCATTCAGCGCGGCGATGACCGCCTCCCTGCGCGGGCCCGGTGGCGCGATGCTGTCAAGTCGCGGCGCAACCTGCTTGAGCACAAGATCCAGGCTGCTTCGGCTGATGCCGCTGACCTGGCGGATCGCTGTATGCACGAAGCCTGCGATGCCGGGTGCCGGCCCCTCCGGGGACTTGCCCAGGGGCCAGGCGCCCGCCGCGATGTTCCGATACATGCCTTCGACAATGTGTGTAACGCCATCGACGGCATCAAACGCCAGGTGTGTGCTGCCCCGCAGGGCCTTACCGGTTTCCATGACATCGACTCCGTGGACCTGGAGCTGAGAGCATAGCGCATTTACCGGTGCAACGCCGTCTCACCGAATGGTGTCACGCCGCCGGCGAGCGAGACGACGCAGATACCAGTGCCGGTGGCAACAGCGAACAGAAGCCCTGCTTCATTCAAGGCGCATGCTGTCGATCAACTCCTGCAATTCGCCGTTCTCGCGCATGGCCTCGATTTCTGCACGCAGGTCGGCCGCAGCCTCAGGGCTCTCAGCCCCCAACAGAAAGCGCACCGGCTCATCGCGCAGCACCGCATTGTCAGCGCGCTCGAGCTTGTTGTGGCGGATCATGCCTTTCAGGGAATCCACATAGTCCTGGCCCCGTTCGGAGTAACGCAGCAGGCCATCAGCCAGCCGCAATGAAGAGAGCGGCTCGCCACGCGCGCGCATGTCAGCGCGCAGTTGCCGGAAATCCTCATAGGCGGGGTGAGACATCAGGTTGATGAAATAGCCACGCACGCTGTCGAAGGGCCAGTCAAAAGCCTTGATGGAGTAGTCGCCCTTGTAGGCGCGGTGTTCCTTCGCCTTGATGCCATCACCCTGATACGTCCACTGACCGAACAGCGAATTGCCCTCCACCGCGAAACGCGAGGTGCCATAGCCACTCTCGTAGGCCGCCTGCCCCAGTACCAGACCCGCAGGAACGACATCAACACGGTAGAGCAGGCTGCTGATCATCTCCTTCAGCTCCGGGTTGTTCTCCTGCAGTGCAGCGACATGCTCTGCCGTCTCACCGGGCAACAGCAGTGACAGTCGGCGCAGCAGGGTGAGGCTCTGCTCCGACACCCTACCCTCGCTGGCCAGTTCCCGCTGTGCCTGCTCCAACCCCGCGCGAAATTCCATCACCATATGGTTGGCGTGCAGCACCTGCGGCAGCATCAGGCGATAGAAGAGCGCCTTCTTGTCTTGCACCGGGATACTCTTCGACGCTTCCTGCCAACTCGGCCTGATCGCGGTAATCAGCAGGCGCGGCACGTCCAATGGCTCATCGGCCTTGGCTTCACCCCACCAGCTCTCCTTCTCCAACAGTGCGATCATGTCCTGCAGTGACGCAGACACGAGCACCTCTGCGTCGCTGGTCGCCCGTGCCGCAGCAGAGTCTTCGGGGGCTGTCAGCTCGTCTCCCGGAGCCCCCGCGTCCGAATCCGGCGTTTTGTCACCGCTGCAGCCGCTCAACAGTAAAGACACAAGGCACATTGCCAGTATGTGGAGTCCTCGCAAGGGCATGCAGTTGATCTCACTCTGAGGGTAGCGCCCCGATTATGCCCACGCCGGGGCGGCAAACGTCAATCCCCCTGTCATAAAGGGTTGCCGTCCAAGTGCGTTACAATGCGGGCCTTCTGTGGAGCACGCTTCGGGCACTGGAGCGACCAAATGAACGAAGAACACGAAATCCGTGAACAGAAACGCATGGGCTTGGCGATGCAGGCCCTCGCGTGGGTCGTGCTGCTGGGGCTGGGTGTGCTCTATTTCAGTGATGTGCTGGACAGACAGTTGAACCCCAACCGGCAGCTGGAGACCCTCTACACCGACGAGGGCGTTCGCGAAGTCACCCTGCAGCGGAACCGGTTCGGCCACTACGTGACCAGCGGAGAAATCAACGGCCAGCCGGTTACCTTCCTGCTGGATACCGGAGCCACGGGCGTGGCCATACCAGAGACGTTGGCGAACCGGCTGGGGCTGCAGCGTGGGCGTGCCTACCGCACGCAAACCGCCAACGGTACGGCGATCAGCTACGCCACAACGCTGGACGAAGTGGCGGTAGCCGACATACGGCTTCCCGATGTACGTGCCGGCATTGTGCCCGGGCTACAAACCGATGAGGTGCTGCTCGGTATGAGCTTCCTGAAACACATCGAGTTTACCCAGCGCGGGGACAGCCTGACACTGCGCCAGTATCTGTAAGCCGTGCTTACGGGTCGCTGTCGGGGGCCAGCAGCAGGAACACCATGAACAACCCGCACACCGTACCGTAGCGCATCGCGCCAGCTATCGGGCCAGCGCCCGCTGCGGTCTGCCAGATCATAAAGTAGCCTTCGCCGACCACGATGAAGATACCAAACCAGACCAGCATTCCCACCGCGCATGCGGCGACTGCGGGCCGCGTGGCCGCGGCAAACAGCTGCGCGTCGGCGGAACGGTTCTTCAGCATCATGAACACCGCCGCACTCGCCAGGCCTGCGACCGCCAGTTCACCCGCCAGTATCAGCGCCAGCGCAAGCCCATGAAGGACGCGCGACATCGCGGGGGGACCATAGAGCGTATAGAACGGCTGCTCACTTCCTGCTGTAACGGCGCCTACAAACCCGATTGCGGCTTCCAGATTGGCAAGGTTGCCGAGCACATGCAAAAGGCCGAGTAGTGCCACAAAGAACGCTGTTGCAATCTTGAGTGATCGAAGCATGTCCAGTCCCCAGGGAAGCCAGTCTCATACATGAAGCGTAGACAGGAATCTCAAAGCTATCCAGCCGAAACCCTCCCGGCGCACAGCGACAGCTAGGTCCTCGCCCGCATACCCTAGGGCTTCACCCCACCGTTCGCTAATGAAGGTTAGGACCTGCGCTGCAGCGCGAGTCGCAGCTGCTTCTCGACTTCGATGATGGCAAAGAACACGGCACCAACCACAATGATCAGCAGACCGTCAAGCAGCGGCACCGACTGCGTCCCAAACACGGACTGCAGCGGCGGCGCATAGGTGATAGCAAACTGGGCGCCCGTTACTGCGATCACGCAGGCCCACACCACTCGGGTGCCGCGGGCTGCAGCCCAGGTCAGTGACGTCCCGTAGATATTGCGGATGAAGAACAGGTGAAAGATCTCCAGCACCACCAGCGTGTTCAGCGCCATCGTCTGCGCCAGTGCCGGCTCATAGCCGCGGCCGGTAGCGTAGGTGAACATGCCGAACACCGCTATCAGAAAGAGTGTGGAAACCAGAACGATGTGCCAGACAAGCTCGCCCTTGAGCAGTGGCTCGTCACGCCGACGGGGCGGGCGGCGCATCGTGCCCGGCTCGCTCGGCTCAAAGGCGAGCGCCATCCCGAGCGTAATCGCCGTGACCAGGTTGACCCAGAGAATCTGCACGGCGGTGATCGGCAGGGCCAGCCCCAAGAACAACGCGACCACAATGGTCATGGCTTCACCCGCATTCGTGGGCAGCGTCCAGCTGATGACCTTCTTGATATTGTCATACACGGTGCGGCCCTCGCGCACCGCCGCGGCAATCGAGGCAAAGTTGTCATCCGCCAACACCAACTCGGCGGCTTCCCGCGCGGCGGCGCTGCCCTTCAGACCCATAGCAATTCCCGCATCCGCGCGCTTGAGCGCCGGGGCATCATTGACTCCGTCCCCGGTCATCGCCACCGTCAGCCCGTGCGATTGCAACGCCATGACGAGGCGCAATTTATGCCGGGGCGATGTGCGGGCAAAAATATCCGTCTCACCCACAACGCTGGCCAGCTGGGCGTCGTCGAGCTTCTCGAGTTCTGCACCGGTTAACACCCGCTGCGTATTCTGCAGGCCCACCTGCACAGCAATCGCCCGGGCCGTAGCCGCGTGGTCACCGGTGATCATCTTCACGCGGATCCCCGCCGCATGGCACTCGGCGACCGCCTCGATCGCTTCCGGTCGCGGGGGGTCAATGAGCCCTATCAGCCCGAGCAGCGTCATCTGCCTCTCGACATCGGCGTTATTAAGCACCGTGTGTGCCTGGGGCACGGAGCGCGTGGCAACCGCGATAACACGCTGGCCATCCGCCGCCAGACGCTCCACCATGTCGTGCCAGTAGTCAGCCTGGAGCGGCTCATAGCCGCCAGACGCGGTGCGCTGATGCACGCTCATCGCCAGAACCGCCTCGGGCGCACCCTTCACGAAGATGCAGGCGTGCCCGTCGTGGTCATGGTTCAGCACGGCCATATACCTGTGTGCAGCGTCGAACGGAATGACATCAGTACGCTTCCAGTGTGGAAACGGGTCCGGCCCTTCGCGGCTGATCTTGCCCGCCAGTGCGCGCAAAGCCCCCTCCATCGGGTCGCCTTCGACCTGCCAGCCTGCGGCGCGCTGGTGCAGCACAGCGTCGTTGCAGAGCGCAGCAGCCTGGGCAAACTCCAGCAATACCGCATCGTCCTGGCAGTCTGCGCCATCTTTTCGCTCCACCAGACCTTCGGGCGTGTAGCCGTCGCCCTCTACCACATAGATTGAACCTCGCGCCGCCAGGGTCGAGGCCAGCATTTCATTTCGCGTCAGCGTGCCGGTTTTGTCTGAGCAGATCACCGAGACAGACCCCAGTGTTTCGATAGCCGGCAGGCGGCGCACGATGGCGTTGCGCCTTGCCATCGCCTGCACACCCACCGCCAGGGTAATGGTGAGTACCGCCGGCAACCCCTCTGGAATCGCAGCCACGGACAGCCCTACCACCGCCATGAACAACTCGGCGAAGGGCAGCGCCTCGCGCACGTAGCCGTAGAACAGCAGGCTCCCCGCAACCAGCAGAATGAAAACCGTCAGCCAGCGCGCAAACATATCCATCTGCCGCACCAGCGGGGTCGTCAGGGTCTCTACACGCGCCAGCATGCCGCTGATGCGGCCTATCTGGGTCTGCGCGCCGGTAGCAACGACAACCCCGCGGGCGGCGCCCGCGGCCACCAGCGTGCCACTGAACAGCATTGAACTCTGATCGCCCAGAGCGGCTTCGGTCGGCACAGCTGCGAGACTCTTCTCGACTGGCACCGATTCGCCGGTAAGAATGGCTTCTTCGGCAGACAATCCACGCGCTTCAATAAGCCGGATATCAGCGGGCACGCGGTCTCCGGGCTCCACCAGCACGATGTCACCGGGGACCAGATCCGCGGCGTCGACAGTGACGCGTCGACCCTCGCGCAATACAGACGACCGTGGTGCCAGCATGCCGCGAATGGCCAGCATGGCCTGCTCCGCGCGCCCCTCCTGAATAAAGCCGATCACGCCATTCACCAGCACGACAGCGAGGATGACGCCCGTATCGACCCAATGCCCCAGGGCAGCCGTCACCAGGGCGGAGGCGAGCAGGACGTAGATGAGCAGGTTGTGAAAGTGCGCCAGAAAGCGCAACAGGGGGTGGCGAGGTGGCGGTTCCGGCAAGCGATTGGGGCCGTGCAGCGCTGTGCGACGCTCTACTTCCGCGGCATTGAGCCCCTGGGCAGAGCCCTCGACCGCTGCCAGCGTGTCCTCCGCGGACAGAGAATGCCAGTGATGCCGTGCCTGCGTCATGGCACCCTCCTGTCTAGATCGTGGTCTGCCCGCCATCAATCACCAGCGCTGAGCCGGTGATAAACCTCGCCTCTTCCGAGGCCAGGTAAGCCACAGCGCCGGCGATTTCCTCCGCCTGCGCGAAGTAGGGGGTCAGCGGGAACATCCGGCCATAGAGCGACATATCGGCACCCTCGGGTATCTGGACGTCCTTGACCAGCGGTGTATCCACCGCACCCGGACATACGGCATTGACCCGCACACCGCGGCCCGCGAACTCCGCAGCGAGGGACTTCGACAGCAGCAACACCGCGCCCTTACTGGCGCAGTAGGCACTGTTATAGGGCAGGCCCTGCAGGCCCGCCGCAGAGGAAATATTGACAATGTTGCCGCCGGTTTCCAGCAGGTGCGGCATGGCGGCCTGGCACAGCACAAAAACGGAGCGGGTGTTTACCGTCATCACGCGGTCCCAGTCCGCTGCGCTCACGTCGGCAAAGTTTTTGGTCAGCGCCATACCCGCGATGTTGCACAGCACATCCAGCTTGCCGAGCTCGGCCACGCACGCTGCAATGGCCGCGCGACAGGCCGTCTCGTCGCTGACGTCGAGGGCGAGATTGCGAATAGCCAACCCTTCCCCGGCAAGGCTCGCGGCTTCGCGCGCCAGCTGTTCAGCGTTGATGTCGACAGCGTACACCTGCGCGCCCTCGCGGCCCAGACGCGCCATGGTTGCCAGGCCGATGCCCGAGGCTGCTCCCGTCACAAACGCCACTTTCCCTTGAAAACGTTTCATCCTGTGTACTCACTGTTGGGCCAAGAATTGGGCCAAATCTACCACGGATTGCTCGTGGCCAGCAGGCCAGAGGGCGCCTCAGGCGACGTTGCGCGGGCCATGGTCTGGTCGGCCATCGAGGAAAACGCCATACTCGACACTATGATGCTACTCACCGTCAATGCCGGCAGCTCCTCCCTGCGCCTCGCCGCGTACAGCGTAAGCGGCGGCGAACCGGAAGCGATTGCCAGCGCGCGTTACGAATTGCAGGGTGCATCGGTGGCGGAGCTCCTCCGCAACTTCCTGGCGCAATACCAACCGGGGCACATCACGGCCGTGGTACATCGCATCGTCCACGGGGGGCCGCATTTCTCCGGGCCCAGCCTGATTGACGCAGCGTCGGAGCAGCAGCTCGCGCAGCTCACACCGCTGGCACCCCTGCACACCGGGCGGTCGCTGTCGCTGATTCGCGCCGCCCGGGCGCTGTTCAGCGCCGACACACCGCACATCGCCAGCTTTGACACCGCGTTCTACTCAGGCCTGCCGCCGTTCGCACGCCACTACGCCCTGCCGGCAGAACTGACGACGCGCCTGGGCCTGCGGCGCTACGGCTTCCATGGGCTGGCCCACGAAGCGCTGTGGCAGCGCTGGTCGGCGGTCGCAGCGCGGGGGGCGAGCACGGGGCGTATCCTGACGCTGCAACTGGGTTCAGGCTGCTCCATCACCGCCACCCGCGATGGCAGGCCGGTGGACACCTCCATGGGGTTCACCCCGCTCGAGGGCCTGATGATGGCCACCCGCAGCGGCGACATTGATCCAGGCCTGCTGCTGTACCTGCAACAGCACCACGGCTGGAGCACCGGTGACCTGGACGACCTGCTCAACCGCCAGAGTGGACTGCTGGGTGTATCGGGCCTGAGCGCCGACATGCGCGTGCTGCTGGCGTCCGACAGTGCAGCGGCAAAACTGGCGGTGGGGCTATACTGCTATCGCGTGCGGAAATACGTTGGCGCCTACCTCGCGGTACTCGGTGGCGCAGACAGCATCGTATTCGGCGGCGGTGTAGGCGAAAACGCCCCGGAGGTGCGCGCACGCATCCTCAGCGATATGGACTGGGCAGGCGTGCATATCGATCCGACCGCGAACAGCGCGACAACGGGTCATGAACGCCGCATCAGCAACCTGCAGAGCCCGGTCAGCGTCTGGGTGCTGAAGGCAGACGAGCAGGCGCTGATGGCCAGGCAGGCCGCTACCCTGCTGGCCGCACAAGCAACGCACTGATCGGCGGAAACCGACCCAGCAAACACCCACAGGAGATGCGACTTATGGACAGGCCCGGGAACATATCGCCTCTGGAGGCCGACGAACTGCGCCAGATAGACGCCTACTGGCGCGCCTGCAACTACCTCGCGGCAGGCATGATCTACCTGCGCGATAACCCGCTGCTGCGCGAACCACTGCAGCCTGAGCACATCAAGGAGCGCCTGCTCGGACATTGGGGTAGCAGCCCGGGCTTGAGTTTCCTATACGTGCACCTGAACCGGCTCATCCGCAAGCACGATCTCAACGCCATTTACCTGGCAGGGCCGGGCCACGGCGCACCTGGCGTACTGGCACCGGTGTACCTGGAAGGCACGTACTCGGAGGTCTACCCGCACAAGGGAGAAAACAGCGCCGGCCTGCTGCAGTTCTTCCGCGATTTCTCCTTTCCAGGCGGCATCGGCAGCCATTGCACGCCAGAGACCCCGGGATCGATTCACGAGGGCGGCGAGCTGGGCTACAGCCTCTCGCACGCCTTCGGTGCGGCTTTCGACAACCCCGACCTGCTGGTTGCGGTGATGGTGGGTGACGGCGAGGCCGAAACCGGCCCACTGGCCGCCGCCTGGCACTCCAACAAGTTTCTCAACCCGCGCCGCGATGGCGCGGTGCTCCCCGTGCTGCACCTGAACGGGTACAAGATCAACAACCCCACCGTGCTCGCGCGAATATCGCATGAGGAACTCGATGCGCTGTTCCGGGGGTATGGCTGGTCCCCGCTGTTTGTGGAGGGCGACGACCCCGAGCTGATGCATCAGGCGATGGCGGCGGCACTGCAGCACTGCGTGGCGGAGATACGCCGCATTCAGGCGGACGCGCGCGGCTCGACAACGTCTGCGCCGGAACGCCCACGCTGGCCGATGATTGTGCTGCGCAGCCCGAAAGGGTGGACCGGCCCGAAAACCGTCGATGGCCATGCCATTGAAGGCAGCTGGCGAGCACATCAGGTCCCGCTGGCGAAGGTACGCGAGGATGCCGGGCAACTACAGAGCCTGGAAGACTGGCTGCGCAGCTACCGGCCCGATGAGCTGTTTGACGCCGAGGGTCGGCTGAACAGCGAGCTTAGGGCACTCGCACCGCAGGGGAACCGCCGCATGAGCGCCAACCCGCACGCCAACGGCGGCCTGTTGCGCAAGGCTCTGCAGCTGCCCGACTTCCGCGACTATGCCGTTGCGGTACCGCAGCCCGGCGCGAGTATCGCCGGCAACACGTTTCCACTGGGCGAGCTGCTGCGCGATATCCTGCGCGCCAACCCGACGAACTTCCGCGTGTTCGGGCCCGACGAAACCTCATCCAACAAGCTGCACGCCGTCTACGAGGCCAGCAAGAAGACCTGGATGGCCGACCGGGTGCCGGGAGATGACGATGGCGGCGAGCTGGCCGCAGATGGTCGCGTCATGGAGCTGCTGTCTGAACACACGCTGGAGGGCTGGCTGGAGGGCTACCTGCTGACCGGGCGGCATGGTTTCCTGTCAACCTACGAGGCTTTCGTGCACGTGATCGACTCCATGTTCAACCAGCACGCGAAGTGGCTGGACGGCGCGGAGGATATCGATTGGCGGGCACCCATCTCATCGCTGAACCTGTTGATCACCTCGACCGTCTGGCGCCAGGATCACAACGGTTTCACCCACCAGGACCCCGGCTTCCTCGACCTGGTGGTGAACAAGAGCCCCAGCGTTGTGCGTGTGTACCTGCCACCGGACGTCAACACCCTGCTCAGCGTGGCCGACCACTGCCTGCGCAGCCGCAACGACATCAACGTGATCGTGGCCGACAAACAGCAGCACCTGCAGTATCTGGACATGCCTGCGGCAATTCGCCACTGCACCCAGGGCATTGGCATCTGGGACTGGGCCAGCAACGACCAGGGCGAGGAGCCCGATGTGGTGCTGGCCGGCTGCGGGGATGTGACCACGCAGGAGGCGCTGGCGGCCGTTGAACTGCTGCGGGAACATTTCCCCGCCTTGAAAATCCGTTTTATCAACGTGGTCGACCTGTTCACCCTGACGTCGCCCCAGGAGCACCCCCACGGCCTCTCGGACCGCGACTTCGACAGCCTGTTCACGGTGGACAAGCCGATCATCTTCAATTTCCACGGCTACCCGTGGCTGATCCACCGGCTGGCCTACAAGCGCAGTAATCACGCCCACCTGCATGTGCGCGGCTACAAGGAAAAGGGCAGCATCAACACACCATTGGACCTCGCCATCAAGAATGAAATTGACCGATTCAGCCTGGTGATCGACGTGATCAACCGCGTGCCTGGCCTGCTGGTGGCGGGTGCCCATGTGCGGCAGAAAATGCGCGAGCTACAGCTCGACTGCCAGGCCTACGCCTATGAACACGGTGTCGACAAACCGGAGATCCGCGACTGGCGCTGGGGGGCCAGCGGGTAAACGTGCAAGACTTTTTATGGGCCAACACGACTCACTGGAGTGGGTGCCCGAGTACGCAACAGGGACTTCAAACCATGCATAACATTGATCTGACCGGCAAGGTCGCACTCGTAACCGGCGGCAGTCGCGGCCTCGGCAAGGCCATGTGCCACGGCCTCGCCGACGCCGGCGCCGACATCATCGTCGTCAGCCGGCGACTGGAAAACTGCGAGACTGTCGCGGATGAGCTGCGCGCCAAGGGGCGCAAGGCGCTGGCGCTGTCGGCACACATGGGTCGCACTGAGGACCTCGACAGGGTCATTGAGGCCGCCTACGAAACCTTCGGTCGCGTGGATATTCTGATCAACAACGCCGGCATGAACCCGATGATTGGCGAGCTTTCCGACCTGCAGCCGGATCTGTTCCAGAAGCTGTTCGATGTCAACACCAAGGGACCCTGGTACCTGGCGTCAAGAATGGCTCCGAGAATGGCAGAGCACGGCGGCGGCTCGGTGATCAACGTGATCTCCGTGGGCGGCCTGAAGCCCTCCGCATTACAGGGCTTTTACGCCGCCACGAAGGCGGCCCTGGACGCACTGACCAAAGTGATGGCTGCGGAATGGGCCGGCAAGGGCATACGGGTCAACAGCCTGGCGCCCGGCAGCTACCACTCCGACCTGTTCGACAGTGCAGCGAATATCCCCGGCTATCTGGACGGGGCCATTGCGGCATCATTGCAGAAACGGGTGGCTGAAACCGAGGAAATCATCGGGCCCGTGCTCTACCTCGCCAGCGACCTGTCGAGCTTCACCACCGGGCATACCCTGGTGACTGACGGCGGCTATATGGTGTTGTGAAGGGCAAGGCGGCACTCTGACCGCCCAGCCCGCAACCAGTGCCTCCCTGGCCTCTCAATCAAAGCACCAGTTCAGCCATCTGGCGCAGGAACTCGCGGTCACCATTGACCAGCATGGTGGTTACCGGTGAGCGCTTCCAGTCCTGCAGCCGTTCACGTATGCGGTCCAGCGGGCCGCACAGCGCGATCTCGTCGGCAAAGGTGTCCGGCACCATGTCGATCGCCTTCTCACGCTCACCGGCAAAGAACAGCTCCTGAATCTGGTCCGCCTCATCCGGAAAGCCGAGTCGCGCCATCAGGTCTTTGTGGAAATTGTTGGTCTTGGAGCCCATGCCGCCCACGTAGAAACCGAGCATCGCCTTGACCGGGCGCAGGGCCGCTTGCAGGTCATCGTTGATATTGACCATCACCATGGGGGCAATTTCGAAGCCTGGCTTCGCCGCCACCAGCTGGCTTTCGTAGACCTCATGACGCCAGGGTGAGTAGTACAGCGGCAACCAGCCATCGGCGATTTCCGCCGTCTGCGTCACGTTCTTGGGCCCCTCGGCGCCGATGAAAATCGGCAGGTCGGCACGCAGGGGGTGGGTGATCGACTTCAGCGGCTTGCCCTGCCCCCAGGCGTTGGGGCCGTGATAGGGCAGCGGATAATGCTCACCATCGTTGGACACGGGCTCTTCGCGACGCAGGATCTTGCGGATGATGCTGACGTATTCGCGGGTGCGGGCCAAAGGCTTGCTATACGGCTGGCCGTACCACCCCTCAACCACCTGCGGCCCGGACACACCGAGGCCAAGCATCATGCGTCCACCGGACATGTGATCCAGCGCCAGCGCCGCCATCGCGCAGGACGCCGGCGTACGCGCAGAGAGCTGTGCGATCGCGGTTCCAAGGCGAATACGGGACGTGTGTGCGCCCACCCAGGCCAGCGGCGTGAAGCAGTCATTACCCCAGGACTCCGCCGTCCACACGGAATCAAAACCGAGGCGCTCCGCCTCCTGTGCCATACCGACAAAATCCGGCGGCGGCTGCGCGCCCCAGTACCCCAGTTGCAGACCCAGTTTCAGTGAACTCATTGTGAGACCTCTATCGTCAGAATCATGTTCTCAACGCACTCGGTGAATACCGTTCGCGCATTCTTTTTCAGCAGGTGCCGCATCAGGGAGCGCACCAGCTCGGCGTCCTCCGCGGGCAACTTGTCGACATCGCTCATGCTCACGCGAGACCCTGAACGCTTGCTGGCGATTTCCATTAATATCGCACTCATCACGGTCGTAGAGACCCATTGCACGGTGTCCGCAAGGCGGTTATCCGTCCGCCCGGTTTGCGCCAATATACGGGCCAGGGTGGCGACCTGGGCCAGCCATGCGCTGGCGATATGCTGTTGCCAGCCGATGATGGTGAAAAGCGCGGGATTGGCCAGAAAGTAGTCGCGTGTGGCGAACGCCCAGTGCCGGATCTGTGACTGCCAGGGCTGGTCTGGAATTTCGGGCTTGAAATCACGCAACATACGATCGGCCACGGCCTCCATCAGCTCATCCCGATCACTCGCATAACGGTAGATCGCCATGGGTGTAATACCGAGGGCCTTGGCAATGGCGTTCAGTGAGAGATCCTTCTCGGGCTCACGGGCCATGAGCTCGACGGCCTTGTCGACGATCTCCTCGAGCGAGGTTTTCGGCGGTCGCCCGCGACGTGTCGCCCGCGTGCTCACAGTTTGCTCCACACGGGTGCGCGTCCCTCCTGGAATGCCCGCATGGATTCTTCCATGCATCCGGAGAAGTACCCCAGAACCTGCGTGCGGTTCTCCAGCTCCATAGCGTGGCGCAGGCTGGGGGCGTCCTGATTGGCGCGAATGCCTTTCTTGGTCATCCAAACGCCATACTCACTGTTCTCGAGAATCATCTGCGCCAGACGGGTCGCTTCCGGAATCAGTTCGTCTGCCGATACCACCCGGGATACCAGGCCAAGCTCACGGGCTTCCGGGGCGGGGAAGATTCTCCCGGTCAGCATCAGCTCTGTTGCGGCGGAAACGCCGACAATGCGCGGTAGCAGGTAGCTGGTACCCACATCGCAGGAAGACAGACCCGTCTTGATGAATACCGCGCCGAACTTGCCCGCCTCGGCTGTAATGCGGATATCGCAGGCCAGCGCCAGCGCCATGCCGCCGCCCACGGCCGCGCCGTTGATGGCCGCAATAACAGGCTTGTCGCACTCCTGTATGGCCAATATCAATTCCGCCAGATACTCCTGATACTTGTAGACATAGCCCAGTTGGCCCATGCCCTCGGTACCGGGCACCGAACCGGGCCGGGACCCGCTGGACTTCAGATCCGCTCCCGCGCAAAAACCCTTTCCCCGGCCGGTCAGAATGACCACTCGCGTTTCACGATCATTGTTCAGGCCGCGAAACACCGCCAGCAACTCGCCGATCAGATTCTCATTCAGCGCGTTCAGGCGATCGGGCCTGTTCAGGCTGACTTCGATCACTCCCTCCGCCAGCTGTCGTCTCAGCACTGTTTTCATAGTGTCGTCACTCGTGGTGTCATTGGTCGATCGTAGTTGATCGAGCTCATTACAAACAGGACCGCTCGGGGTTCAGCGCGATAGCCTGGCCCAACTGCTCCAGGGCGACATTAACACCGCCAGACAGCATCTCGTAGTGCCGCGCCCATACCGCATAGCGCCAGAGTGGGTACTCACGGTCGTGCCCCAAACCACCATGCACATGCTGGCAGCCCGCCAGCACCCGATGGCCGGCGTCTGCCGCCCAGATGCGCGCCGTGAGCACATCCAGCTCGGCGTCCTCACCATTGTCCAGCTGTGTTGCCGCCGCGAGGGCAGCAAGGCGCAGGTTCATCAGGTCGATCCAGCAATCCGCCAGGCGCTGGGACACTGCCTGGAAACTGCCGATAAGCACACCGAACTGCTCCCGCTCGCAGGCATGGTTGCGGGCGAGCTGCAGTGCAGCATCCAGTACACCGGTCTGCGCCATGGCAGAGGCCATCGCCCCGCACTGGTCCAGCCAGGCCAGCAATTCGGCGCCACCCAGCCGCTGCGCGGCCACGGCGTCAACCTGCAGCAGTCCCAGCGGCTCCAGAGCGGTGCTTGTCTGAGCCTGCCAGGTGACTTCGTCACTGGAGACTTCCAGCAGGCACAGGCACCAGCCCTGCTCGTCGCGGGCGGGAACAACCAGGTGATGGCAGCCGCGCCCATGGGCAATGCCACCCAGCGACCCGCTGAGCCGACCGTTCACACAGCGCAGCGTATTGCCATCGGTACGTGTGGACGCCGCCATCCAACCGTCAACAGCAAGCAGCGGCGCCAGCGCCGAAGCCCCCCGGCTGCGCTCAACAGCCAAAGCCGCCAGACCGTGAGCCAACAGCGGTATGGGCGCAGCCGTCGCGCCGACCTGCTCCAGAATCAGGCCGAACTCCAGCAGGCCCAGCCCACCGCCACCGGCCTCTTCACTGGCAGCCACCGCAGACAGGCCGGCCTCACGCAGGGTTTGCCAGAGTTCCTGATCGATGCGCTGCTCCCTTTCCTCTATTTCCCGCAAGCGTTCCACGGTGCTGCCGTCGGTCAGAATCTCGCGCGCGAGTTCGCGCACCTGTTGCTGCAGTTCCGTCAATGCAAAATCCATAACCCCTGCTCCTAGCGTTTGGCGCGCGGCAGGCCCAGTCCGAACTGGGCCACAAGATCGCGCTGAATTTCATTAGTGCCGCCAGCGAAGCCATACACTGGTACGGAGCGGTAAATCAGCTCAAGCTGTCCCTGCAGCAGCGCACCGGTGGAGCCGCGTTTGAGGATACCGTCGGGCCCCAGCACCTCGAGCAGGCTGCGGTAGCAGCTCAGAAAAATCTCGTAGCCGGACACTTTGATGGCGGAGGCATCAGCGGTTTCCAGGCTGCCATTGGCGATCGCCCAGGCCTGTTTGCGACAGGCAAGCTGCAGCACACGGAGCTGGCTGTAGACGGAGGCAAGCAGCCGCTGCACCCGGGGCTGCTCCAGCAGGGGCCGGCCATCCGCCGCCAGTGTGGTGCGCGCGTGCTCCAACGTCTGCTGGTAGAGCAGATTGGCTGTGCCGGGGTTCATCAGTGTCAGCCGTTCCCGATTGAGCTGGCTGGTGACCACGCGCCAGCCACCGTTTTCGGCGCCGATGAGGTTCTTGACAGGCACACGCACGTTGTCGTACCAGGTGATATTGGTTTCACCATCACCCACGGTGTAGATGGGGGTGGCGGAAAAGCCTGGGGAATTGGTCGGGACCAGCAGAATGGAAATGCCCTTATGCCGCGGCAATGTTTCCGGATCTCCCGTGCGCACGGCGAGAAACACGTAATCGGCAAAATGTGCGAGCGAGGTATAGACCTTCTGCCCGTTGATCACGTACTCGTCTCCCTCGCGTACTGCAGTCGTGCGCAGCGCCGCCATATCGGTACCCGCCTGGGGTTCGGAGTACCCGATGGCGACCACAGTCTCACCCGCGAGGATGCGCGGCAGCAGGGCGTCACGAATCTCCGGGTCGGCAAATTCTGCGACGGCGGGGCCGATCGACTCCGTGGTCAGGTAGGGAAACGGGAGGCCGGCGCGCGTGACCTCCTCGATAAAAATGTACTGCTCAATCGGGCCATACCCGCGTCCGCCCCACTCTGTTGGCCAGCCCAGACCGATCCAGCCATCGGCGCCCATTTGCTGCATGGCTTTGCGCCAGAGCGGACCACCACCCTCGGTCGCCAGAGGCTGCTGAAGTTCCTCGCGCAGCGCCGGTGTCATCAGCACCTGCATATAGGCCCTGAACGCGTCACGCAGCTCCCGCTGCGCGGGTGAAAAGTCGATGTTCAAGCGTACACTCCCTGCAATCCCATTAAATATATTATATATATTATTTTACAGGACCGGCCGCTGCAAGCCTTTCCACCACATTGGCGCAGGCCCCCGCAGGACGCGGGGGCCAAGACTACAGGTCCGCCTCTTCCCGCAGCCGTATCGGCCCCACGTTGGCCGGGAACTTGCCGACCATACCGGCATAGAAGTCGCGGAAATACTGCATGTCGGCTACCACGTTGCCGGTGGTCGAGAGGCCGGGCCCAAACCCTCCCCGTTTGCGGGAGAAATCCAGAAAGGAAGGCACGATGGGGACGTTGGCTTGGCGAGCGATGTGGTAAAAACCCGATTTCCAGTAGTCGGTGCGGTCTCGCGTGCCCTCCGTCGGCACCACCAGCACCAGCTGGTCTACCTGCTCGAAGGCTGCAACCATGGACGTCACCAGATTACCGGCGCGATGCCTGACGATGGGCATTCCGCCGAGGCCGCGCATGACCCCGCCAAAGGGCCAGACAAAGAGGCTGTGCTTGCCCATCCATCGCACCTTGATGTCGAAGGCGGCGGCGTACAGCAGCATCAACGGAAAGTCCCAATTGGAGGTATGGGGCGCCGCGATCAGGACATAGCGCGCATGTGCCGGAGGAGCACCCTCCAGGCTCCAACCCGCGGCGCGCAGCAGCCAGCGCGCGATTGTCTGCTTCATGTATCTGGCACTCCCAGAGCGGTTGCGGGTTGGGGCCCGGTCAGTTGGCGCCACATGGCAGCAGGCTTTTTCGTGAACGCGGAGTCTAGCAGACTTGCGGCATTTCCGGATGTGTCGTCCAGATAGTTGGACCGCCGCGCTGGCAGCCACACCGGGAGCAGCTAGTATGTGAAGTCTGCACGGTAAAAAATAAGGAGAATACGATGCAGCTACCGTTCTCAGCGCCGCGCCAAAGCGGCGCTCTGCGCGCCCACTTACTCACGCTGGCGTTGCTGCTGACCGCCTGCAGCGACGGCACCGACCATGGAAACGGAGGTGAACCTGAGCTGCTCGGTGCGTTCGCCGTCTCCGTACTGTCCAGCCCACCCGAGATGGTCAGCGGGGGAGAGGCGCGGGTCGGCATAGAAGTGCCGGCCGCGCTGCCACTGGAGAACGTGGTGGTGATGCTGGATGGAGAGGATATCACCGGGCAGTTCGAAGCACGCAGCGACGGCCACGGCCTGGAGGGCCGGGTTGTCGGGCTGGTGGTGGGTGACAACGCACTGGAAGTCAGCAGTAGCGCAAACAATGTCACCGCTGCCAGCATCACCCTGAGCAATCATCCTGCGAGTGGGCCAATCTTCTCCGGACCGCAACAGGCACCTTTTTTCTGCGCAACCGACCGTCACCTGGCCGATCTTGAGCTGGGCCCGGTGATTGATGAAAACTGCAGCGTGGAAACAGTAGTCAGTTACAAATACCTGACCGAGGGTGGCGCCTGGATGGATTACCCGGAAAACGGCGAACGCCCCGCCGACATCGCCACCACGACCACGATTGACGACCGCGAAGTCGACTTCATCGTACGCTGGGAACGCGGCAGCCTGAACCGTTTCCTCTACTCAATCGCCATGCTCTCGCCAGCGCCCCAAGAGGACGACGACCCCGACCTGAGCGTCTGGAACCAGCGGCTCATCTACTACTTCCAAGGGGGCGTTGCCATTGGCCACTACCAGGGTGGCCCCAGCCGTAGCCGGGCACTGTATACGGACGGTCTGGCCGCCGGGTACGCGGTGGCCTATTCCACTGGCACGAAAACGGGTACTCACTACAACCTCGAGCTCGGCGGCGAGACCGCCATCATGGTCAAGAGCCGTTTCGTCTCGGCCTATGGTGCACCCGAGTACACCGTTGGCGTCGGCGGCTCTGGTGGTGGCATTCAGCAGTACGTTTACGCCCAGAATCATCCAGGGCTGATTGACGCTGGCGTCCCCCAGTACTCCTATTCAGACATGGTCACGCAAACCATACACATCGGGGACTGCGAGCTGATTGAACGCTGGATCGATCTGCAACTGCGCGAAGATCCCGGCGGCAAGTGGGCGGATTGGAACAACCGCAGCTGGCTGATAGGCCTGAATGCAAGTAACGATGTACCTAACGACGTCGTCAGTTTCGGGCTCACACCCTGGGTCCCGCAGGGTTCCAGCGAGTGCACAGCCTCCTGGCGCGGCCTCTCGCCGCTGGCGCTGAACCCTCACTTTGGCGAGGCTCCCGGCATCACGCCAGAGCAGCAGGCCGAGGTGGAATGGACACACTTTGCTGACGTGATCAACATCTACGGTCGTGCCGAGGACGGCTTTGCCGCCACCACCTGGGACAACGTCGGCGTGCAGTACGGTCTGCAGGCACTGCTTGACGGCAACATCAGCCCTGACGAGTTCATCGATCTGAACTGGAATATCGGCAGCTGGAAGAACGAACCGGACATGGTGCAGGAGGGCTGCCCCTTTATCATCGACCTGTGCTTTGCCCTGACCGACGACGAGCCGCTGTACCCCAACCAGATCGACCCCTGGAGTTGGCGCAATGCCACAACCGCGACGGAGGACACACCGGCGCCACGCAAGCGCGCCGACCCGGGCGCGATCCGGGCCGCATTCGATTCGGGGATGGTGCAACGGGGCGAGGCGGAAATACCTTTCATCGACCTGCGCCACTACCTGGAGGACGAGCTGGACATGCACAACACGATCCAGTCCTTCGTCACACGACAGCGCCTCCTGAATCACGATGGTGATGCTTCCAACCAGGTGATCTGGTTCATCGACCGCAATCCGGACGGCAGCGACTACGACAACACCATGCAGGCGTTTGCCGTGCTCGACGAGTGGGTGGCCAACATTCATGCCAACCCGGATAGCCCGGTGGGCGCCAACCGCCCTGCTGCTGCGGTGGACAGCTGCTTTGACAGCGACGGCGAACTGATCGCCAGCGGAGAGACGGTATGGGACGGCATCCTCAATGACCGGCCCGCCGGCAGCTGCACAGAGCGCTTTCCACCCTACAGCACATCGCGCATCGTCGCCGGTGCGCCCATCACCGGTGACGTCTTCCGTTGCGCACTGCAGCCCCTTGACGACGCAATTGATGCGGGCCTTTACGGCAGCTGGGAACCGTCCGCCGAGGAGTATGCAAAGCTGCAGGCCATCTTCCCCGATGGGGTCTGCGACTACAGCCAGCCGGGCGTCATCGACTAGGCAACGTACAAGCGTCGCACCGTTTCAGCGGGTGCGGCGCTCTCTTGACACCACGCGCACTCTCGCACCCGGACGTGCCCCTCGCCAACCGTGCGCGCGCGGACACCAACAATTGCGCTATGCTGCGCTGGCATCGCATACCGACAGGAGTCTCGCGTGGATCAGAACCTGCTGTACATCATCGCCGCCGTACTGGTACTGGGCGTGGGGGCCCAGTGGCTCTCCTGGCGACTGAAGCAGCCCTCTATCCTTGCCCTGCTGGTGCTGGGCATCATCGCCGGACCCGTCACCGGACTGCTCCGACCCGATGAACAGTTCGGTGACCTGCTCTTCCCCATGGTGTCTCTCGGGGTGGCACTGGTGCTATTCGAAGGTGGCATGACGCTGAAGTTCCGAGACCTGAAGGGCCACGGACGGGTAGTCACCAACCTGGTGAGCTGGGGGGCCCTGCTTAACTGGGTGCTGATGGCGGTAGGCTGCTGGCTGCTGGCCGACTTCTCCCTGCCTGTTGCCCTGCTGTTTGCGGCACTGGTCGTGGTCACCGGGCCGACTGTAATCAACCCGTTGTTGCGCACCATGCGCGCCAAGCCGGAGGTCAGCCAGGTGCTGCGCTGGGAGGGCATTCTGATTGACCCGGTGGGCGCGCTGCTTGCCGTTCTGGTCTTCCAGTACATCCTCTCAGGCGTGGATTCGTGGGCCGTGTTTGCCCAGAGCATCGGCGTCGGCCTGGTGGCGGGTTTTGTTGGCGCCCTCAGCCTGGGGTTCGTGTTGCGCAAACACTGGGTTCCGGAATACCTCATCAACGTGGTCACCCTGGCCTGGGTCATCATGATGTTCGCCGGCAGTGATTACGTCGCCCACGAATCCGGCCTGCTCACCGTTACCGTGATGGGCATCTGGCTGGGCAATATGAAAGACGTGGGCGTGAGTGAAATACTCAGCTTCAAGGAAAGCCTGTCGGTGCTGATTATCTCGGTGCTGTTCATTGTGCTGGGCGCGCGGGTTGATCCCCAGGATATTCTCGCCACCGGCTGGAACGGCGTGATCGTGCTGCTGGTGGTGCTACTGGCGCGGCCGGTCGTGGTATGGGCATCCGCCATCGGCGGCAACTACAGCTGGCGCCAGAAAGCGCTGCTGAGCTGGGTTGCACCGCGCGGTATTGTTGCCGCAGCCGTCTCCTCACTGTTTGCGCTGCGACTCGAAGGCATCGACTACCCTGGCGCCTCGGACCTGGTGGCCTACACGTTCCTGGTGATCATCGCCACCGTCGTGCTGCAGAGCCTCACCGCCGGCGCGGCGACCCGTGCACTGGGCCTCGCCGAAGCGGAGCCGAACGGCGTACTGATTGTCGGCGCGAATGCCGTGGCTCGGGCCGTGGCCCAGGCCCTGGTACGGCAGGGTTTCCGGGTAAAACTCGCAGACACCTCCTATGAAGAGATTCGCAGCGCACGCATGGCGGGACTGGAAACCTATTACGGCGATCCGATTTCCTCCCACGCCGACCAGTATCTGGAACTCGTGGGCATTGGGAGACTCTTCGCCATGTCCCGGCGCGCGCGTTGGAACACGCTGGCCTGCCTGAAATACCGCAGCGAGTTCGGCCCGAAGAAGGTGTTCAGCCTGCGCAACGCGGAAGAGCGTGAAGTCAGCGAGCGTGAACGGCCCGCGGACGAATTCCGCGCACCGCGTCTCTTTGGCAGCGAAGTCACCTACCAGAAGCTGGCCAGCCTGCTGGCGCGTGGCGCGGAGATACGGGCGATCAACCTCAATGCAGAGTTTGACCTCGTCGCCTACAAAGAAAAAAATGGCACCAGCATGATCCCGCTGTTCACCCTGACAACTGACGGCAAACTGCGCGTCATCAACGACGATGCACCCGTGGAGGAGCTGGCCGAGGGCAAGCTGCTGGCGCTGGTCTGGTCTACAGAGAGCCTGTAGCCGACGTCCGAAATGACCCACCCCATACCACTATTAATGGTCAACGAGGGAAGAGCACACCATGGATATCAACAACAAGCATATCGCTATCACGGGCCCCACGGCGGGCATTGGCCGCAGCGCCGCCCTCACCCTTGCCGGCAAGGGAGCGGTACTCACGCTGCTGTGCCGCAATCTGGAAAAGGGTGCGGCGCTCAGCCGGGAGATCGTCGCAGCGGGCGGGGCTGAGCCCAGCGTGGTACAGCTTGACATGGCCAGTCTGGCCAGCGTCCGCGCCGCCGGCGAAACGTGCCTGTCCCAGGGGCGGCCGATAGACATACTCCTCAACAACGCGGGCCTGATGAATACCAGCCGCAAGACGACGGTGGACGGCTACGAAGAGACGCTCGCGGTGAACCACTTCGCGCCCTTCCTGCTCACGGGCCTGCTGCTGCCCGCATTGATGGAAGCGCCCAGCGCACGCATCGTCAACGTTGCGTCTGCCGCGCACGCGTTTGTCCGCGGCCTGCATTTCGATGACATGCAGGCGGAGAAGAACTACAAGGCGTTTCGCGAATATGGCCGCTCCAAGCTGGCGAACATTCTGTTCACCCGAACCCTGGCACAGCGTCTCGAGGGGCAGCCGATCACGGTCAACGCCCTGCACCCCGGCGCGGTAGCCACCTCACTGGGCCAGCAGAATGACGGCTTCCTGAAGAACATTGCACCGGCGTTCATGAAGATATTCTTCCGCTCCCCGGACAAGGGTGCCGAGACATCTGTGTATCTGTGCACCAGCGATGACGTTGCAGACACCAGCGGTGAGTATTTTGCCAACTGCAAGCGGGTGCGTCCGCGTCCCTGGGCCAGAGACGATGCGGCCGCGGCTAAGCTGTGGGCGTATACGGAAGACTGTACCGGATTCACCTACCCCATCTGATACGGGCCGACGTTCGGAACGCACCGGCTAGAAGGTGCGCAGATAGCTGAGCGAGTAGGCGCGAAAGTTTTCATCGCTGTCGTTGAGGGAGCCCTGCTCATAGGCGAGCTTAAACGCATTGCGCCGGTTGAAGGGGAATACCAGGGTGAATCCCGCTTTACTGTCGCGCTGCAGGTTATCCAGGCGCCGGCCGCCCAGCGTGCTTCGTCCTCCGCGATAGAAGTTCGCATCCAGCGATACCCAAAGTCCCGGATGGATCTGGCGCACGAGATGCGTCTCGACCGAGTACAGCGCAGCCTGCTCCCGCCGCAAGCCCAGAAAGTTGTCGTTGTCCTGAAACCACCAGCCGCCCGCCTCAAGCTCCCATATCCACTGGTTTCCGATAGGCAGGATGTAACCCAGCTCCAGCTTGGTTGCCCAGCGGTTCGCACCGACATTCAGCAGCCGCTCAGGGTCGTAGCGGCCCGTCGGTGCCACAATGCGCAGGCTGCCGCCAAGCAGGGGGCGGGGCGACCGCAGCATCTCGGCAAAGGCCTTACGATCCATGGCGGGCGCACCGGAAAAGTTGACCGACAGTGTTGCAGCGATATCCCCGAGGCCATCATAGTCGCGAGACACCGTGCCCAGCCCATCAATCTCTGCTGAGGAGCGGCCGCTGGCATAAGGCGCATCTACCACAAAGGTCGCGGTGCGCCCCGCGAGGGAGAAGGTCTGGCGAACACTGAGCTGTGCCGTGGTAATGGACGAGTTAAGGCCGGCAATCGGCAGCGAGGGATCGGGAATGGTGTCGCCCCGGGTATGCGCAAACCCGAGGGCACCGATCTGCGTGCCCTGTGGTGCGGGCCAGTAGGCGCGGGGAGAAAGCTCCTGTGCCAGTGGCCTCGAGCTCACTGACATCAGCAGGAGCAGGAGTGCAACGACTTTCCCGGTTGTTCGCGCCACGCCATCCTCCCCGCCGTGTCATGCCTGGCCATGCGACAAAGAAAAGATTACATCAGTGGGGGGACCCAACACCACCGGGCAGCCCTGGCACCCGCGGCGGGGGCCCTGGCATCAGAGGCGGAAGCGCGCGCCGATTTCAAAAGAGCGCTCGGGCCCCACATAGATACCCTGGCGCAGGCCCGTGATATAGCGTTCATCTGTCAGGTTTTTCACCGCACCGAACACCGTCAGGCTGCTGCTGAATTCATACTCAGCCATGAAATCCAGCAGCGTATAGGAAGGCATCTTGCCACCCCAGATACCGCCGGCTGCGTTGTCGGGGATATCAACCTGGTTGCTTGCATCACCGAACTGCGAGCCACGGTAGTGGGCGGTCAGCGCGGCATTCCACTGGCTGCCACGGTAGTTAAGGGCCAGATTGGCCAGATGCTCCGGTGCATAGGGCAGCCTGTTCCCCGCAAACTCCCCAGTCTGGAAGTCCGACTCAGGCACCCAGGTCGCGTTGGCATCCACGCTGAAGCCCGCGCCCAACTCATAGCCGAGGATCAGCTCCATGCCTTTATGCACCGTTTCGCCGGCATTGGACTGGGACAGGTTGGGATCGCTGTTGCCCGTGACCACCTGGTTGTCGAAATCCATATAGAACGCAGCGACTTCATAGCTCAGCTTGCCCTGCAAGCCACGAATGCCGACCTCATAATTGTTTGAGCGCTCGCCGTCCAGGCTCTGGTCCGTGAGGCCGTCCAGCGCCACGCCATTTGCCGCCGGCGAGAACGCGCGGTAGAGGCCGCCGTAGAGCTGGGCCGTGGGGGTCAGTTCGAAGGTTGCGCCGACCCCGGGCAGGAGCTCAGTGTTGGAAGTTTTGGCCGAGGCGTTGTTCTCGGTCAGCACCCGACGCTTCTGCTCATAGGATTCGATTCGCAGCCCCGGTGTCACTGCCAGCCGCTGGGTCAGCTCGGTACGGTTCTGCACGTGCACTGCGATGCTGTCGGCGCTATCCACGATATGGCGGTCATTGATACCGGTGCGATCGGCGTCCCGAGTGGCGCGTATGCGCGTGTCGTCCGACTCCTCGCTCATCACCCGGAAACCGATTTCCGCGGCATTTTCCAGGCCGAAAAGCTGGTGATCCAGCTGCAGGCGTGTCTCCAGGCCGAGCCGCTCAAAGGACCGGTTGTTGCCGGTGAGGGTGTCGGTATAAACCCAGCGACCCGCCTCGTTGGAGGCCGCTGTATCGACATTGTAGCGCCAGTAATCCCGCGACACCTCGCTCCAGTAGGCCACGGTTTGCAGCCTGGCGTTATCGTTGATGCGCCAGGCATGATTGAGGTCGAAGGCCACACGATCGGTCAGGAAGTAGTCATCTGGCGCCGGGTTGTAGGTTGCGCCGGCCTCATAGTCACCGAGCAACAGGCCGCGGTAGGAAATGTTGGCGTCATTTTCGTACCAGGAGAACTTCACACCCACCTCCTGGCTGTCGCTGAGCGCCATGCCGGACTTGACGAGAATGTCCGTCATTTCGTAGTCCTTGTCCATGAAGCCGTCGCTTTCTGCGCGGGTCGCCACAAGCCCGGCAAAGGCATCGCCAGAGGCGCTGCGACCTCCCGCCTCCAGGGAGGCTTCGCGGGTATCGAAGGAGCCAAGCCGACCCGACAGCAGAACACCGTCGTCCGGTGTCTTCGTCTGGTAGTTCACCACGCCACCGATGGTGGAGGGGCCATAGCGCAGGGACGCCGACCCTTTCAGCACTTCGATGCGTTCGACACGCTGAATGCGGGGGTTGAAATACCGCTCGTTGCCGATAAACAGGCCGGGGGCCACAGGCACACCGTCTTCAAGAATCAGGGATTTTGACTCACTGGCCGACAACCCGCGAATTCCCAGATTGGCTACAATCGCCGTCTCGTCTTCCGTTGTCGCATTGATGCCGGCGACGCGGCGCAGCGCGTCATCGGTGGACAGCGGCTGGATCAGCTCCAGCGCCTCCCGGTCAATCAGCACCACCGAACCCGTCTGCCGCGACACGGCATCATCGCTTTTGCCGATAACCTCGATCACCGGCATGGGAAATTCACCCCCCTCCTGCGCGGCAAGGCCGGATGGCAGCAAAATGGCGGCAACAGCAAGGGTGAGCACCCGTTTCGGTGGGCGCGAGGGCATGGTGTTCATAGGTTACTCCAGGATCAGGCCCAGGCGGTTTCCGATGTGGGCTTGAGTTCAAAGAAAAGGGATTCAGCAACCGTCTCGGCTATCACTTCTTCAGCGCTGTCTTTGCAGGTGCCGCAACATGTACCCACCTCCAGGCGGGCCTGAATGTCTTCATAGCAGACGGCGCCCTGCTGGACTTCGGCGCGGATGGCGGAGTCGGTCACTCCGCGGCACAGACAAATAAACATGCAATAACCTCCTGACTGCACCTAGTGTAGACGAATGCGAATCATTGTCAATTGCGTGTGGTATTAATTGTCAGTCTCGAACACAGAAATGGGCCGCCAAGCTTGACGGCCGGAATCCGTGGTCTCCCGACGCCAAGTTGACTACACTGCAGGGGAAACCCACCACACAAGGAGCAGAGCGTGAAAGGTGACAAGCAGGTCATTGCCTTCCTGAACCAGGCACTGAAAAACGAACTCACGGCCATCAATCAGTATTTCCTGCACGCGCGAATGTTTGAAAACTGGGGGCTGAACAAGCTCAATGAGAAAGAGTACGAGGAATCCATCGATGAAATGAAGCACGCCGATCTGCTGATCAAGCGTATTCTGTTCCTCGAGGGGCTGCCTAACCTGCAGGACCTCGGCAAACTGTACATTGGTGAAAACGTTGCAGAAATCCTGCAATGCGACATGAAGCAGGAAGAGCTGGCCATTCCGCTGTTGCGCGAGGCCATCGTGCACTGTGAATCGGTCTCTGATTTCGGCACCCGCGACCTGTTCTCCGAGATCCTGAGGAGCGAAGAAGAGCACGTCGACTGGCTGGAGACGCAACTCGAGCTCATCGAGCGCGTCGGTATACAGAACTACCAGCAGTCCATGATCTAGAAGGAAAAAGCCCGCCCCAGTCTCTGCGGCGGGCCTGTGTTACCGCGCGCGACGCACTCAGTCGCAGCCGCCACTCAGGCTGTTCAGCCAGTCACGCACCAGTCCTACGGCTTCGTCATGAATAATGCTGCGGCCGATTTCCGGCATGCGCACATTGGGCTCGTTGGAGTTCATGCGAAACACGGTGATGGACGCATCGGCATTGCCCGGCACAAGAGCATACTGCAGGCCACCTGAGCCTGCCCCGGCAGCAACGGGGGGCTTGCAGACACCGTAGGTGGCGTTCACCTCGCGCCAGAACTCGGTGAACATGCCAGAGTTGCTGGCAAAGCCGCCGGGGCTATGGCAATGGGCGCAGTTGATGTCCAGGTAGGCCTTCACGCGTGACTCGAGTGGCTTGCCCACGTCTTCCCAATCAGGCGCCGTATCGATGGCCGCGAGATCTGCCGGCAAACCCACCAGGACACCTTGATCCGCCATATGCGCCAACTGGTTCTTCAGGGTGCCGTCGTACAAGCGCTCGCGGTTAAGGAACCGCGCCTTGGGCCCGATAGGCAGGTTGACGGTCTCCGTGTTCACGCCACTGCCCGTTTCCGCCCGGGTCACGCCGTGGCAGGTTTTGCAACTGTTGGCATCGGGAATCACGTACTCGGTGCTGCGCGTGCTGCCGTCACTGTGAATCCACTCCAGCGAGCGGCGGCCTCCCGCCACCGCCAGGTCGGCGCCGCTGCCATCCTCGCGCCAGATATAGGGCAGTGTTGCCCACCCATCCCGGCGATGAATCAACAGACGGGTTTCGATAATCTCCTCGCCCGCCGCCGGATTCAGGAAGTCGTTGGGCATGGCGAAGGTCTTGGCGATGATGGTGCCCACCGGAAAATCGAATACGTTCTGACTGTTGTAAGCAGCTTGCAGACCGTCTGGCACGTAGATGAAGCGGTACTTGCTGGCATAGTCGGTAAACAGTGCGCTGGTCAGCTCGTAGCCGATACCGTCGTTGGCGGCTGAGCGCGGCTCCAGCGCATCCGCAAACAGGTTGTAACCGGCAAGCTCCCGACAGCTGACTTCCGCCGCATCGAAATTGGGGTCGCTGCCCTCGGGGGTACACAGTGCCGCGATTTCATCTTCGGTGAGGGGGCGCTCGCCCTCTGCAATCTCTTCCGGGGTATCCAGTACTACCGCGGTCAGTGATGCATGCGCGCAATCAAAGAAGGCGGGATCCACGCTCGGGCCACCGCCGCCGGGCTGGAACACAACGCCCAGACGAACTGAGGCTTTTTCGGAAACACAGATACGGTCCGCATCCGGGAACGCACCTTCCGCTTCACCCAGCCCGTCATAGACCACCTCAGGCAGGCCATCTAGCGCGGCGAACAGCCCGGCAACATCCGCCGCAAGGTCCGCGGGTGCGTAGGCATTGTTGGCGTACAGGTTGTCGTGCACGTGGATGCGGCGCGGATCCGGATCGTAGCGCACATCATTCGTGGTCAGGCCGCTGATGTCGTAGCTGACGATGGCCACCGCCATGGACTGGTTGTTTTCAATGCGGTTACCAAAAATCTCCACATCGTCAAACGCCATGGCGAGTATGCCGGTGCCCGCCGGCACAACACCCACGATATTGCCCGCTGGCGCAAAGTTGGGGGTATTGTTATCGCGGATGGTATTGTCGAAAATCCGCGCGCGCGCACCGTCCACAGACAGGTTCGGCAGGTCGAATACCAGAATGCCGCCCGTGTTGTTCTCCGCAACGTTGTCGTACACATCCGAGTCTGTGGAGTTCTCGATCTCAATGCCCGCCACGTTCAGGGAGACATTGTTGCGGCGCACGATGATCTTGTCCGACTGGCCGACATAGATCCCCGCATCGCTGGCGCCGATGACCACACAGTCTTCGATCAGCACGTTCTTGGTCTGTACCGGGTACAGCCCGTAGGCACCATTGCTCTCACAGGCGCCACAGGTCCATTCCACGCGCACCGAACGCAGTGTCACACCGTTGGAGAATTTGAACTTGATGCCATCTGACGGCGCGTCGATCACCGCGAAATCTTCCAACACCACGTTGTTACTGGTGACCAGGATACTCTCGCCACCCGACACCTGGCTGCCGAAGTCGAGCAGGGTTTCACCATGACCCTGGCCGCGTACGGTAACATTGTCCACATCCAGCGACAGCTGGGCGTCCAGCTCAAATTCTCCAGCGGGCAGTTCGATGGTCTGCCCGGGCTCAACGTTGATAAAGGCCTCTATCAACCGCCGCTGGAAATCTTCGCCGGGCTCGATGACGACCAGGTCGGGGTCCGGCACCTCCTCGGGCGTCACCTCAGGTGGCGGTGGCGCAGCAGACCCGCCGCCATCCGAGCAAGCCGTCAGTGACGCCAACCCGAGCAACAGCAGAGTGGACAGAACAGAGTTTCTGGCGAATATCTTCATGATGCTCCCGGTTTATTATCTTTAGAATTGGAGTTCCGCCTGCCTATTTATCACAGGCGGAGTAAATCACAAAGCCACGTCAGGCGATCGCTACCAGTTCGATGTCAAACGTAAGGTCTTTTCCGGCCAGCGGATGATTGGCATCCAGCACGACCACCTCGTCACTGACTTCGGCGACCCGCACCGGGATCGCCTGACCGTCGGGGGTTTGCATCTGCAACTGCAAGCCCGGTTCCAGCGGAATATGCTCGGGGATCTGCGACCGGGCCACTTCCTGCCGGGCCTCGGCAGCCGGCTGGCCGTAGGCCTCGTCTGCCGGCACATTGACCTGCTTTTTGTCACCGACGGCCATGCCCTCGATGGCCCGATCCAGGCCGGGAATGATCTGCCCGGATCCCACTTCGAACTGCAATGGGTCGCGACCATCGCTACTGTCGAATACGGTGCCGTCGTCCAGGGTACCGGTGTAATGAATGCTGACGTTGTCGCCTGCTTTGGCTGCGCTCATATTGTGCTCCTGATTGCGTAGGGACAGGGGAAACTACGCAGTGCCTGGCGCAGTAACTCGCGAATGCTCCAGTTTAACGGCTGCAATGAGGATGTAAACCGAAGGCACTGAAAACCTGCGCCAGGGCAGGCGGCAGGGGAGAAACGGTAATAGTGGTGCCGCGGGGCACTGGCGAGGGGCCCGGGAGATCAGTATCTTGCTCACGACCACCGGCGCAAGTCCGGTACAACCGTTTTGCAGGAGCTGACTCATGATGGCGTTGGGAGCCGTACTCATCGGCCTGGTATTGCTGGTCTGGAGTGCCGACCGCTTTGTATCGGGCGCGGCGGCAACGGCCTGGCATTTCAACGTGCCGCCGCTGCTGATCGGCATGGTCATCATCGGTTTCGGCACATCGGCGCCCGAGATGGTCGTCTCCGCCATTGCCTCCAGCCAGGGGAATCCGGGCCTGGCACTGGGCAATGCCTACGGCTCCAACATCACCAACATCGCGCTGATTATCGGCGTCACCGCTGTGCTCAGCCCCCTGGCCGTGCACTCGCAGATCCTGCGCAAGGAGCTGCCGATACTGCTCGCTGTCACGGCGCTGGCAGCCTGGCAGGTGGTCGACGGCGTCATCACCCACCTTGAGGCATTCCTGCTGCTTGGCCTGTTCGTCCTGCTGATGGGCTGGTCTATCCACCAGGGCCTGCGGGGCGACCGCGATACGCTGGCCATTGAGGTCACTGCGGAGCACGCGTCTACCCAGCACATGCCGCTGGGACGCGCGCTGTTCTGGCTGCTCGCCGGCCTGCTGCTCCTGATTGCTGCTTCGCGCCTGCTGGTGTGGGGCGCGGTGCTGATTGCCGAGGGCCTGGGGGTCAGCGACCTGGTGATCGGGCTCACCATCGTGGCGGTTGGCACGTCGCTTCCCGAACTCGCGTCCTCGGTGATTGCCGCGCGCAAGGGTGAAAGCGACATCGCGCTGGGCAACGTGATCGGTTCCAACCTGTTCAACACGCTGGCGGTGGTGGGCATCGCGGGCGGTATTGCCGAGATCGACGTGCCGCCGGAGGTGCTTGGCCGGGACGTACTGAGCATGGGGGCCCTGGCGCTGCTGTTGTGTGTGATGGGCTATCGACGCCGCGGACCGGGCCGCATCAACCGGCTGGAGGGCGCCCTGCTTATCCTGTGCTTTGTCGGTTATACCAGTTGGGTGCTTGTCTCCAGCGGCTCATGATCCGAGCTTGCGCAGCAGGGCCTCAAAATCTTCGGCCGGCAGCGGCTTGCTGAAGTAATATCCCTGAAACTCGTCACAGCCGTTGTCCTTGAGGAACTGCCACTGCGCCTCCGTCTCCACGCCCTCGGCGATGGTGCGGAACCCAAGTCCGCGAGCCACGCCGATAATGGCCAGCGCGATAGCCTGGTCCTCGGCGTCCTCTGCCACCCCGTCGACAAAACTCTTGTCGATTTTCAGCTTCTGTACCGGATAGCGCTTGAGATAACTCAATGAGGAGTAACCGGTGCCGAAATCGTCAATCGACAGCACGACGCCGCGCCGATGCAGGTCAGCCAGCGTTGCCAGTGTCTTGCCGGAGCTCTCCATGGCAATGCGCTCGGTGAGCTCGAGATCCAGCAGTTCCGCCGGCACGCCAGCGTCGGCGAGCATCTGACTTACCATCTCGGCGAAGTCTTCGCGGTAGATCTGCATGGCGGAGAGGTTCACAGCGACGGGCCCAACAGGCAGCCCCGCTGACTGCCACAGCGCCTGCTGGGCTATGGCGGTACGCAACACCCAGCTGCCGATCTCCAGGATCAGCCCGCTCTCCTCGGCGATGGGGATAAACCGTGACGGCGGCACGAAACCCAGCTCAGGGTGCTGCCAGCGGATCAGGGCCTCAACGCCGGTGATCTCTCCTGTCGTCAGACTGACTTGCGGCTGGTAGTGCAGGCTGAGGTCGCCTTTGGCCAGGGCCTCCCTGAGCTGGTTCTCGATCTGCAGCGTTTCATTGGCATGCACGCGCATCTCGTCTTCGAACACGCAGAATACATTGCGCCCGGCGAGCTTGGCACGCGAGAGCGCTGCGTCTGCGGCCTGCGTCAGCTGATCGAGGTCTCGGCCATGCTCCGGGAAGCAGGCGATGCCGATGCTCGCGGTAACGCTGAGCCGTTGCGCCTCCAGCTGCAGGGGCTCGGCGATGCGACTGAGCAGGCGTTCCGCCACCTGGACGGCGCCTGCTTCGCCAACGCCGGGAAGCAGGAGGAAAAACTCGTCTCCCCCCATGCGGCTCAGCGTGGACTCCAGGTTCAGCTCGGCGCTCAGGCGGCTCGACAGCGCGGTGAGCACAGCATCCCCCACCGCGAGCCCGAGCGATTCGTTGATCAGCTGGAAACGGTCGAGATCGATATAGAGCAGTGCCAGCGGCGTGGCACTCGCGGCAGCGGCGGTCACCGCCAGGCGCGTCCGCTCGTGCAGCAATTCCCGATTGGGCAGGCCTGTGAGCGTGTCGTAGTGGCTGAGGAAGCGGATGCGGTCCCGGTTGTCGCGATGCTCGGTAATATCGGTGGAGATACCACAGAGCGCGTAGACCTTGCCTTCAGCGTCATACAGCGGGATTTTCACCGACCAGAATACTGAGGTCTTGCCGCTGCTGCGGATGGTCTCCACCTCTTCGCGCTCCTCGGAAATACCCGAGGTGAGCACCTTGCGGTCGTTCTCGCGAATACGGGCCACGCTATCCGGTTCAAACAGGCGCTCGTCGCCCTGACCGATAATGTCCTCGCGCTCGACCCCCCAGGTCGCAAGCACCTGTCGATTCACGAACAGGTACTTGCCCTCGAGATCCTTCAGGTAGATGCAGGCACCCACATTCTCAAGGATGGTGGACAACAGCGACTCACTTTCCCGCACCGCCTTTTCATAGCGCGTACGCTGTTCCTCCCGATCAAAGTTGTCGAGGGCGAAACTGATATCTGCGCTCATCTCACGCAGCAGCGCCGTCGCCTCCTCGTCAAACACGTTGCGATGCGCATGGTAGACACTGAACACAGCAAACGGCTTGCCGCCCCGGGGAACCGGAAACGCGGCCGATGAGCGCCAACCGAACTCGCGCGCCCGATCGTGCCAGGGTTCGGTCAGTGAAGAGTCGAGGTAGTCGTTGATGATCACTGGCCGGTTCTCCCGCGCTGCGGTGGCCATGGATCCGCCTCCGCCAGGATGGTTGGCATCAATGGACAGGGACTTGCTGTCGAAGTATTCACGTCCCTCCCCGGCACCGGCGACGCCGACAATCGCACCACTTGCGGTATCAATGCGACCGACCCAGGCCAGGGTAAAGCCACCAAAACGAACCGCCACATTACAGACCAGGGGCATCAGCTCCGCCTCGCTGTCCATGCGCACAATGGACTGGTTGACTTCACTGAGTGCGTGATAAAGGCTGGCGAGACGTTCCGCGCGCCGGTCGCTGCGGTCGCGGCCGCGGGCTATCACCAGCACTAGCAACGCCAGGGCAAGGCTGGCGGAACCACCCGCCACAAACATCGCGGAGGAGCCCCCCGGCGCCCGCGACGCGGCGCGGAAGGCGGGCGTAGAGCTAATATAGAACGTCCAGCTGCGGGTACCCACCGTCACGCTGTGCTCCGCCTGCACCTCACCCGCGGCGGCGCGGGCCGCATGGGATACGGCGTCCGACAGATACAGCCGATTACCCGGATCGCGCGGGTCGCCGTCGTAAATATCAAAATCCAGGTCGGCATCAATCTCCCTCGCCATACCCTCAATCAGGTCACTGACGCGGAAGGGCACGTCGACATAGCCGGTGATTCTGGCCCTGCGCTCCGCCAGTGTGTCCGGCACTGCCGACGCACCGTACACCGGCAGGTACATCACAAAGGACGGAGACTCGGGATTCTCCGCCGCTGGTGCATCACCTTGGTCCTGCACCAGTTGCAGCGGGCGGGTGATGACGATATCGCCGAGGTCACGCGCTTTCTCTGCGGCGGCGCGAGCCACCGGAAGCTGGTAGATATCAAGGCCGATGGCGCGCAGGTTGGCACCCGCCAATGGCTCGATGTAGATGATTGGCGCCAGCACCTCGCCCGGGTTCCCCGGTCGAATGCTGTAGTCCACCGGCAGTTGTGCAGCCATCTCCTCCAGGTGCTTGTCCAGCTGGCTGTGTCGCACCAGTTGCACCCAGGCGATTCCCTGCAGGCCTGCCAGCTCCGTCGTGGCATTAAGGGCCCTCGTGTAGGCCAGGAACTCGGGATACTCAACGCTTTCCGAGCCCTGGAAAAAACCCTGCAGACCGCGCATCACCACAGAATAGGTGTGCAGCTGCTTTTCCGCTACGGCAATCAGGCGTTGTGACTCGGCAGTGAAAGCTGCAGACAGCAGCGCCTGCTCACGTTGCTGGTATTGCTGCCAGGTGGCGATCGTAAGCGCCATACCCAGGGACAGCACGAACACGGATAACAGTGCTGGCACCAGATTGGCAAAGCGGTATTTTCTGACAGCCTTCATGTGTTTTGCCGCGACGCAGCGCTATTTCCGGTTTCGACCCTCATATGGTCCATGTAAGCATGAGGAAAATAGTCCCGCAATCACTCTTGGTGCAATTCATACAATTCCCTCCCCGGCCACCGCTACCCTGTCGTTGACGGTGGGCAAAATCGGGGCAAGTCGCTACACACGCGTGAATATTTCTCCTCACGACACTTGACGCAGCAGGCCCCGACAACGTTAAACTGCGGTTGCAGGTTTTCGATAACATACAATCACTGCGCAATCCAACACACTGTGTTGGCAGGTTACCCCGGCGCCCCTCCGGAGCGCTGATAATAACGATTACGGAGCCTCACCATGCCGAGATATATGCACACACCCATCGCCGCCGCGCTGATCGCGGCCACGTCGATCCCCTTCGTTTCCGTTGTTCAGGCTCAGGGTCTGGCACTGGAGGAAGTCGTGGTTACCGCACAGCGTCGGGAGACGCTGCTGCAGGAAACGCCCATCGCGGTGACAGCCTTCAATGCCGAGCAGATTGCCGACCTCGGCATCTACAATGTCACGGACCTGAACGGGCTGGTGCCGAACACCAACGTACAGAAGCAACCCTCGTCCAACTCCAACATGTCGATTTACATCCGGGGGGTGGGCAGCGGTGAAACCTCGCTGATGACCGACCCGAAAACGAGCTTCTACCTCGACGGCGTTTACATGAGCAAAACCGTCGGCGCGATTTTCGATATCGTTGACCTGCAGTCCATCGAAGTACTGCGTGGCCCACAGGGCACACTCTTCGGCCGCAACAGCACCGGCGGTGCCGTGAACGTCACCACACGCAAACCCACCGGCGAACTGGGTGGACGTGTAGAAGTGAGCGTCGGCAATGATGGCTATCGCCGCCTCACGGGTTCCGTCGACCTGCCACAAGTGGCTGACATGCTGTCAGTCAAGATTTCCGGCAGCAAGATGGAATACGACGGCTGGGCGACCAATGAATTCCCCGGCGTCAACCCAGACCTGGCGAGTGAGGACAACTCCTCCTACCGTGTTGCGCTGCGCCTGGAGCCCACAGACGGGTTGACCGTAGACTATTCCTATGACGACACTGACAACACCGGGGTACCCACACCGTATCAGGTGACCAAGGTCAAGGACTCCATCTACAACGGCTTTACCAACACCCCCTTCCCCTACACCTTCCTCGGCGGAGAAATCTTCCAGCAGATGGCGGCAACGGTGGGCGACCCCACCAAACGCCGTGAGACCTTCATGCTCGAGGGGTCCAGCGAGGAATGGCTGGAAGTGCAGGGCCACAACCTGACTGTTGCTTGGGAACTTGACCCCTTCACCATCAAGTACATCTACGCCAACCGCGACACCGATTCCGGCTACGACTCCACCGACCTCGATGGCGGCGCCTACACGATGCGTGACCTGCTGTACGGTGGCGGCGCGGAGATTCCGACACAGGGCTTCCAGGCCGGCATTCCCGAGGGCTGGATTAAAATGGAAAGCCACGAATTCCAGCTGATCGGCGATGCCTTCAACGACCGCCTGCAGTACACGGTGGGCGTATTCCTGTTCGATGAAGAAGTGTATCAGGACAACCCGCAGAGCTTTGTGCTGCCCATCCAGTTCCTGGTGGACAGCGCGATCGGACCGGCCTTTATCGGCGCCGGCTTCTGTAACGACTTCGGCACCGGACCGGTCTGCCAGGGCAGCCAGCGACTCCCCCTGCCCTTCCCGTTCCCAGGGGCCGACCCGAACCTGAACGGCTTCCAGGATTTCATTTACGGACAGGAGTCGGAATCGACCGCGGTCTACGGCCAGGCGACCTACTCTCTCACCGATCAGCTGGATATTACCGCGGGCCTGCGCTACACGGAGGATGATCGCGAGGCGTTCCTGTTCAACGAGGGCCTGGGCCACGTCAGCTTCGACGACCGGTTTACCAACGAGGACACCTGGGACAACATCAGCTACCTGCTGACAGCCAACTACTCGATCAGCCCGGACATGAATGTCTATGCCACCTACTCCACGGGTTACAACGGCGGCGGTTTCAACAGCCGCGCGTCCAGCGCCACAGCCTGGGAGGAACCCTACGAGGAAGAAACTCTCGACTCCTACGAAGTGGGGATGAAGTCCGACTGGCTGGATCGCCGCCTGCGGGTCAACGGTGCGGTGTTCTACAACAACTACAAGGACATGCAGATTGCCGTGTTTGAAGCTGGCAGCGGCGGTGCGTCCAGCCGCATCACCAATGCCGGTGAGGCGACCTACATGGGCCTTGAACTGGAGGTGATTGCGCTGCTCAGCGAGAACGTGTCCGTGGACCTGAACTACGGGTATCTGGACGCCGAATTCGATGAATACAACGCACGCAACCCGGTGACCAACCAGATCGAAAATATCAAGGACGTTGTCACCGTCACCCGTGCCCCAGAGAATACGGCGTCACTGGGCCTGCAGTACTCTACCGCCAATACGGGGATGGGGCGACTGAGCGCACGTCTCGATGTGTCGTACACCGACAGCATGGTATTCCACCCCTTCCAGAACCAGTTTGATTCCTCGGATGCCCGCACGCTGCTGAATGCGCGCGTCACACTGGACGAACTCACGATGGGCGAGAGCGGCGACCTGCGTCTTTCGGCCTGGGTACGTAACCTCACGGATGAGGAGTACCGCGAGTGGGGGATCGACTTCGGCACGCTGGGTTGGGCCGGCAACACCTGGGGGCAGCCACGCACCTTCGGCTTTGACGCGGTCTACTCCTTCTAGACGGTCAACCCGCCCTCTGAGAGGGCCGGTAGCGATTCGCTACCGGCCCTTTTTTATGCCGCAATAAAAAGTTCTTGGTTTCGCCACGCAAGCGCCACATCACTGCAACACAGCCTCTCTACCCTCCTGCCTGGATAGCCGATGCGATCCTGCACCGGCCGACACGCCCCCGGTGACAGCCGCCGGGGTACCGCTCACTCCTCTCAGCGCAGGTAGAGACAACCATGGAACATGATGAAGGCACCAGTAACCCGTCAAGCAACCGTCCCTTTCGAGAGGTCCTCAAGGACTACGCCTCGCGGCGGCAGGTCCTGCGCGGCGGCCTCACGCTGGCCGCGGGCGGCTTTCTCGCAGGCCCCTTGTCGGCGGCCGCCAGCAGCGCCCCGGCCGCGCCAAGCCGTAAAATCGGCAGCCGGCTGATCGACTTCCAGCCCGTGACGCTGGCCGAGGGCAACGGCCCCCTGCCCGCCATTTCTCCCGACTATGACTACCAGGTGCTGATCCCCTGGGGCACCTCACTGACCCATAACGTCCTGGACTACAGCGGCGCGCCGGACGCAAGACCCAGCGCCGGCGAACAGGCTCAGCAAATCGGTATCGGTCACGACGGCATGTGGTTCTTTCCCTTCCGTCGCAGCAGCACGCGCGGCCTGCTTGCCATTAATCACGAGTTTGGCACCAACAGCACGGTACTCGGCAAGGCGGCCCCAGAGAGCCTGGCAGACGTGATGACCTCACAGCATGCGCACGGCATCTCCGTCGTGGAGATACGCAAAACCGGCCGCGGCTGGGAGCTGGTAAAGGACAGCATGTACAACCGGCGTGTGCACGGCCGCACCCCGGTGGAATTCAGTGGCCCGGTGGCAGGCAGCGAGTTCATCGGACCCGAAGCCGGCGCGATGGGCACGCTCAACAACTGCGCCAACGGCTACACACCCTGGGGCACGTACCTGACCTGCGAGGAAAATTTCAACGGCTACTTCGGGACCAGCGACCCGAGCTGGACACCCAGCGAAGAGCAGGCACGTTACGGCCTGAGCGCCAACGGCTTCGGCTATGGCTGGCACCTCTTTGACGAACGCTTCGACCTGTCCGGCGGTAGCCACCCGAACGAAGAGAACCGCTTTGGCTGGATCGTTGAGGTCGACCCTTTCAACCCCGATGCACTGCCGGTCAAACGCACGGCAATGGGGCGCTTCAAACATGAAGGGGTGGCTCTGGTCGAGGGCCGCGGTGGCCGCGTCGTAGGCTACATGGGTGACGATGAGCGCTTCGACTATATCTACAAGTTCGTTTCTGCCGGCAACTGGCGCTTCATGCGCTCGCAGGGTCTGAGCCCGCTGGACAGCGGGACGCTGTACGCCGCCAGATTCAACGATGACGGCAGCGGTGAGTGGCTGGAACTGAGCCTGCGCAACCCCGCCATCGCAGCGCGCTTCAGCTCTGAGGCGGAAGTACTAACCTACGCCAGAATCGCCGCCGACCTCGCCGGCGCCACACCAATGGACCGCCCTGAGTGGACCTCAGTCGGCCGGGATGGCACGGTGTATTGCACACTGACCAACAACAGCCGCCGCGAGGAGGCGGATGCCGCCAATCCGCAGGCGCCGAATCCGGACGGTCACATCATTCGCTGGCGTGACAGCAACCGCCATGTCGGCCGCCATTTCACCTGGGAGATATTCCTGCTTGCCTCGTCAACGCACGGTGGTGAACGCAGCCTGGCCTCACCCGATGGACTCTGGGTAGACCCCGAAAACCGTGTTTTCATCCAGACCGATGGCGCACAGAAAGATGGCCTCAACGACCAGTTACTGGTGGCGAACGGCAATCAGTCCGGCGATGACATCGAGATCAGGCGCCTGCTCACCGGTGTCACCGACTGTGAAGTCACCGGCATAACCGTCACACCCAACCGGCGCACATTGTTCGTCAACCTGCAGCACCCCGGCAACGGCGATCCTGCAGTGACGAACTTCCCTGCCGCCCTGGGCAGCGGCGCTATCCCCCGCGACTGTACGCTGGTCATCACCCGCAAGGACGGTGGCATCGTAGGGTCCTGATTCTGCACGCCGCACGTGGTCCCGGCCGCTGGAGGCGACTCCAGCGGCTTTTTTATTCGCGCAGCTGCATCGCTCGCTGTGGCAGATCCACTGCCTGCAGAATCTTCATCCGCAACTGGGCGTTATACGCTGGCCGGGCCTGCAGAAAGCCCTGTACCGTGGCAATCGCCTCGGGCGTGTGGTGGTACCGCAGTGTCGTGTTCAACCAGGCCGATGGAAAGAAGATGTCGCCGGTCACCTGGATGTCCTGCAACCATTCCAGGCTCGGCTCAAGATAGCGCTCGGCGTGCGCAATCCGCAGGGGATGGTGCAGGTAGCCCAGCGCATCCAGCACCCAGTTCTCCGTCGCCCGGTTGGCGGGGTCGGCAAGGCTGGCAAAAAACGCATCGCGCTCCGTGGCATCGGCGGACAGCGCGGGCGCCAGAAACCGGAGACGGCGCCGGTTATCGGGGTTTTCGACCTGCGCCAGTTGCTGGGTAATGAGCGCGCTGGCGCGTTCGGGCATGGCCACGGCGAGCCGCTCAGCGAGGCGTATCCTGTCCCGTTCTGCCAGCGCCAGCCCGCTGATCGAGTCCTCCCCGCGCCAGATGGCGTGCAGACGCTGCAAGGTCTCCGGCTGCCGTGCCAGTTGCGTGAGGTTGTCGAACAGCAGGCGTGTACGGCCCGCATCCGTGGACTGCGCCAGTGCCTGCCACAGAGTCGCTTCGAGATCGGGCTGGACCCGCTCGCGCGCCGGGTCGGCCAGCAACAGCTGCTGCAGCACTGCGAGCTGATCCAGCATCTGGCTCAACAGCAGCTGGTTCGGCTCGGCGGTCAGGCGCGACAGCAGTTCGCGAGCATAGGCTTCGGGCGCAACAGCGCCACCCTGCAACACCCCCTCAAAGAGGTTGAGCAGCAGGCGTCCGCGCGCCACGGGAGACAACTGCGGCCAGCGCGCCATGTCCTCAAGCTGCGCCGCCTGCGGACCATAAAACAGGGCAGTATCCTCCGCCTGCCGGCTGTCCGGGGGGAAACCGGGACTGTGCACCCAGGTATCGCTCCAGGCCGCAAGGTCCAGCGGGGTTTTCTGATCAAGAATCTCCACCAGTGCCGGCCAGGTGGCATTGGCATAGGCAAAACGCTCCAGATACGCCGCCAGGCCTTCGCGCAGTGCATCGGCACCCAGCAGTGATTCGAGCTGACGCATCATGATGGGCGCCTTGTTGTAAATGATAGGCCCGTACATCTGCCCGGCCTCGTTGAGGTTGCCCAGCGCCTGCCGGATCGGATTGGCCCCTGCGCTGCGGTCGACCGCATAGGCCGCCGGGTAATGGCGCAGCAGAAAGTTCAGTTCGTGGTCAATCTCAGGGAACAGCGGATTCACCATTTTTGCCGCCATGAAGTTGGCAAAGACTTCCTTGGTCCACACATCGTTGAACCAGCGCATGGTCACCAGATTGCCGAACCACATGTGAGCAACCTCGTGCGCAATCAGGCTGGCGCGACGCAGGCGCTCGTCATCCGTCGGGTTTTCATCCAGCAAGAGCAGCTCAGCGCGGTATTGAATCGCCCCCACGTGCTCCATACCGCCATACTGAAACGCAGGAATGAGCGCGAAATCCAGTTTTTCGAAGGGAAACGGCACACCTGTGTAGTCCTCCAGCCAGGCCACAGCTTCGCGGTGTTGACGGAATATGTCGTCGAGATTGCGGGCCAGCTTCTCCGGGTCAGTTTCCCGATGCAGCATCGTCATGCCCTGCCCCCGCCACCCCCGCGTGACCGACTGGAAGCGACCTGCAACGAAACCGAACAGATAGGAACTGATCGGCTCGCTTGCCGCGAAGCGGTGTACCCGCCTGCCGTCCGCTTCGCTTACCGACAGCCTTGGCGTATTGGCAATCGCCTCCCAGGCGGCGGGCAGGTCAAGGCTAAGTTCCCAGCTGGCCTTCAGGTCCGGCTGGTCAAACACCGGCAGCGCTGTGCGCGCCCGGTCCGGCACAAACAGGGTATAGAGGTAATCCGGATTGCGGTTCAGGGCGCTGTCCCCTGCAGTAAACTGCAGCGCCACGTTATTCTCGCCGATGTGCAAGGTATTGGTCGGTAGCAGCACATGTTCAGCCTCGACGGCCGTGGGCAGGGCAGCACCGTTGACCTGCAGACTGTGCAGCGCCTCGCTGGCGGCACGGAAATCCAGCGCCAGCGGCTCCTCTGCAGTGGCCAGGTTGAAGCGTATCTCCATGCGCCCCGCAACCGCCTCCGAGACGGCCTCGGGGACGGCCAGGTGAACAAGGTAGCTGACGTCGGACACGCGCTGTGCGCGCTCCTCTGCCAGCGCCAGTGAGACCCCAGGCTCGACCGGACCGGACTCCGGAGGTGCCGTTGTGCGGCTACAGGCCATCATGAACAGGACCAGGACGAGGGTGAAACAGAATTTTGGCATGGTGCCTCCTGACTGCCATTCTACCCTCCATGGCGACCTGCAGTTAACCGCCGGTGTGTTTGCTGTTAACATAGGCCGCTGCCTGTCACAGGGATCCTCCCGTATGCTCTCCAGACTCGCCGCACCGCGCACGCGCGCTGCACTGCTGCTGACCAGCGCCGCGCTCCTGGCCGGCTGTACCGACGGCCCCTGGAATAACCCCAACCCGGAGAGCCCGCCGGGCCTTGTTACCTACCAGTCGGTGATGACACCACTGCCGCCCAAGCATCTGGACCCGGCACTGTCCTACGCGTCCGATGAGTCGCTGTTCCTGATGCAGATCTATGAACCCCCCATGGGCTACCACTACCTCAAGCGGCCCTATGAACTGTTGCCCCTGGGCGTTGAGGATTTCCCTCAGATTACCTATATCAACGCCGAAGGCGAGATTATTGACCCGGAGGCAGAGGACGTCGCCTACTCGGTGTATGCGTTGACCGTGCGCGCCGATGCGCGCTACCAGCCACACCCGGCCTTTGCCGTGGACGACCGTGGCGCGCCGCACTACCTGTTCGAGGACGCCAGCGAAAGCCGCCCGTATCGCCAGATCAGCGATTTTCCGGAGCTGGGTTCGCGGCCGGTAGCCGCCAACGACTACGTCTACGCCATCAAACGCCTCGCGGACCCGTTCAATGCCTCACCCATGCTCGGCTTCATGGCCCAGTACATTGTCGGTATGGAGGACTTCTCGGCACGCCTGAAAGACGTGCCGCGGGACGGCTGGGTCAACCTGGACGACTATCCGATGGACGGTCTGGAAGTAGTTGACGAGCGCACCTTCCGCATCACCATCAAGGGACGCTACCCGCAATTCAGCTACTGGCTGGCCATGCACTTTTTCTCGCCGATCGCGCCAGAGGTGGACCGCTTTTTCCACAATCCGGGCTTTTTGGACCGCAACCTGACCCTGGACTGGTGGCCGGTAGGCAGCGGGCCGTTCATGATGGTGAAGAATGACCCGAACAGTGAAATCGTTCTGGAGCGCAACCCGAACTTCCGCGAGGACTATTTCCCCACCGAGGGCGCGCCGGGAGACGCCGAGCAGGGGCTGCTGGAAGATGCGGGCAAGCGTCTGCCGCTGATTGACCGCGCGGTGTTCCGGCTGGAAAAGGAAGTGCTGTCTCTGTGGACCAAGTTCCTGCAGGGCTACTACGACCGCTCGGGTGAAAGCCACGGCAACACCAACCGGGTGTTTGACCAGGCCTTCGTGGTCGGCCCGAATGGGGTGGAACTGGGTGCGGAACTGGCCAACCATGGCATCACGGTATCGCCCGATGTCAAACCGGCGATCTATTATTACGGTTTCAACATGCGCGACCCGGTGCTCGGCGGCTACACCGAGGAGCGCCGGAAACTGCGCCGTGCATTGCAGATTGCCTTCGATACCGAGGAATACCTCAACATCTTCTACAAGGGCAACGGCATTGCTGCCCAGTCGCCGATACCGCCAGGCATACCGGGTTTTGTCGAAGGCGAGGCCGGCATCAACCCTTACGTGTACGATTGGGTAGACGGCGCACCCAAGCGCAAGTCAATTGAGCACGCAAAACAGCTGCTGACCGAGGCCGGCTACCCGAACGGTCGCGATGCGCGCACCGGGGAGCCGCTGAAGATCTTCATTGACGTGCAGAGCCAGGCCATCTCCAGCACCAGCATGAACTGGATGGACCGCGCTTTCGGCCGCATTGGTGTGCAGGTCGAATACCGCCCGGCTGACTGGAACCGCACCCGCGAAAAACTGCTGACGGGCAACACACAGATTTTTTCCCACGGCTGGCTGGCCGACTACCCGGACCCGGAGAACTTCCTGTTTCTCCTCTACGGACCGGAAAGTCCGCTGATCTGCAATTGCGATGGGGCCAACAATGCGAGTTACGAGCGCCCCGAATACGACGACCTGTTCCGCCAGATGCGCGTTCTTCCTGCCGGCGAGGAACGGGATGCGCTGGTCGCGCGCATGGTCGACCTCTACCGCGAGGACGCCGTCTGGCTGTACGGCTTTTACCCGAAGGACATCTACCTGAATAACCCCTGGGTACACAACAACAAACGCCACGGCATTTCCAAAAACACCCTCAAGTACGTGCGCATTGACGATGACCTGCGCGAGCGCAAGCGCGAGGAGTGGAACCAGCCCGTGATCTGGCCGTTGTATGCCATGAGCGCGCTGCTGGTGGCACTGCTGCTTCCCGGCATTATCGCCTATCGCCGTCGCCTGCGCGCGACGGCCCGCCAATAACAGGAGCGACCATGTTTGCCTATATCGTGCGCCGCCTGATCTATGCCATCCCGATCCTGGTGGGCGTCAACCTGCTCACCTTCACCCTGTTCTTCGTGGTCAACTCGCCCGATGACATGGCAGCTTCCCAACTCGGCGACAAATACGTCACCCCCGAGGCTATCGAGAACTGGAAGCAGAAGAACGGCTATGACAAACCCCTGTTCCTGAACCCGGACGCAGCGGGCGTGGCGCAGCTTACCGATACCATTTTCTTCGACAAGTCCGTGCGGCTGTTCGCCTTTGACTTTGGCCGTTCGGAAAGCGGCCGGGACATCACCACGGATGTCGCCACCCGGATGTGGCCCAGCCTCGCCGTCGCCCTGCCCACCTTTCTGGTCGGTATTGGCGTCAACATCTGCGTGGCGCTGATGGTGGTCATGTTCCGCGGCACCCGGCTGGACCGCGGCGCCGTATTTGTCTTTGTCGCGCTGATGTCGATTTCCTACCTGTTCTACATTATCGGCGGGCAGTTCCTGGTAGCCAAAACCTGGCGCCTGGTGCCGATATCCGGGTTTCATACGGAGGGCCAGGTGTGGAAGTTCCTCATCCTCCCCGTACTGGTGGGCGTGGTGGCGGGCATCGGCGCCGGCGCCCGCTGGTACCGCACACTGTTCCTCGAGGAGGCGAACCAGGATTACGTCCGCACCGCCCGTGCCAAGGGCTGCAGCGAGCTGTCTATCCTGTTCCGGCATATCCTGCCCAACGCGCTGATACCCATTCTCACTGGTGTGGTGGTACTGATTCCCTCACTCTTTATGGGCAGCCTGTTGATTGAATCGTTCTTCGGCATACCCGGCCTTGGCAGCTACATGCTGGACGCCATCAACTCCCAGGACTTCGCCATCGTGCGCAGCATGGTGTTTATCGGCTCTATTCTGTACATCATCGGCCTGCTGTTAACTGATATTTCCTATACCTGGGCCGATCCCCGGGTACGGCTGTCCTGAGGGCCTGACAACGATGAAACCCGTTATCCTCTGGTCCGATGCGCTGATCTTCCTGCTGGTGATCTCACTGACCCTGTTTTTCTGGCGCCTGCGACGTGACCCACAAACCCGGGAGCGCTGGGCGGAGGTCTTCAGCTCGCGACTGGGCATGGTGGCGTTTACAGTCATCGCCGCCTATATCATGGTGGCCCTGCTCGACTCCCTGCATTTCCGGCGCGCACTGGAAAACCCGGAGAGCCTCGCCACCGAAGAGGTGTTCTACGACAACAAGGTTACGAGCGTCTTCGACGTGCTCACTGGCGGTATGGGGGAGCGTTTCGAGCGCACCTACTCCGCGCCTTTTGCACTGTTATCCTTTGAAAAGGAGAATATCAAGGACGCGGACGGGCGCGACATCCGTGATTTCCCGCCCCTGCGCCATGCCGGACAGCACCTCAGCCACCCCGACGAACGCGCCGCCGATATACTGGGCAAGAGTGTCCGCGCACTACTCTGGGGCCTGCTGCTCTGCGCACTGGTGATCACGCCACAGTGGCTGCTGCTGCGCGGCAGTCGCTTCCCCTGGCTGGCGTCGTGGACGACACAGGCGGTGATTCTGTGCAGCGCCGTGTGGATGGTGAGCCTCAGTCGCCATTACCATATTCTCGGCACGGACCAGGGCGGCGCAGACGTGCTGTTCCAGTCACTCAAGGGTATTCGCACCGGTGTGCTGCTGGGCACCCTGGCCACACTGATCATGCTGCCGATCGCGGTCACGCTGGGCGTCATGGCCGGTTACTTCAAGGGCTGGGTTGACGATGTCGTGCAGTATCTCTACACCACCTTGAGCTCCATTCCCGGGATTCTGCTGATTGCCGCCTCCGTGTTGCTGTTCCAGGTCTACATCGATCTGAACCCGGATTTCTTTGCCGTGGGCATGGAAAAGGCGGATGCCAAGTTCATCGCCCTGTGCTTCATCCTGGGGGTGACGAGCTGGTCGACACTGTGTCGGCTGATTCGTGCGGAGACTCTGAAGATCAGCCAGCTCGGCTACGTACAGGCAGCGCACGCCTTCGGCGTCAGCCACAGCCGTATTCTGGGTCGGCATGTCCTGCCCAACGTCGTGCACATCATTCTCATCACGTTCGTACTCGACTTCAGTGCACTGGTTCTCGCCGAGGCCGTGCTGTCCTATATCGGTGTCGGTGTCGACCCCTCCATGGGCAGCTGGGGCAACATGATCAACGGTGCGCGGTCAGAGCTGTCGCGGGAACCCACCATCTGGTGGACGCTCACCGGCGCGTTCTTTTTCATGTTTGTTCTGGTGCTGGCCGCCAACCTGTTTTCGGACCTGGTACGCGATGCCTTCGACCCGCGCACCAGCCTGCGGAGGGCAAGCGCATGAGCAGGGAACGCCAAACGCAGCCTGCAGCGGGCACCGTCTGCCTGCGGGTCCAGGACCTCACGGTCACCCTGGCCGAGACCGGCGAGGCGATCGTCAAGGGCATCAGCTTTGAACTGCAGGCCGGCAAGGTTTTTGCGCTGGTCGGCGAATCCGGCAGCGGCAAGTCGGTCACGTCCCTGGCCGCCATGCGCCTGTTGCCGGATGCGCTGCGCATCAGCGGCGGCAGCGTGGAGGTGTCGGGGCAGGATCTCTTTGGATTGTCCGAAGCGCGCATGCAGGAAGTCCGCGGGCGCCGTGTGGCGATGATCTTCCAGAACGCGATGAGTGCCCTGAACCCTGTGCAGACTGTGGGCAGGCAGGTTGCCGAAACACTGCGCCTGCACACGCGCCTACGGGGCGCGGCTCTGCGTGAGCGCGTAGTTTCGCTGTTCCACGAAGTCGGCATTCCCGACCCCGAGCAGCGCTTCGACTTCTTTCCTCACCAACTGTCCGGTGGGCAACAGCAGCGGGTCATGATCGCCATGGCCCTGGCCTGTGAGCCCGATGTATTGATCGCCGACGAGCCTACTACGGCACTGGACGTTACCATCCAGCTGCAAGTGCTGAACCTGATACGCGAACTCACACGCTCAAGGCAACTCGCAGTTCTGCTGATTACCCACGACATGGGTGTGGTCAAGAATACCGCCGACGACGTTGCGGTCATGTATCGCGGAGAGCTGATTGAACGCGCCAGCGTGGAAGATTTTTTCCACAACCCGAAGCAGGCTTACAGCCGGCGCCTGATCGATGCCCTGCCGGACCTGACCCATTTCCGCGAAGCGGCTGCCGAGGCGCCGCTGCTGGAGCTTGAGGATGTGAAGGTCTGGTTTCCCATTCGCCGTGGACTGCTGCAGCGGGTGGTTGACCACACCCGCGCCGTCGACGGGGTATCCCTCGCCATCGGGCGCGGTGAAACCTATGCCCTGGTCGGTGAATCCGGCAGTGGCAAGTCCACGCTGGGACGTGCGGTGCTCAACCTGGAGCCGATCGCGGGGGGTGCAATCCGCTTCCAGGGCGAGACCATAGGTGGTCTGGGGCGCAGCGCCATGCTGCCCTACCGCAAGCAGATACAGGTGATTTTCCAGAATCCGTTTTCGTCCATGAATCCACGTATGACCGTAGGCGACATCATTGCCGAGGGCATGATCAGCCTCGGTCTGGCGCTCTCCCCGGAAGAACGCAAGGAGCGCATTCAGCGGCTACTGGAGCGGGTGCAGCTCGCTGCGGAGCACGCCCATCGCTATCCGCATGAATTTTCCGGCGGCCAGTTGCAACGCATCGCGATCGCCCGCGCCCTTGCGGTGAATCCGGAGCTGATCATCTGCGACGAGCCGACCAGCGCGCTGGACGTGTCAATTCGCGCTGAGGTGCTGGACCTGCTGGCAGAGCTGCAGCGCGAATTCGGTGTCTCTTACCTGTTCATCACACACGATCTCTCTATCGTTCCCGGACTCGCCCACAAGGTGGGTGTGATGCAGCGAGGCAAACTGGTGGAACAGGGTACCGCAGAGCAGATTCTCACCGCGCCCGAGCACCCCTACACCCGGACACTGCTGGCCGCCGTGCCAAGGGTCTGAGGATCTGCGGGTCCGCCGCGGTGCGGCGCCTTACATGACTCCGTAGGCGATCATCGCGGCCGCCACTTTGTTGAACCCGGCGATATTGGCGCCCTTGAAGTAGTCCACGTGGCCGTCCGCCGCAGTGCCAAACTCCACGCACTGGTCGTGGATGCCGCGAATGATGCTGCGCAGATGCTGGTCGACCTCGGCCCGGCTCCATTGCAGCCGCAGGCTGTTCTGGCTCATCTCCAGGCCGGACACGGCCACTCCGCCGGCGTTGGCCGCCTTGCCCGGGGCATGCAGCACATTTTTGGCCCCCTGAATCACCCGAATTGCTTCCGTCGTTGCCGGCATGTTGGCGCCCTCGGAGATGCCACGGCAGCCATTTTCCACCAGCTGCCTGGCATCATCCGCAGTGATTTCATTCTGCGTGGCGCAGGGGAACGCCAGGTCACAGGGCACTTTCCAGGGGCGCTCGTCCGCGTGAAAGGTCGCACCGGAGAACTCTCTGGCGTACTCCTCGATGCGTCCGCGACGCCGGTTCTTCAGCTCCATGATCCACTGCAGTTTCTCGTGGGTCAGCCCCCCCGGGTCGTGGATGAAGCCACCCGAGTCCGACATGGTTACCACCTTACCGCCCATGCCTATCAACTTTTCTGCACAGTAGGTGGCCACATTACCGGCACCGGACAGCAGGCAGGTTTTACCCTCGATGCTCTCCTTATGGTGGGAGAGCATTTCCTCCATCATGTACACAGCGCCGTAACCGGTCGCTTCCGCACGAATCCGGCTGCCGCCAAACTCCAGTGATTTGCCGGTCAACACACCCTCGAAGCGGTTCACGATGCGTTTGTACTGGCCGAACATGTAGCCCACCTCGCGCCCTCCCACGCCGATGTCTCCGGCGGGCACATCGGTGTTGGGGCCGATATGTTTGTAGAGTTCGGTCATGAATGCCTGACAGAACCGCATGATCTCGCGCTCGCTCTTGCCTTTGGGATCGAAATCGGCGCCTCCCTTACCGCCGCCCATGGGCAGGCCGGTCAGGCTGTTCTTGAACACCTGCTCGAAGGCGAGAAACTTCAATACCGACTGGTTCACCGAGGGGTGGAAGCGAATGCCGCCCTTGTAAGGGCCGATGGCATTGTTTTGCTGCACGCGAAAGCCGCGGTTAACGCAGATCTCACCGTGATCGTTCTCCCAGACAACGCGGAAGGTGACAATGCGGTCCGGCTCCGCCATCCGCTCCAGGATTTTCAGCTCCTGGTAAACGGGCTTGTCCGCAATATAGGGCACAATATCCATGGCCACTTCGTGTACGGCCTGCGCGAACTCTGGCTCTCCCGGATTACGGCGCTCGATTTCTTCCATGAAACTCTGTAATGCGTCAGCGTGCTGTGCGTTCACTGTCGTGGCTCCTGTGTGTGGTACACCGGCGGTTATCGCGGCGGGTCGACCCGGGTCGCCGTGGACCCGTTCACCCGAAACCACCCGGCAATGGAATATCGGTCGCGGTTGGCCGGCAGCACTTCGTGGGGAAAGTCCTCGCTGAGAAACACCACCACAGTGCCATGCAGCGGCTGCACCAACAGCGCGGCTTCGTCGTCGGTGCCGGTAAACAGGCGTAGCTCCCCCCCATTGTCGCCTTGCCAACCCGGATTCAAATAGGCAACCACGGACAACACCCGGTTGGCCTCACCGCGAAAAGCGTCCACGTGCTTGCGGTAGAAATCCCCGGGGCGGTAGTGCGCAAAATGACTTTCAAAGGAAAACAGGCCGAGTAACAGCTCCCGGTTCAAGGATTCACGCAGTGCCTCGGCCCACGCCAACCACGCCCGCCCGGCGGATGACTCGCCGTTGATCCAGCAGATCGCATCGGTGCGCACGAAACTGTTCAGTGTGTGGTCGTTCTCGCGTCCAACGCCGGCCGCAGTGAAACGCGCTGCGCTCATCGTATGCAGGTGGTCCAGCAGGCCCCCGGCAAGCGCCAGCGGCAAGGCGCCCGGGCAGACGCTGTAGCCGCGATCACGCAGGTCTCCGGCAATGCGTACGAACAGTTGCGGGTCGACGAGCGGCGTGGCCTCGGCCGTGTGGACGACTAGGGCACTCACCGGCCGCGCTGCTCCAGACGCTGCTGAAACTCTGCCATGATCAACATGTACAGTTCCTTGCCGAGATAGGCATCCTCCACGTCGTGCTCAATGCTGGGGTTATCATTCACCTCCATCACGTAGACCTGTTGCCCCTTCTGTTTGATATCCACGCCGTATAACCCCTTGCCGACCACACGCGATGCCTTCAGGGCCGCGTCCAGCACCACTTTGGGGACCTCGAAGGTGGGCAGGGTTTCGAAACCACCTGAGGAAAAGCGTTTCGCGCCGTGGTTGTAGATCTGCCAGTGATCCCGCGCCATGTGGTAACGGCAGGCATAGATAGCCCGTCCTGCGAGCACTCCCACACGCCAGTCGAAATCGGTGTACATGTACTCCTGCACCAGCACCAGCGCAGTATTACTGAGCAATTCCCGCAGCCGGTGGGCCAGTTCCTCCCGGTTTGCGACCTTGTAGATGCCCTTGGAGAAGGCGCCTTCGGGCAACTTCAGAATGCAGGGGTAACTGAACTGGGCTTCGATCTCATCCAGCTCGGCTTCCGACGTACCAATCACCGTGCGCGTTTTCAGGGAGGGCACCCGGTGATAGCTGAACGCGTCGTGCAGGAACACCTTGTTACAGCAGCGCAGAATCGACGCCGAGTCATCAATCACCACGAGGCCCTCACGCTCTGCTTTGCGCGCCAGCCGGTAAGTATGGTGGTCAATTGCCGTCGTCTCGCGGATAAACAGCGCATCGTACTGCGCGATCTGGCCGGCCTGCTGTGCGGTGATGGTTTCTGCGTGCATTCCCAGCTTCGCCGCGGCCTTGATAAAGCGCTTGATCGCCTCGGCATCGCTGGGCGGAATGGCCTCGTCGGGGTTGACCAGAATTGCCAGATCCCAGCGCAGGGGCTTGCGATTCGACGAGGTACGCCACACCTGTTCGGTAAAGGTCTTCAGGCGCTGCTGGAACAGGCCGCGCTCGACATCGGTAAGGTGTGTGTATCCGTGGCGGCGCACGGTCAGGCGGGGGCTGCCGTTCTCCAGCGCCAGACGAAACCGCAGTATCGGTGCCGGGTAGCGCTCAAACAGATTGCGCACGGACTTGCGCCAGCGCTCATCCTCGGTCCAGCCAAAATAGGCGAGAAACTCCCGCGTCTCGCCTTCCTGCAGGGAGGCCACGTCAAATGCCGTCAGATTGACGTCGTCATCCGGCCCCAGTGTCAGGTCACGCAAATCGTTGATTGCACTGACGCTGGGCAACACCTTGTGCTGGCGCGCTTCCGCGAGCAGGGAACAATAATATCCCCGGCTCAGGTAGTACTCGGTGTCACACAGGTTGATAAGGCGGGTCTTGGGCTCATTGCGCTTGGGGAAGTCGACCAGGTAGCGCTCGAAGGAGACCACCTCCAGTTCATCCGAGGCCAGGGCGAAATCGTCTTCATCAACGACAATAATGGTTTTATACATAGCGCATCCCCCTCACGCGAGGCTTGCAAGATCTTCTTTACGAAAGGCACGCACCTGCGCCAGGTTGTCCGCGGCGACATGCTGTACCCAGTCGGGGTTGGCGATCAACGCCCGGCCGACTGCCACCAAATCGAACTCGCCCGCATCCAGCCGCCGCAACAACTCGTCGAGACTGGCAGGCTCCGCTTCCCGGAACGTGGTTTCACCGGGTTTGGGTATGAAGTCCGCGTTGAGGCCAACACTGCCCACGGTAATGGTCGGCTTGCCAGTGAGTTTACGGGTCCAGCCGGCCAGGTTGAGCGTGGAGCCTGCGAACTCCGGCTCCCAGAAGCGACGCGTCGAGCAGTGAAAGATATCCACGCCCGCCGCTGTCAACGGCGCCAGAAACTCATCGAGCTCAGCGGGACCCTTGACCAGCCGTGCGCTGAAATCCTGCTGTTTCCACTGCGAGAAGCGGAAGATGATCGGGAGGCCGTCCCCGACAGCGCGGCGCACCGCCTGGATGATGTCTACCGCAAAGCGGGAACGCTTTGCCAGGCTGCCACCATAGGCATCCTCGCGCTGATTGGTACCCTCCCAGAAAAACTGGTCGATCAGGTACCCGTGGGCGCCGTGCAGCTCCACGGCGTCGAAACCACAGGCCTTGGCGTCCGCAGCAGCCCGCGCGAATGCGGCAACCACGTCGTCGACGTCCTGCTGCGTCATCGCATGCCGGTTCACCCTGCCCGGGACATTCATACCTGAGGGCGTGTAGCCCGGCACATCGCCCTCGGGCATCACTCCGGCGCTGCGCATGCCACCCACGTGCCACAGCTGCGGCGCTATTTTTCCACCCTCGGCGTGGACGGCGTCGGCAACCCGCCGCCAGCCCGCCAGGGACGCCTCACCGTGGAAATAGGGTACATCCGGGTAGCCGTTGGCCGCGATGTGGCCCACGCAGGTACCCTCGGTAATAATCAGGCCTGTACCGCCCTCGGCACGACGACGGTAGTACTCTACCACCGCGTCCCCCGGGACATTCCCCGGGGAAAAATTGCGGGTCATTGGTGCCATCACGACCCGGTTACGCAGCGCAAGCCCACCGAGGTTGATGGGTTGCAGAAGGGCGTTGGTCGCAGGCATACGGGCTCCAGAGGGGATTCAAACCTGCGCGGCAGCGTATACCAGCCGATAGCCCAACACCAGCCGCGAAAAAGCAAATATGGCGGCCACCACGGTATCCCGGACCTGCACTGCAGGCCCCGGACAAAACGTGCAGAAGAGGCTTTCAATCTGCGTAGACCCCGCCTGCGTACACAGGGAACAGACCCAGACGGCGGAACCATGCGCGAACTCTACTGGCTACAGAACGACCTGCGTCTGCAGGACAACCCGGGGCTCATGGCCCATGCGGAAGCCACAGAGCTCCTGCTGATCTACATATGGCAGGAGCCCCGGCCGTGGTGCAATCTGCGCGGCATTGGCAAGCAGCGCCAGCGTGTCACGCTGGAGCACCTGCAGGACCTGCGGGAACAGCTCGGCCCCCTCGGGCAGGACGTGCTGGTGCTCCAGGGTCAGCCGGAGACCCTGTTGCCCGAGCTGGTGCGCCAGTGGCGTATTGACCGGGTAGGTACCAGCCGTTGCGCTGGCGTGTATGAGGATCAGCAGCTGGAGCGCGTGCGCCAGCGCCTGTCGATTCCGTTGCAGGTGCACGGTGGCAACACCCTGTTCCGGCGCCAGCAACTGCCCTTTGCACTGGAAGACCTGCCCATGCAGTTCACACCGTTTCGCAGGGCGGTCGAAGCGCTGACCGTCGATCACCCTCTGGAAGCCCCTGGTCAACTGCCGCCCCCACCTGCGGGCCTGACCTTCGCCCCGCTGCCCGCTGCACCCGTTGCGCCGCACACCGCCCTGCCGCTGCGCGGTGGCAGCCGCGCCGGGCAACGCAGACTGCAGCAGTTCACGTTCGGTGAGCAGGCCCTCGCATGCTACAAGGAAACCCGGAATTGCCTGGATCCACTGACCGGTTCCAGCACCCTCTCGCCCTGGCTGGCCGGAGGCGCGCTCTCTCCGCGGGAAGTCGCGCACGCCGTGTACCGTTTCGAGGCCGCGCAGGGGGCCAACGAGTCTACACACTGGCTGGTCGTTGAACTGCTTTGGCGTGAGTTTTTTCACTGGCGCGCCCTGGAGGACCGGCAGCTGCTGTTTCGATTTGAGGGACTCGGAACCGGGCGCAACAATCGCTTCTGCACCTTCGATCCAAGGGCCTTTGCCCGCTGGTGCCAGGGTGATACTGACTTTCCGCTGGTCAACGCACTGCAGCGCCAGCTGCTGGCGACCGGCTGGATGAGTAACCGCGGTCGGCAGATCAGCGCCAGCTGCCTGATCCACGAGCTGGGACTGGACTGGCGCTACGGCGCCGCGTTCTTTGAGAAGCACCTCATCGACTACGATGTGGGCAGTAACTACGGCAATTGGCAGTACATCGCCGGAGTCGGCTGCGACCCGCGCGGTGGGCGCCGCTTCAACCAGGCGAAGCAGGCGGCAGAGCACGACCCGGAGGGGCTTTTCACGACCAAATGGGGCGGACAGCGGCCAAAACAGCCGCTGTACGTGACCGATGCCGCCGACTGGCCCCTGATGCCGACTGCACCGGAGGGCGACCGTGGGCCGGGCTGAGCGCCCCAGCAAACTGTGCCCGGTGTGTGCGAGGCCGTTCCAGTGGCGAGCGCGCTGGCGCCTCAATTGGGAACAGGTTCGCTACTGCTCCCGACGCTGCGCAAGCCGGCGCAACAGCGTCAGTCTGGCGGACCCACCAGCTGCTGCAGAGCCTGATCGGCCCAGGCGACGATAGCCTCGCGATCCGCGGCACTGCGCTTGCGCCAGTTCGCCGTGATCAGGCCCATGCGCGGGTTCTCCGACAACGCATCCAGGTGGCGGTCGATAAAACGCCAGTACAGCGCGTTGTAGGGGCAGGCGCCCTCTCCAGTCATGCGTGAGGGTGCGTAGCGACACTCCTTGCAATGGTCACCCTGGCGCTGGATATATTTACCACTGGCCGCATAGGGCTTGCTGGCCATGACACCCCCATCGGCATGCAGGGCCATACCCAGGGTGTTGGGCAGTTCCACCCATTCAAAGGCGTCCACGTAGACGGCCAGATACCACTCGCACACTGCCTTCACGTCCAGGCCTGCCAGCAGGGCGAAGTTGCCGATGACCATCAGACGCTGTATGTGGTGGGCGTAACCGAGATCAAGGCTCTGTTCCAATGCGCGCTGTAAACACCGCAGGTCAGTTTCAGCATTCCAGAAAAACGCCGGCAACGGCGTCCGGGCGTCCAGGCCGTTACCCTCGGCGTAGTCCGGCATCAGCAGCCAGTACACGCCCCGCACATATTCCCGCCAACCGAGAATCTGGCGGATGAAGCCCTCTGCAGCAGAGAGGCTGCAGTGGCCGTCGTGCCACGCCTGCTCCACATCGCGACACAGCTCCAGCGGCTCCAGCAGGCCGATATTCAGGTACATGGAAATCTTGCTGTGAAACAGCCAGGGCGACGCCTCTGTCAGCCCATCCTGATACCTACCGAAATCGGGCAACGCGTGCCGCAAAAACCAGTCGAACTCGCTACGGGCCTCTGTGGCCGTGCAGGCGTAGTTGAACTGCTGCAGATCGCCGGGATTGCTGGGAAAAGCCTCTGCCACCTCGGCGAGCACCTCGCGGGTCAGGGCAGACTGTTGAAGCCTGCGGCGTTGCGGGATCTCGCGCTGCTGGCGCCAGCCAACGCGGTTTTCCTGATCGTAGTTCCAGCGACCACCCGCGGGTTGCCCATCCGTTTCCAGCAATACGCCGTAGCGGCGCCGCATGTCACGGTAGAAGTATTCCATCCGCAGCTGCTTGCGGCCCTGCGCCCATGCACGAAACTCGCCATGACTGGCCAGAAACCGGCTGTCTTCCAGCATTTCCAGCTCGATACCCAGCGCCTGCGGCCACCCGGCCATGGCCAAGCGCAGCCGGTACTCACCGGGCTCGCAGACCCGCACAGTTGCGCAGGGGTGGCGCTCCATCACCTGCGCCAGCGCCGCCTGCAGGGAGGGCACGCCGTCCGCGAGGCGAATGTAGTGCACCTGAAAACCGCGCGCCCGCAGCTCCTCGGCAAAATGCCGCATCGCAGAGAAAATCAGCGCGATCTTGTGCCGGTTGTGTGGCACGTAACTCGCTTCCTCAGCGACTTCCGCCAGCAACAACAGATCCTTCCCGGGATCAGCGCTGGCGATAGCGGGGTTGGCGAGGGACAGCTGGTCTCCCAGCACGAGAACAAGGCGCGATGCAGGCATGCACACAATACGCACCAGGGTGGCGCACGGACCACGCCCGGATGCGCTCCGGGGCTATTCCTGCAGAATCAATGTCTCCCCAATCTGCTGGGCGGCGATATCCGCTTCGCAGTAGGGGAAGCGCACCCACTGTTTGTTCGCATAGAGCTCGGTCTGGTCGGCAAAGTGCGGCGATTCGGGATTGGTGGACTGCGAGGGAACCAGGATCACATCGGCAATGGGGCACTCCGAATCGTCCCAGGTTACCGCCTGGATATAGGAATTGCCGCTGCCCGGATTGACATAGCCGGTGTCGCGCAAGGCCGCACTGATGGCCCCATACACGCCCATGGTGCCCGAGCCACCGTGGATAGGCACACGCACACCGTTGCGTTCCAGTACCTGCACCTCGCCCCAGGGCGCGTCCAGCGGCACACCGACCGCTGCCAGCCTCTCGCCCGCCACGGCCAGTGCATTGACCACCCGCGCGCTGTTGGCCGGTACGCCCAGGTCAATGCCGGATGGCGTGTTAAGCGGATCCTCCGGATTGAAATCCACTGCCCAGAACTCGTCACTCTGTACAATGTTCTGGAACCTGTTGCCGAGTTCATCGCTGATCTCTTTCCAGAACTCGGTGAAAATCTGTGCACCCCGGCTGTCCACGTTGACCCGGCGATCCCAGCCGGCAAGGACGTTGCAGGCCTGCAGGACCGGCGCGGCAGCCTCAGTGGCGCAAATGGCCAGCACGTCATCCAGCACGACCTCCGCACCATAAACGCGGTTTGCGTACATCAGGCCCTTGAGGGTCTCCAGGTTGAACAGCGGCTCCGAATCCAGACCATCGGTGGCCTGCTTGCGCTCCTCCACCATGATGTGGCCAATGCGGGTGCGCAGGAACTGCTGCTGCCGCTCATACCCGACTGGCCCCATGATGACCGGGAAGCCCTCCAGGGGATTGTTGGCATCGGACAGCCAGTAACTGTTGTTGCTGTTGCCTACATAGTCTGTGGTCAGCAGCTGCGGCAGGCTGGAGCCACCGTACAGGTTGCTGCCCGGTGGGGCTTCGGGGTCCGTACCCCACTCGCAGGCCGGATCGGAGCCGTCCAGCGACAGGATGACGTTGGTGGTCGCAGCCGCCAGCAGGGGCCCGACCACACCGTTGATACAGCGATCGAGCTGGGCCTGGGTGACAAAGGGCACCGCTGACAGCTCGCCGTAGAACGCCTGGCCCGCCCGGTCAGCCGCCAGTTCATGGAACACCGGATTACCGATGCTCTGGAGGGCATCAACGTACTCTTCGATTGAGCCCGCCTGCCCCTTGGTGATCCACTGTTCTATACCGCGAATCCCGGTGAGGATATTGGCATCGCGAAACGCAAGTACAGAGCCGTTGAACATCGGCCAGCCGTCCAACAGCGACGTCACCCCCTTCAGGTTAACCACCGGGCCATAGTGCGACACATAGAAGACCTGCTCACGATCCTGCAGGCTGCCATCAGGCTGGCGCACCTGGATGGTCACGGTCTGCGGTACGATGTCTCGCCATTCACCGTCGTAGTCATACTGCAGCGGGTTGTCGGGGTTGAGCTTCAGTTCGTAGAGACTGAAGCGGTTGGCCAGTGACACCGTATGCGTCCATGCCACGTCCCGGTTGAAACCAATACCGATAAAGGGGAAGCCGTGCAGTGCAGCACCGGCGACATCGTACACCCCCGGCAGCGTCAGATGAGCCTGATACCAGGCACCGCTGCCGAACCAGGGTTGGTGCGGATTTCCCAACAACATGCCCTTGCCACTGCGGGTGGCATCGCGACCCAGGGCCAAACCGTTGCTGCCGCGGTCAATATCGCGCAGCGCTACGGCGGCATCCTGCAGCGCGCGCACGGCATCGTCCAGCGCATCAGGGGCGGGTGCGGCACCTTCATCAGGGCCTGTGGTGGCCAGAATCGCGCGCCGGAACAAACCCTGCTCCGAGCTGCCACGCAGCGCCTCTCGGCGCAGGAACAGGAACAGGTCCACACTGTCGATGGGGTATACCCAGTCGGCGTTGCGACAGCCATAATCGCCTTCGGGCAGGTTATCGAGACCGGTTTCTTCCAGGTAGCGATTCATGCCCCGGCTGTAGCCCTCGGCGAGATCACGGGCAAACTGTGGCAGGGCCGAGACAAACTCCTCGGCGAAAGCGTCCTTGTCACCGTTGAGAAAGCGAAACAGGAAGTCCGATTCGACATTGCCCATCTCTTCCCCCATGAGCTCTGCTGAGCGGCCGGCGGCAAAGACAATTTCACGCATCGCTACGCAGTAGTTATCCTGCGCGTAGGCGTAACCGAAGCCGTAGCCCAGGCTGCCCCAATCCTCTGCACGGATGTGCGGTATGCCATACTCAGTGCGGCGGATTTCAGCAGAATAGGTGAGTTCCGGTTCAGGTGGCGGAGGCGGTGGCGCAATCTGGTCGCTGGAGTCGGAACAGGCAGCCAGCACAATGCACAGGGACGCCGCGAGAACAGTACGTGAGGGCATGCAAAACCTCTTATTATGGGTTGAGATTACGCGCTAACGGCGTCGCCGGGTGGCTGTGAGCATAACACTAATGTACGCTAGTTTCGCGCACACCGACGCTCAAATTTCGGGGCGTAACAGGGACAGGAGCGCACCGCATGAACACTTTCAGCACCGATCGCGCGATCTGCGTATCCCGCCTGTTTGACGGCGAGCGCTGGCATGAAGACAGTGCCCTGCTGCTCGCGGGAGAGCGCATCGTCAACCGGGTGCCGATTGCCAGCCTGCCCCCCGAGCTGCCCCGCGAGACCGTACCCGATGGCATGCTGGTGCCCGGCTTTGTCGACCTTCAGGTCAACGGCGGTGGCGGCGTGCAGTTCAACAACGCGCCCACCGTGGACAGCCTGCTGCATATAGCCACAAGCCATCGCCGCTACGGCACCACCGCCGTGCTGCCCACCCTGCTCAGTGACGCGCCCGACGTTCTGCGCGCAGGCGCCGACGCGGTGCGCACCGTTCAGGCGGGCGACAACCCCGCTGCAGCGAGCGTACTCGGGCTGCACATCGAAGGGCCCTTTTTCGCTGCAACGCGGCGCGGTACGCACCGCGGCGATCGCCTGCGGCGCTGCACGCAGGCGGATATCGACTGGCTGTGCAGCCTGTCAGACCTGCGCTGCCTGCTCACCGTCGCACCCGAAATTATGGCCCCGGGGCAAATCCGCACATTGTGCGAGGCCGGTGTAACCGTGTTCGCCGGCCACAGCGATGCCGGTTACGAGGTGGTGCAGGCAGCACGGCGCGAAGGACTCAGCGGTTTCACCCACCTGTTCAATGCCATGAGTCCACTGCTGGCACGGGAACCCGGCGTCACCGGAGCAGCGCTGGAAAGCCTCACGGACTGGCTGGGCATCATTGCCGATGGCCACCACGTACATCCTGCCAGCATTCGCCTCGCACAGCGCTGTGCCGGGTCCGGGCGCCTGTTCCTGGTCAGCGATGCCATGGCGACCGTGGGTAGCGAACAACGCTGGTTCACGCTGTATGGCGAGCGCATCGAGGAGCGTGAGGGCCGACTGGTCAACGCCGAAGGCGCTCTCGCCGGCAGCGCCATCGGCCTTGTGGACGCAGTGCGCTACTGTCACCAGATTGTGGGACTGGCGCTGGATGAATGCCTGCGCATGGCGTCATGCTACCCGGCCAGACTGCTGGGCGACGCGTCGCGGGGTCACCTCAGCGCGGGCGCCCGGGCGGACATCGCCCTTCTGGACGATGCACTTACGGTGAGCGCCACCTGGCTCGGCGGCGTGCGCCAGGACCACCCCCGCAGCCCCTAGGCTGTGCCAGTGTGCCGTGCCATCAGTGCAGCCACATCGACACGCGCACCCAGCCGGTGTGCCAGCATGAACAAACCGCCCAGCTTGCGGTGGAAGTAAATCGCGTCCGTCGGTGGTGCCTGCCAGAAATCGCGAAACCCGGTGACAGACTGGCCCAATTCCATCAGCCGTGCCGGCATGTCCGACGCGCCAAAATCGTAGGCACCGGGGTGCCGCAGCGGCTCCAGCGCCAGCAAGAGCATGTCCAGCACCAGCTCGCGGTAATGCGAACCGGGGTCACCCATGGCGTAGCCGACGCGCTGTGCCGCACGCGCCAGCCCTTCCCGGTCCTCCGCCATGGCCGCCGCTGCCAGCTTGCCGTAATCCCGCACGAAACCGGCGCGAAAGCGCCGCGTGGCACCAAAGTCGAGCAGCACGATCGCGCCGTCGCTGTCCCGGTACCGGTAATTGGCAAAATTCGGGTCTGTCTGCACCAGACGCAGGGAGAAAAGCTCCGTCAGCAGTAGCTCAAGCAGCGCCGTCATCACCCGGTCGCGTTCCGCTGCGGGCTGTAGCGCCAGGGTCTCGATAGGCTCGCCCGCCACATAGGTCATGGCCAGAACCGTGCGCCGCGTCAGGTCGGGCAGCACTTCAGGCAGCACAAACCTGGTGTCCTCAGACAGCGCGTCGCGAAAACGCTGCAGGAATTTCGCCTCGCGCAGGTAATCGGCCTCTTCCCGCAACTGCACACGCACATCCGCCAACAGCGGCTCAACGTCCAGATGCCGCGGCAGCAGTCCCGACACTCGCAGCAGGCTGGCGATGTTGTCGACATCACTCTCAATACTGTCCGCCACACCGGGATACTGGATCTTCAGCACTGCCGGACGGCCGTCCGGCGCCCGAATACGGTGTACCTGGCCGATGGAGGCTGCTGCCAGCGGCTGCCACTGGAAATCGTAGAGAGCAGGATCCCAGCGCTTGCCGTACGCACTCTGCAATGCTGCCTCCAGCTGTGATCGCGGCATGGCATCGGCGTCCGCGCGCAGACGTGCAAGAATCTCGGCGAGCTCCCGGGGCAGAAAGTCCCCGGTATCCATGGACAGGATCTGCCCCAGCTTCATGGCTGCGCCGCGCATGCGCGACAGCTCGCGGGTTACGCGACGCGCGTTGCCCGGGGTCAGCAGCATGTCGCGCATTTTGGGCCGCTTGCCGGCGCGCAGCTGCCGCTCACCCTCCGCCAGCATGCCACCGGCCACGCCGCCGGCAAGTCGCGCCATACCCGCCAGGCGCCGCAGGCGACCGGCGGGAACCGGACGTTCCTTGTCACGCTCTGCCATCAGCCTGCCTCCCGCCAGCGCGCAATATGCCCGGCGGCCAGATCGTGTCCGTTAAACTGTGCGTCAAGTACCGCGATGAACGTGAAAACGCCTGTGAGCTTGCGGGCAATGAGGGCGAAATCCCGGGAGGGCGTGGCAAAATCCAGCGACGCAGCAGAACTGGCGGCGCGTTTTCCTGCGCGGCGCAACAACTGGGAGCGGCCCCAGCAATAATCTCCGTCCGCGTTGAGGTACTCCGCGGGCAGCTGTGCAGGGGAACGCAGGGGCTCGAGCAAGGCAAAACAGAAATCGGTGAACGTATCGCGGGCATAGGCGCTACTGCGCGCGTTCAGGCATCCCAGGCCCACGAGGCTTTCCAGCAGCGCCGTGCGATCCTGTTCCAGGCCGGCGGCAATGGCCCACCCGAGGTGCTGCAGAAACGTGGCCTCGCATTCGAGTGTCGAGCCAAAATCCAGCAACACCAGCTGGTCGCTGCGTGGCCCGCTGCGGATCAGGTAGTTGCCGAAGTTCGGATCCGTCTGCAGCAGGCCCCAGGCGTAGAGTTCGCGGAAAAACAGATCCAGCATGGCGCGCCCGAGCGCATTACGTCGGCGCTGCGGCAGTTCGCTGATCGCAGTATCCGTGACCAGGTGCCCTTCGATGTATTCCAGCGCCAGTACGTCTGCCGCGCAGTAGCGCGCGTAGCGACGGGGCACATGGTAGCGGCAGGCGTTCGCAGCCGCAGCCGCACCCTGCACGTGCTGTGCCATGGCATCGCCGAGGCGCGCCTCGCGCTCATAGTCGATTTCATGGTGCAGGTGCAGCCGCATCGCCTCCAGCCAGTCATCCAGCTGACGTCCGGCAGGCAGCCAGCGCGCCAGCAGCAGCATGCGCACGACCGTATCGAAATCGCTGTCAATCACATCGCGCAGGCCCGGGTACTGTACCTTGAGACAGATCCGCTCGCCTGTGGCCCGCACCGTGGCCCGGTGCACCTGCGCCAGCGAGGCGGCAGCGAGGGCTTCCTGTTCCACATCGAGTTCGTCAAGGCGGGCGCCCAAGCTGTCGCGCAGCGCAGGGCCAATCTCGGACCAGGGTAGCGGCTGGGTGGCGGCGTTGAGCTCCTGCAGGGCCTCGGTCAGGGCACGCGGCAGAAAGTGCTCGCCGAGCAGTGCGAACATCTGCCCGATTTTCACGTAGGTGCCCTTCAGGCGACCCAACTCGGCGACGAAGCGACGCGCCTCACGGCGCAGGAACTCCGAGTCTCCCGCATCGGGCTGCTGTTCTCCGCCGGCACGGAGCCGGGTAAGCGCGCCATCGAGGGCGAACGCACCGCCGGCGCGCAAACCGGCCAACGACATGGACAGACCACGACCCAGACCGCCGCTGCGTAGAGATGACGCTGGCTTACGTTTACCCATGGGCCTGATACGCAGTGATGTGGCCCCCGGACTGACGGGAGATCGGGCAGAAGCCAGACAGACCGGATTCAGCGATCAAGCAGCAGCCGCGCGAGCCTTTTCCGGTGATGCTGCGCATCGCCGAAGGCCTGTTGCACCCATTGCGCGCGGCGCACATAGAGCTGCGCGTCGCACTCCCAGGTAAAGCCCATGCCGCCGTGGAACTGCACCGCTCGATCGCCAGCGTATTTCAGCGTTTCTGTGGCCTGCGCCTTCGCCATGCGACAGGCGATTTCCGCATCCCCATCCAGCGGCGCATCATCCACCAGGGTGGCCGCGTGGTAGACGAACGACCGGGTGGCATCCAGCGCCATCAGAATCTCGACGCAGGGGTGCTTGAGCGCCTGGTAGGAGCCTATCAGTTTGCCGAACTGTGTACGGGTCTTCAGGTACTCCACCGTTGTGTCCAGGCAGCTGGCAGCGCTGCCAGCGGCTTCCGCCGCCAACAACAACCCCCCGAGAAGACGCACATCCCGCAGTGCGCGGGCAACGTCGGGGCCGCGCAGCACAGCGTCCCCTGCAACCTGCACGCCGCTGAAGTCGATAGTCTGGGCGCGACGCGTGGCATCGATCAGTACGTGGTCGCGCCGCGCTGCCGGCGCAACGGCCGCCGCCGGCACCACCGCCAGCACGGGCTCTCCCTGCTCCTGCGCCACGACGACCAACCACTCCGCGGCGGCGGCTTCCATGACCTGCTGCTTGACCCCACGCAGGACGCCGTCGCTGCCCAGTTCACAGCGGATCTGCTCAGTGCCCCAGTCGGCGTTATCCAGCAAGGCGATGGTGGCCGGCGCCCCGGCGGCAATCGCCGCCAGCACAGCGCTGCCGTCACGTCCCGCGCTGGCGCGCAACAAGAGCTGGCCCGCCAGCAGCGTAGCCAGCAGGGGGCCGCCCAGCAGGGACCGCCCCAGCGCCTCGCACACGGGAACCGCCACCGACACGCCCAGCCCTGAACCGCCTACGGCTTCTGGCAGAGCCATCCCCGGCCAGCCCATGCCGACCATCTCGCCCCAGACCGCAGGATCGTAGCCGAGGTCTGATTCCAGCAAGTCCCGCACGCGTTCCAGCGGTGACCTGTCGGCACAGAAACCCCGGGCCACATCCAGGATCATCGCCTGGTCGTCAGTGAAATCCAGCGCTGTATTCCCAATCACCGACACCGTTCTCTCCTTACTTGGGCAAACCCAGGATGTGCTCTGCAATGATATTGGCCTGCACCTGGCTGGTGCCGCCGCCGATGGTGGCGGAAAAACTGTTCAGGTAGGCCCGCTGCCAGAAGCCGCCCTGGCGCGCCGCCGCGTCGCCCACATACAGGCCACCGTCCGCGCCCTGCAGGTTGATGGCCATCTGGCGCATGCGCCGGGTGCTCTCGGTGAAACGCAGCTTGTTCGAGAGTGGCAGCGAGAAGGGGTAGTCCGTGGTCAGGGCCGGTATAGCGGCACGCCGGTCACACAGCACCACCGCTTTCTCCTCCATGATCATTTGTACAAGCTGGTCGCGCACCGCAGGGTCCTGCAGTGCGGGTTCGCCGTCGCGCTCGACGTCCGCCAGTTCGGCAATCATGTCGTCGATCGCAATGCGCACAAAGGCCAGACCACCCGCCGCACCGGCTTCCGCGCCGCGCTCATATTGCAGCGTGCGCATGGCGATTTTCCAGCCCTGCCCCTCCTCCCCCATCAGACAGCTGGCGGGGATGCGCGCGTCGGTGAAAAAGGTTTCGGTAAACCCGTATTCCCCGGTGAGCTTGCGTATCGGCCGCGGGTCGATACCCGGTACCTGCATCGGCGCCAGGAAGAACGACAGCCCATCGTACTTGCGCTCCGCCTGCGGATTGGTGCGCGCGAGCAGGATCATGTATTTCGCGAAGTTGCCCATGGTGGTCCAGATTTTGGTGCCATTGAGCACGTATTCATCACCTTCCCGCCGGGCCCGCAACTGCGCGCTGCCGAGGTCGGAACCGTGGTCCGGCTCGGAAAACCCCTGGCACCAGATGTCCTCACCCGAGAGAATGCCTTTCAGGTAGCGCGCTTTCTCGGCTTCCGTACCGATGTCGTTGATCAGCGGCCCGGCCCAGCCCAGGCCGATCACGTTGAAGCAGATGGGAACGCCATGGCGACGCATCTCCTGATCGGCGATGGACTGGTAGACGGGATCCACGCCCTGCCCGCCGTATTGCCGCGGCCAGGCCATGCCCAGATACCCTGCCGACCACACCTTGTGCTGCCACTCACGGAGGAACTCCAGCTGCTGCTCGCTGCCGACCTCCATAAAGGATTGCGGCAGCAGGAACCCGGGATCCGCCGGGCGGTTGGCCTGCATCCACGCTCCCACCTGCTGCCGAAACTCTGCCTTTTCCCGATCACTCACCTGACTCACAGCGTACTCCTCGTCAACAGTCGGCTCTCAAACCACATCGGGCAGGACCAGGGGTTCCGCGTGGGCATTCGCGCGCTGGAAGCCCGGGCGCGCCATCAGCCGCTGCAGATAGTCTGCCGTGGCGGGTTTGTAATATTTGTCCAGGTGCAGCATCTGACCCAGATACAGTGCATAGCCGATGGCGATATCCGCCACGGTAAAGCGCTCCGCCACCAGGTACGCCTGGCGCTCGAGGCACTCATCGAGGCGCCGCAGGCGGGCCCGAAACCACTTCGCGTAGTCATCCGCTACCGCGCGCTTCGCCGGATCAGGCTCAAAAAAGTAGTAGCGCAGGGCGATGGTCTGGGGAAACGTGAGCGTGGCATCGCTGTGGTGCAGCCAATTCAGGTAGGCGCCGTACTCGGGATGCTCCGGGCGCAGGCCCAGGCCCCGATCCTCGTAGCGGTCTACCAGATACTGGCAAATCCCCACCGATTCCGTCATCACGGTATCGCCGTCGACAAAATAGGGCACCGTGCCCAGGCTGTTCACTTTGAGGTAATCCGGCTGCATCACCCGCGGAGGGAACGGCAGCACCTCCAGCTCATAGTCCAGCCCCAGCTCTTCCAGCGTCCACAGGGGACGCAGTGAGCGGGCGCCACCGCAGTGCCATAACTTCATCTCAGACTCCGTACTGGCGCGCCGCCAGGTCACGCATGATCTCTTCCGAGCCGCCGCCGATGGCATTGACCCGAACCTCACGGTATATCCGCTCGACGCGACTACCGCGCATGTAGCCAATGCCACCGAGGATCTGCATCGCCTCGCGGGCACAGAACTCCACCGTCTCACTGGCCTGCACCTTGAGCAGGGCGATATCACCCGGGTTCGCGGTGCCCGCTTCAATCGTTTCATAGCACAAGCGTATATACGCCTGGGTGGCGTTGATCTTCTGCTTCATCTGCGCAATCTTGTGGCGAATGACCTGGTGATCCGCCAGGCGCTTGCCGAAGGTACGGCGTTCGCGGGCCCAGGCCACTGCCTCTTCCAGGCAAACACGTGCCATCGCTTCCATGCCGGCGGCCATCGCCATGCGTTCGCCGTTGAAATTGGTCATGATAACCCAGAAACCCTGGTTTTCCGGCCCGATCAGCTGGTCTGCGGGCACCCGCACGTTGTCAAAATACAGGGTTGCCGTGTCCGATGCCCACCAGCCCTGCTTGCGGCTCAGCGGGGTGCGGCTGAAACCCTCTGCGTTTGTGGGAATGAGCAGCATGGAGACGCCCTTGCCACCCTCGCCACCCGTGCGCACCGCGGTGGACACCCAGTCGGCGCGCATGCCCCCGGTAATGTAGGTTTTGGAGCCGTTAACCACGTAGACGTCGCCGTCGCGCACCGCCGTTGTGGTGAGGCTGGCCACATCGGAGCCGCCTCCGGGTTCAGTAATCCCCAGGGCGATATGCTTCTCGCCGGCCAGCACCGGCGGAGCCACCCGCTGTTTCATCTCTTCGGAGCCCCAGTGGATTACCGGCGGCAGGCCAATACCGTGCACCATGAGACTGGCAGGGATACCGCCGGCACCGATACGCGCCAGTTCCTCCTGGGTGATCCACGCGTGCCAGCTGTCGATACCCTCACTGGTGCCCCCATAGGCTTCCGGATAGCCCAGCCCCAGCAACCCCACAGCCGCGGCCTTGGGCCAGAGCGCTGCCGGAATCTCGCCCGCCTCGTCCCAATCATCGGCAAACGGCATGATTTCACTGTCGATAAAACGGCGCAGCTGCGTGCGCCAGGCTTCGTGCTCCTCGGTGAACCAGGGGTTGGGTAATCGTGCACTGTCAAAATCCAGGGACATCGGTCCTCTCCGGGCGGTCATTTCAGGCGAGCCGGTATAGTACGGTAAGCCTCGCCGGGATGCATGCCCCGCAGCCGGCGCAGCCCACGGACAGGCACCATCGCCGATCCGCTAGGAGACCAGTGCGAGGACCTCCTGGAGCTCCGGATGCGCGGCGCCGATGTCGCGTAGTTCGCGACGCGCACGCTGCGCCAGGGTCGCAGGGGCGCGGTCACCCAGGGCCAACACCTCTGCCCGCAGCAGCCAGTCCTCAGGCCGGGCATCGAGTGCCCTGACCACCGGGGCCTGATCAGCACCCAGCGCCAGCGTCGCCACCGCGTGGTAGGCTGCCTCAAGTTCGGCATCGGGCGTTGCGCGCGGGGAACGCGCACTGCTGACGGGCTGGTAGAGCGGATACTTAGCGCGGTCCGCGCTGCCGCCAAACACCGAGCAGATTGCTCCGCCCACCGCCATGTCGTAACGCCCCCATGCCGGCTCGAACAGCACTTCACCCTGCAGGTCGGTCACCGTGCAGTCGCTGAAGCTGAGCAGCAGATTGCGGTGTTCCTGCCGCAGCACATCCTGCAGGTATCCGCGCACGGTGATGCCCGACAGAAACTCCAGGCAAACCGGCTTTCCAATGCGTATGTTGTGCGCCTTCAGCTCATCCACCGAGTACTCGGACAGACAACGGGTGAAGTCCTTCAGCTTGCCAATCGGCGAGCCAAAGCCCTCGGCGTGCGTTGTCGTGCCGTGTCCATAGATCTCCGCGCCCTGGAAAGCGATCTGGGTCGGCCCCACACACTGCATATAAACCGCCTTGCCAACCGCATCGCACAACACCGACGTGAAGCAGCCGCTCACCTGAACACCCGTGTCATATTCCGCCGTGCACACGGTGCCGGCGGCAATAGCCTGACGCAGGGCCGCTGCGCCGCCTACGCGATACGCCATGGTCGCGGCGAACTCTTCCAGCACCTGGCTCAGATGCCGACAGCTGCGAGTGACGTACAGCTGTGGCTGCTCCCGGGTGATGTCGTAGGTTTGCGACACCGCGTCCACCGTAAGCGGCAGTTTGCGCACCTGCAGGTCGTCCAGGCAATGGCGGCCCTCGCCCAGGGAGGACAGCAGCCCGGCCCCGAACAGCCGGTAATCTGCAACATCACCGACCAGGCCGTACTCGACCGTCCACCAGTGCAGGCGCGCCAGCAGGGCTGCCTCGGAGGGCGCCTCTTCGACCGCCTGCAGCGCGTTCAGCGCCTGCTCCGCGGCGGCGATGCGTTGCGGCTCCACGCCCGGTGTTTCCTTGAGTATCGAGAGCTCACGAATCGCTTCGTACTGTGCGTGATCGCGCCGGGAGGCGATGGCACGCATGCCGATTTCGCCAAAGCGCTGCAGGAATTCAGCGTAATCGACATCCACGATAAAGGGCGCATGCCCGGCCGCCTCATGCACGATGTCCGGCGCCGGGGTGTAAACAACGTGTTCAACACTGCGCATATCCAGTGCAATCACCAGCACCCGCAGCGCCTGAAACTCCATGAAGATGGCCGGCGGAATAAAGCCCTCGACCACGACAGCGCGCCAGCCCAACTGCGCGAGGCAGGCGTTCATCTCGTCGATTGAGGGAATATGGTCCAGTGCGATGCCGGTGCGGGCGAGACCCTCCAGATATACCGGATGCGCAGTGTCGCGCAGCTGCCGCACCAGGTGCCGCATGATGAAACGCCACAGTGCCTGGTCCTGCGCCGTGTACTGCTGCCGATAGTCCTGGACCGCAACAAAGGGCCGTAGATGCGTCGGCAGACTGGCGACCACCTCCTCCTGTGTCATGCGGCACTCTCCGGGCGTTCTGTGCTGTCCGAGGTTGGAGACATCGCCTGCAATTGCAGATCCAGTCGGTCGAGCAGGTTAAACAGTGTGTCCCGCTCCCCGGCTTGCAGGGGAGCCAGCAACGCCTGCTCCCAGGCCAGTGCCTCCGGTTCGATACGACGAAACAGCGCCAGACCAGACGCACTGAGGCGCAGCAGTGATGCCCGGCTGTCGCGGTCACAACTGCGACGCAGTAGCAGATTGCGTTCCGCGAGGCCGGCGACCGCCCGCGAGACCTGCACCTTGTCCAGCGTCGTGAGTTCCGTGACCTGTCGTGCCTGCAGCTCACCGTATTCGGCGAGTGTGACCAGCACACGCCACTGGGGAATGCTCAGGCCAAAGCGGTCACTGTAGATACGCGACAGGGAAACACTGATTTTGCGCGCCAGGCTGTTACAGCGGTAAGGCAGGAATCGCGCGAGGGAAAGGGAATTCGGCATGGGGCACCTGCAGGCAGAGACAGGCCCTGAGTATACGCCCGGGGAAAGTGGTTTCCAATGCAACCAAATTCCCCAAAGCCACCCGCCTGCTACTTGCGGTAGTCCAGCGGCGGTTCGCGATCACCCAACAGCGGACGATAGCTGAAATCCGCTCCCCGACGCTGCTCGAATTCGCTGCGTGCGGCATGCAACAGCTGCGGTTGCTGGAACAGGTCCGCAGCCGTGAGTGCGAGGGTTTTGGCAGCCACCATCATGCCTTTGACGCCGATATCAGTGCCGCCCGCGGCAATCGCCTGCCAGGTGTGGGGCGCAGTGCCAGGCACCCAGGTCGCCGCACGCATCTCGGTTGTCGGCACCACCCAGCTCACATCTCCCACATCCGTCGAGCCCATACTCCGCGAGGGTGCGAAGGGTTCTATGCGTGCCGCGGCGGCAGCCAGGTCCGCCTCGCTCTGGGCCAGCGACTCCGCCAGCGTGTTGGCGAAGGCCAGATCGCGCGCACTGTACTGAACACCCCCGACCTGCGACAGGCGCTCGTGCATGGTCCTCGCCAGGGTTTCGTTGGGCAGCACGCTGTGGTTGCCGTGAATCACCTCGTAGCTCACCTCGGTGCCGGTACCCAGCGCGGCGCCTTCAGCCGTTGCGACAAGCCGTTCCCAGAGCGCCTCCAGGGTTGCCGCCTCGGGATGACGCAAGTAGTAGAAAGATTCGGCAAAGTCCGGCACCACGTTCGGCGCCGAGCCACCACTGGTGATCACGTAGTGCATGCGCACTTCCTGTGGCATGTGTTCGCGCAACATGTTGGCCATGATATTCATCGCCTCCACGCCATCCAGCGCGGAGCGCCCGCGCTCCGGGGCCACGGCGGCATGCGAGGACACGCCGCGAAACCGGAACTTGGCAGACTTGTTGGCCAGCGTCGTGGCGGGGTTGGATTGATTGCGGTCAGACGGGTGCCACACCAGCACTGAATCCACACCCTCAAACAGTCCGGCTCGCACCATGTACACCTTGCCGGAGCCACCCTCTTCCGCCGGCGTGCCGTACAGCCGAAGGGTACCACTCACGCCGTTTTCCTCCATCCAGTGACGCACGGCGACCGCCGCGGCCACCGAGCCAGCCCCGAACAGGTGATGACCGCAGGCGTGACCGCTGTGCTTCTCCGCTGCGGGCTCCCTTACCGGTGCTGCGGTCTGGGAAATGCCGGGCAACGCATCGAACTCTGCCAGCAGACCGATGACCGGGGCGCCGCTGCCATAGCTGGCGACAAAAGCCGTGGGCAGTCCGGCCACGCCGGTCTCAATGCTGAACCCCTCGCGGGCCAGCGTGTCCTGCAGCAGGGCGCTACTCTCGTTCTCGAGGTAGCCGAGCTCGGCCTTGTCCCAGAGCGCGAGTGCCAGACTGGCGTAGTGCGGCTGTTCACGATCAAGTCTGGTGAGCATGCTCTCCTCGTCGCCGCCCTGCGCTCCACTGGCAATCAGGACTGTGGTGAGCGCCGCAATGGCGGTGAATCTGTGCATGGTATCTGCCTCCGTGAGCTGAATCGGGGATTTCGCCACCTTACCATCGCAGGCGACACAATGCCTGATATGCTTGCAGGCCAAAGGGTCGTGAGCAAGGCTTGTGGATGTGGTAAACCTCAAATTGTGGGCGGCAGCCCTGAATGGAATGCCCGGTGTGACCACCGAGCAATGGGCGCAGCTGGACCCCGTGGCTCGGTGGCTGCTGGCTTGCAGGGCGTCCGTGCTGTTCATGACACTGACCGCGGCCATGCTCGGCGGATTGCTGGCCTGGCGTGCCGGCAGTTTCGACCCGCTCTTCTGGTTCGCCTGTGCGACCGGCCTGTTATTTGCACACGCCAGCAACAACCTGCTCAACGATTACACCGATTCCCGCAGGGGAATTGACCGCGGCAATTACTATCGCAATCAGTATGGCGTGCACGTGCTGGAAGACGGCCTGATGAGCGAGGCGCAATTCTGGCGCTATTTCGCGTTCACCGCCGGGGTGGCGCTGGCGCTGGGCCTCTGGCTGGTGAGCGAACGTAGCGGGCCGACACTGGCGTTATTGCTGGCCGGTGCCTTCTTTGTGCTGTTTTATACCTGGCCGTTGAAGTATGTCGGGCTTGGCGAACCCGCCGTGCTTCTGGTCTGGGGGCCGTTGATGGTGGGGGGCACCTACTTCGTGGTATCCGGCGAATGGAGCAACGAAGTGGCATGGCTCAGCCTGGTGTTCGCCCTGGGCCCCACTACCGTGCTGTTCGGCAAGCACATCGACAAACTCGGCGCCGACCGCGCCAAGGGTGTCCACACCCTACCGGTATTGCTGGGCGAAAATCGCGCGAGGAGGACAACCGCCGCCCTGCTGCTGGCGCAATACGCGCTGACGCTGGGGCTGGTTCTCATGCAGGCATTTGGCTGGCCGCTGCTGCTGGTTTTTGCCAGCGTCCCAGCCCTGCAGAAAACGTTGCGGGCGCTGCGCGCAAGCAAGCCCGAGAGCCGGCCGCCAGCCTACTCTGCGACGCTTTGGCCACTCTGGTTCTCCGCAGCCTGTTTCCGCCACACGCGCCAGTTCACGCCGTTGTTCCTAGCCGGCGTGCTTCTCGATACGCTGTTATAAAAAAAGGGAGCCACCTGACGGTGACTCCCCGGGACTCCCACCAGGGGTAGCGGGAGTTGACCTCGCTAGCGCAGGGTACCGGCAACGTGCTCGGCGCCAACCTGGCTCACAGCCTCGGCAAACGCTGAGGCGTGACAGGCGCGGTTGTTCGCGGCCTGGCGCAGGCCACCAGCGGCACGATAATCGGTAGAACCGCAGACTTCGCGAGCAGCCGCGCTGATCCGCTGGTGCAGCACTTGCTGGCCCTGCGCGGTGTCCAGATTGAGATCGCTGAGCTCAACCCGCACACTGGCGGCTTCCATTCCCTTGGCCAGTACCAGCGTGTCTTCGTGCACAGTGGCAGCGGTTGCTGCAAGAGCTACTGTGCTGCACGCACCGAAAGCGAGTGTGGCGATGTACTTCTTGATAGATGATTGCATGGTCGTTCTCCTGGCCAAATGTGGCGTTGTTGTTGGTTTGAGGACCCGCTAGGTGGTGTCCCGCGCTGTCCATGGAACACAGATTAGAGGCCCCGTGCGCCTGCCGACAGGGGCTTTCGATGAGTTGCAGGGGGCCAGCGATGAAATGCATCAATCCAGCGACGAGTGGCTTGCGTAACCGACTCTTCACACGCACCGCCGCTTGGCTTTCGAGCGTAGCCACAGGATAATGCAACCCCATGCGATACCGCGGACAACAGGACTACGACCACCGTCAGGCGCCCCGAATCGGCGTACTGGTCACCAATCTTGGAACACCCGATGCTCCTGAAAAGGGAGCGTTGCGCCGCTACCTGAAGGAGTTTTTGTCCGACCCACGGGTGGTCGAAGTGCCCCGCCTGCTCTGGCTGTTCATCCTGCACGGCATCATCCTCAACGTTCGACCTGCGCGCTCTGCGAAGGCCTACCGTACGGTATGGACCGAACAAGGTTCGCCGCTGCTGCTGCACACCCGTGAGCAGGCCAGCGCACTACGCCAGGCGCTGCAGAAAACCCATGGCGACTCCGTGCTGGTGGAATTTGCCATGCGCTATGGCTCCCATCCCCTGTCGGAACAGCTGCAATCACTTCTCGACCGTGGCGTACAGAGGCTGGTCGTGCTGCCGCTGTATCCGCAATACAGCGGGCCAACAACCGGCTCCACCTTTGACGCCCTCGCGGCCGACTTCCGGCAGCGCCGCTGGCTGCCAGAATTACGCTTCGTCGCGCAGTATCACGACCATCCCGCCTATATCCGTGCACTGGCCGCGAGCGTGCGCACGCACTGGCAGACGCACGGTCGCGCCGACCGCCTGATCATGTCCTACCACGGCGAACCTGAGCGCTACCTGCACAATGGTGATCCTTATCACTGCCACTGCCACAAAACCAGCCGCCTCCTGGCGGAAGCGCTGGAGCTGGACGCCGGTGACTACCTGACCTGCTTTCAATCGCGCTTTGGCCGTGAACCCTGGCTCAAACCCTACACGGACGACACCCTGCGGGGCTTGCCCGCACAGGGTGTGAAGTCCGTTCAGGTCATTTGTCCGGGTTTCTCTGCAGACTGCCTGGAAACCATCGAAGAAATCGGCGTGGAGAATCGCGGCTACTTTATGGAGGCCGGCGGTGAACGCTACGAGTATATTCCCTGCCTGAACAGTGACCCGGCACACATCGAGGCACTCACCACGCTGATCGAGGAGCAGATGCTGGGCTGGTCAGAAAAGCCCTTCGACGCAGAGGCTACCCGCGCCCGCGCCAGGGCGCTGGGCGCGTGACATTCAGCGTTGGCTACAGCCAACGCCGCACACGGGCACAATAGGCAGGGTAGTCTTCGGGAAAGAGGCCCTGCAGTAGTGCCTCTTCGGGCCGAATGTAGCGCCACTCGACAATCACCATGAACAACGGCGGGACCAGCAACGCCATGCTGGACCCCACCGTCACCGCGACGCCGAGCAGAATGGCCGTCATACCCAGATACATGGGATTGCGGGTGAAACGGTAGACGCCTGTAGTGACCAGCGCCGACACATTGCGGAAGGGGATCAGGTCCGTGCCGGCGCGTTTGAAAAGTCCGCCTGCCACCACGAGCATGGCAAGACCCGCGAGTAAAATGGCCCCGCCCAGCAACTGGCTGGCCTGACTGGTGAAACGGGGGCCCGGGTAGAATTCATTGAAGGCAAAAATGGCACAAACCCCGAAAACCATCCACATGGGTGGATAGATAATGCGTTTGACCATGGTCCTCTCCTTTCCTCTGTTCAGACGCCGTGCATGTGCACACCGGCGGGCTCCAGCCCGCCTATCGCGTAGGCCAGTATAATCCCGGCAAGGAAGGCCAGAGTCAATTTGCCGCGATCGTGGCTGTGAAAGTGCACCTCGGGCAGCAGATCGCTCAGGGCAATGCAGATGAAGGCGCCGGCAGAAAACGCCAGCGCACCCGCCACGGCGTGGTGACGGGCATCCCCAAGCAGATCCACCCCGAAGAAAAACAGCAGCGCGCCCAACGGGCAGAGCAGCGCAAACCCGAGATTGGCCAGCGAACGGGAGCGCCGGCTCCAACCGCCTGCCTCCATGATGGTGGTGATGGACATGGCATCCAGCGGTTTATGCAGAAGGATAGCCAGAAACACCCCGACGCCGAGCAGCCCCGCACTGCGCCCAACCTCACCCTGCATCACCGCCCCCAGGGCAACGCCATCAATCAGCGTGTGTACACCCAGTCCAAGCGCGAGTCCAACCCAGCTGAGGCGGTGTGCAGCGGGAACCGCCTGCGCGGGCACCAGTGCAGTGGGCGCTGCGGCTGCATCGCCATGGTGATCATGGTCGTGCGCGTGGCTGTGGTCATGATCATGATGCTCATGCTCTTCCTCACTGAAGTCGTGCTGGTGAAAATGAAACATGCGCAGCAACAGAAGCATGGTAATAAGGCCGATCATCAGCCACCAGACCGACGCATCCGCGCCATACTCACGCGGCTGCAGGGCGATACTGTGTGGCAGAAGGTGATAGAACGCGACACCCAGCATCAGCCCCGAGACAAAACTCATCACCAGCTGGGTACGGGTGTGGGTCATCCTCACCCAGTTCGGCAGCAGACCCCCGGCCAGGGACAGCAGCGCGATGGCCACACAGTACGCAACCAACAGCAGTTCGGGTGTCAGGCTCATGGGTTTTCCCGGCCTCCAGCGCCGCTAGCACAATACCAGGTTGTCGCGGTGAATCAGCTCTTCATCACCTTGATAACCCAGCAACGGCGCTATCTCAACAGACGGCCTGCCCATTATGCGCCGCGCCTCGTCCGCGCTGTAATTCACCAGGCCGCGCGCCACTTCGCGCCCCTCCTGGTCTACGCAAAGCACCATATCACCGCGCTCAAACTGTCCTGTCACGGCGTGAACACCCACGGGTAGCAGGCTACGGCCGGACTCCTTGAGCACACGCACCGCGCCGGCATCCAGTTCCAGGCTGCCCGGGATGCGCACCATGCCCGCCAACCATTGCTTGCGGGCGTTTTCCGACTGCCTGCCGGAGCGTAGCCAGGTGCCCAGCGCGTTCCCCGCCGCTACCTGAGCAACCACATCGGGATGGCGCCCGCTGGCGATGACCGTCTCGGTGCCCGAACGCGCTGCAAGGCGCGCAGCGCGCAGTTTGGTGATCATACCGCCGCGGCCGAGCGCCCCGCCTTCCCCCGCCATGCGATCCAGCGCCTCATCGTGCACGTCGCGGCTATCCACCAGCACCGCGAAGGGGTTGAGGCGCGGATCCTCCTCGTACAGCCCCTGCTGGTCGGTCAGCAGCAGCAGGGCATCGGCATCAATCAGGTTGGCCACCAGGGCGGCCAGGGTGTCATTGTCGCCAAAGCGGATTTCATCCGTGACCACGGTATCGTTTTCGTTGATGACGGGTACCACACCGAGGCGCAACAAGGTGGTCAGTGTGCTGCGGGCGTTCAGGTAGCGATCGCGCGCGGTGATGTCGTCGTGACCCAACAGCACCTGTGCCGAGACAATATCGTACCCGCGAAACGCGGTTTCATAGCTCTGTATCAGCGAGGACTGACCGACTGCGGCGGCCGCCTGCAGCTCATGCAGGCGGGTGGGACGCCTCGGCCAACCCAACCGCACCAGGCCGGCTGCGACCGCGCCGCTGGAGACCAGCACCACCTCTGCACCGCGTTCCCGCAGTGCCGCAATCTGGGCAACCAGACTGCCAATCATCGCCGCATCCAGACCGCGACCATCGTTGGTCAGCAGCGCGCTACCCACCTTGATGACCCAGCGCCGGCTGGCGGCAATTGTTTCGCGATCCTGTTCAGCCATCAGTGCACGTATTCCACTTCAACATCGTCGCTATCGTCGTCACTGGCGTCATCCTCCGGCTGGCGGCGGTGACGGGCGCGCAGGGCTTCAATGCGTTCGCGCGCTTCCTGTTGCATGCGGGACTGTTGCTCCGCCTCGGCTTCTGCCACCTCGGGGTCGGCGAGTTCCAGCGCTTTCTGCTCTTCCAGCGCCACCATCAGATCCTGGCACAGGCGCTTGGTGCCCGCGCCGCTGATGGCGGCGGTTTCATAGACCGGCCCCTGCCAATCCAGCGCTTCGAGCAAGGCTGCGCGACGGGCCGGGAGCTCATCCTCGGGCACCAGATCCACCTTGTTCAACACCAGCCAGCGCTGGCGGGCGGCCAGTGTGGGACTGAACCGCTCCAGCTCCCGCACGATGGCGAGGGCCGCATCCGCCGGCTCACTGTCGTCAACCGGCGCCATATCCACCAGGTGCAGGAGAATCCGGTTCCGCGTCAGGTGCTTGAGAAAGCGGATACCCAGCCCCGCGCCATCGGAGGCACCCTCGATCAGGCCGGGAATATCCGCCACGACAAAACTGCGGTGGGCGTCAACCTTGACCACACCCAGATTCGGCACCAGGGTGGTGAACGGGTAGTCGGCCACTTTCGGTCGCGCCGCGGAGATTGCCCTGATCAGCGTGGATTTGCCGGCGTTCGGCAACCCCAACAAGCCCACATCGGCAAGGACCTTGAGTTCCAGCTTCAGCGAGCGCTGCTCACCCTCAGTGCCGGGGCTGGTTTGCCGCGGCGCGCGGTTGGTACTGGATTTGTAGCGCGCATTGCCGAGGCCGTGCCAGCCGCCCTGGGCCACGACCAGCCGTTCACCGTGCGCCGCCAGGTCGCCGAGCACCTCGGCGCTGTCTTCATCAATGATGGTCGTACCAACCGGGACCCGAAGAATCAGGTCTTCCCCGCTCTTCCCGGTACAATTGCGGCTGCGGCCGGATTCACCGTTTTCGGCGCGATAGCTGCGCACGAAACGGTAGTCAACCATGGTGTTCAGGTTTTCGTCTGCCTCCATGATGACACTGCCACCATCGCCACCGTCGCCCCCATCGGGGCCGCCGCGCGGCACAAACTTTTCCCTGCGGAAACTCAGGCAGCCGTTGCCGCCGTTGCCCGCGAACACTTTGATGCTTGCTTCGTCTACAAATTTCATGGTTTGGCCGTTGCGCCCCTTGCCGGAGCGCGTTCGCCTTTGCGAACGTCAGTTACTCTAAAAAAAAAGCCCCGTCAGTTGACGAGGCTTTCTGTCTATCCGGCCAGGTGGTCCGCCTGATCAGGCGCTCACCACCTGCACATATTTCCGGTTTTTCGGGCCTCGCGTCACGAACTCTACCCGACCTTCCGCGGTCGCGAACAGCGTGTGGTCGCGGCCGCAACGCACATTGGCTCCGGGATGGAAACGGGTGCCACGCTGGCGGATCAGGATGTTGCCTGCCTGCACCAGCTGACCGCCAAAACGCTTGACGCCAAGGCGTTTGCTTTCGGAATCGCGACCGTTACGAGTACTGCCGCCTGCTTTCTTGTGTGCCATAGTCGCTAGCCTCCGTTACGCCGTGATTGCAGTGATTTTCACTTCGGTGAACCACTGGCGGTGGCCCGTTTCTTTCCGATAGTGCTTACGGCGGTTGAATTTGACGATTTTAACCTTCTTGTGGCGACCGTGGCTGACCACTTCAGCCGTGACCTTGCCACCCGCTACCAGCGGAGTACCGATCTTGACCTGCTCGCCGCCGACCATCAATACACGGTCGAATTCGATCGTGTCACCGGTGGCCACTTCAATTTTCTCCAGCTTCAGGGTCTCCCCCTCCACCACGCGATGCTGCTTGCCACCGCTCTCAATCACTGCGTACATTGCGTTCTCCGTTCAGTTAGCCTGCTCGCGACAGAAAATAACCCTGGATTATCGAGGGGGCAGAGCCAGGCACTAACAGTTCTCATGATTCCGTGGCATACGCATCAGGCGCAACTGCCGCGGAGGGCGGCGATTTTACTCAACTCACCCCGCTCGAGCAAGGATTATTTGTGCCCTCTGTCGACTCCACGGGCGGCGCAGCAGATGGCGCCAAGCTTGACACCCCCTCCCGACCCACCTAGCATGCGCGGGCATTTTCAACGCCCTCATACTATGCAGCAAATCCGCGCCAGCGTTGCCGGGGAGTTCGATCAGGTCAACCAGCTGATCATCCAGCAACTCCAATCCAACGTGCCCCTGGTCGAAAATGTCGGCCACTATATTGTGGACGCCGGCGGCAAGCGCATGCGCCCCTTGCTGACACTGCTGACCGCCAAAGCACTCGGCGCCTGCTCAGCGGGACACGTGACCTTTGCTGCCGTCATTGAATTCATCCATACCGCAACGCTGCTGCACGATGACGTGGTCGACGTCTCGCAGCTGCGCCGGGGCAGGCCTACGGCCAACTCAGAGTTCGGCAATGCCTCCAGCGTCCTGGTCGGCGACTTTCTCTATACCCGGGCCTTCCAGCTCATGGTGCAGCTCGACAACATCGAGATACTGCAGCACATGGCGGACACCACAAACACCATTGCCGAGGGCGAAGTGCTGCAGCTGACCCGCGCGGGCAATGCAGGCACCACCGAGCAGGACTATATCGACATCATTACGCGCAAAACCGCTGTGCTGTTCGCGGCGGCCTGCTACGGCGCCGCCGTGCTGAGCGGCACTGACGCGGTGCAGGCGGAAAGCCTGCGCCGTTTCGGTCTGCACCTGGGGCTGGCATTCCAGATGATTGACGACATGCTCGATTACGCGGGCGATGCGGACACCATGGGCAAGAATGTGGGCGATGACTTGCGCGAGGGCAAGGTCACGCTGCCGCTGATTCATATCCTGCGTACCGGGACCGCCGACGAGCAGGCTCTGGTGCAACGGGCCATCACTGAGCGCTCCGCCGCAGAGCTGGACGCCATCAGCGAGGCCGTACGGCGCTGCGCTGCTATCGACTACACGCGGGAGCGCGCGCGCGAGCATCACGACCTGGCGGTGGCCGCCCTCGCCGGGCTGCCCGCGGGCCCGGCACTGGAGGCCCTGCAGCAACTGACGCGATTATCCATCGAACGCGATCACTGAGCGCACGCCTGAATTGCAGGCCGGGTTAGCCCTGCCTATACTGGTCGCCAGACACAGCGGCGCGCACCATGGCACACACTCTGCAACTCCCGGACCTTCCCTCGTGGCACGAACTACAGACCCTGGCCGAGGGGATGCGCAGCACATCTGTCAGTGCCCTGTTCAACCGTGAAGTACAGCGGGCCGGCGATTTCACGGCCAGTGCAGCCGGGCTCACGCTGGATTACTCCCGTCAGCTGCTCTGTCGGGACAGCCGCGCAGCCCTGTTGCGACTCGCCGAACAGGCGCAGCTGCCCCGCCGCGCCCGCCAGCTGTTCAGCGGCGTCGCGCTGAACAACACCGAGGCGCGACCCGCGCTGCACACCCTGTTGCGCGCACGCACGGCACCCGCAGGACTGGAGGCCGAGTTCAGCCGCGTGGAAGATACCCGGCACCGTATGCGCCTCTGGTGCGAACGCATCGCTTCGGGTGAGCTTACCGGATACTCCGGGCAGGCCATTCGAGACGTGGTAAACATCGGCATTGGCGGTTCCGATCTGGGCCCACGACTGGTCACCGCTGCGCTCCCGGCCTGGCAGGGTCCCATACGCTGCCACTACGTGGCCAACGTGGACCCTGCGGACCTGCAGAGCACGCTGCGACAGGTGCAGCCTGAAACCACGCTGTTCATCCTCTGCTCAAAATCCTTCCGTACCCAGGAGACCCTTGCCAACGGCGAGGCGGCGCAGCACTGGCTGCGTTCCGCTGGAGCCGGAAATGAAGACTGGTCACGCCATTTCCTGGCCATTACCAGTAATCTCGACGCCGCGGCAGCCTTTGGCATTCCCGCCGACAATTGCCTGCCGCTGTGGGACTGGGTCGGTGGCCGCTTTTCCTTGTGGTCAGCAGTCGGACTGAGTATCGCCATCGGTATTGGCTGGGATGGTTTCAGCGCCCTGCTTGCCGGTGCCGAGGCAATGGACCGCCACTTCCTGGAAGCAGACAGTGCGCAGAATCTCCCGATCCTGATGAGCCTGCTGGAGGTGTGGTACTGCAATTTCTTCCAGGCCGCGAACCATGTGGTCCTGCCCTACGACCAGGGCCTGGAACGGCTCCCCGACTACCTGCAACAACTGACCATGGAGAGCAACGGCAAACGCGTGAGCCGCGACGGTGAGGTCCTCGGCTACGACACCGCTCCGGTGCTCTGGGGCGCCGCGGGCACCATGGGTCAACACTCGTTCTACCAGCTCCTGCACCAGGGCACACGGCTGTGCCCCGCCGACCTGATTCTGCCGCTGACCACCCCCACGGGAGAAGCGGCGCAGCACCGCCTGCTGGTCGCCAACGGGCTGGCCCAGAGCCGCGCCCTGATGATTGGGCGCAGCCAGGACGAGGCGCTCGCCAGCCTGCTGGAACGCGGCATGGAAGAAAGCGCCGCCCGGCAACTGGCGCCGCATCTGGTGATTCCCGGCAGCAGGCCACACAGCGTTATCACGCTGGATGCCCTCACCCCCCTTACCCTGGGGGCACTGCTGGCACTGTATGAACACCGCACCTTCTGCAGCAGTCAGTTGTGGGGCGTGAACGCCTTCGATCAGTGGGGCGTGGAGCTTGGCAAGGATATCGGCCAGAGCATTTTGCAGCGTCTGGACCACCCCGAGGCAGACAAGACGCTGGACCCGGCCAGTGAACGACTGATCGCCGAGTGGTTCAGGGCGCAGGCGGCGGCGCGAACAGCAACGGACTAGGCGTCGATCAGCGCCAGCAGGGTGCTGGTCTGCGTCCTCATCAGGTCGACATCACCTCGGCTTTCCACGTTCAAACGCACCACGGGTTCCGTGTTCGACAGGCGAAGATTGAAGCGCCAGTCCGCAAACGCCATGGATAGCCCATCCACCGAAGATTCCTCCAGTGCCTGCGTGCGATAGCGCTCCGCAACCTTCGCCAGCACTGCGGCAGGGTCATCGACACTGCGGTTGATCTCGCCACTGCAGGGAAACGCCGCCATGCATTCCGCAACCAGCGCCGAGAGCGGCATGCCACGGCGCCCGAGCTGGGCTGCAACCAACAGCCAGGGAATCATCCCGCTGTCGCAAAAGGCGAAGTCGCGGAAGTAGTGATGGGCGCTCATTTCTCCGCCATAGGCGGCGTTCTCGGCCCGCATCCTCTCCTTGATGAATGCGTGGCCGGTCTTGCTTTCCACCGCCCGCCCACCGAGCTTCTGCACGCGATCGATGGTGTTCCATACCAGCCGCGGATCGTGAATGATCGCCGCTCCCGGGTGTTGCTCCAGCGCCATTTCCGCCAGCAAGCCCACGAGGTAATACCCCTCGACAAACTCGCCGCGCTCGTCGAAGAAGAAACAGCGGTCGAAGTCGCCATCCCAGGCCAGGCCCAGGTCGGCGCCCTCGGAGAGGACTGAGGCGCTCGTCACAGCACGATTTTCCTGCAGTAGCGGGTTGGGCACGCCATTGGGGAAGTGTCCATCCGGCTCATGGTGCAAGCGGACGAACTCGAAAGGCAGATGCGGCGCCAGCAGGTCGACAACGCGCCCCGCACCGCCGTTTCCCGCATCCACCACGATACGCAGCGGGGGCAGCGCATCGACATCGACATAGGACAGCAGGTGTTCGATGTAGGCGGAGGAGGTGTCCAGCGGCAGGTAGCGGCCGTGGGTGGCCGCACGCGTAAAGTGATTGGCCTCGGCCAGCGCGCGGATCTCAGCGAGGCCGCTGTCGCCGGATATCGGCCTGGATTCCTCGCGCACGAACTTCATGCCGTTGAAATCCTTGGGGTTGTGGCTCGCCGTCACCACGATACCACCGTCCATTTGCGCGTGGCTGGTGGCGAAGTAGATCTCCTCAGTGCCACACAGCCCGATATCGTAGACATCCACCCCCTGCTCACGCAGGCCGTCCGCCAGGGCTGCCTTGATGGCTTCACTGGTGAGGCGGATATCGTGGCCCACCACCACTTTGCGCGGCTTGACCACCTCGGCATAGGCCCGGCCGATGCGCCGCGCGATCTCCTCATTCAGCTGGTCGGGGACGCGCCCACGCACATCGTAGGCTTTGAAACAGTCCAGTTTTTCCATGGGTCTGCGCTCCGCCTACGGCTGGGAATAGTAGTTTTCGTAGACGAAGTTGGTGGCCTCGACAAAACCCGGGACACTGCCGCAGTCGAACCGCCGGCCCGAGAATTTGTAGGCCATGACGCAACCCTGCCGTGCCTGGGTCTGCAATGCATCGGTGAGCTGTACCTCGCCGTTGGCGCCGGGCGGCGTCTCGCGCAGGATGTCGAAGATATCCGGCGTGAGGATGTAGCGGCCGATGATCGCCAGATTGGAGGGTGCAGAGGCGGCATCCGGTTTTTCCACCATCTTGTCGACGCGGTAAATGCCATCCTTCAGGCTCTCACCGGCAATCACGCCGTATTTGTGCACTTCCTCCATGGGCACTTCCTGAATGGCGACAATCGAGCAGCGAAACTGGCGATACAGTTCCGCCATCTGGCTGAGCACGCCCGGCCCATCATTGATACAGAGGTCATCCGACAGCACCACCCCAAACGGTTCGCTGCCGATCAGGGCCTCGCCGGTCAGTATCGCGTGGCCCAGGCCTTTCATCTCGCGCTGGCGCACCATGGTGAATACGCCTTTATCCAGAACGTTGCGAATGCTTTCCAGATACACTTCCTTGCCGGTGCCGGAGATCTGGTGCTCCAGCTCAAAGCTGATGTCGAAGTGATCCGCGATACTGCGCTTGCCGCGCCCGGTCACCATGGCACAGGTCGTCATGCCCGCCGCGATGGCCTCTTCCACGCCGTACTGCACCAGCGGTTTGTTCACGATAGGCAGCATCTCCTTGGGCATGCTCTTGGTCGCGGGCAGGAAGCGGGTGCCATAACCGGCAACCGGAAACAGGCATTTCTTGATCATGAGCGGCTCTCCTTGCGTGCCTGAGTGGCCTTTTCGCGGCCATATACATCCTCAAAACGAACGATATCATCCTCGCCAAGATACGTCCCTGACTGCACCTCAATCAGCTCAAGAGGAATGCGTCCGGGGTTGGCGAGACGGTGCTTGCGGCCAAGCGGGATATAGGTGGATTCATCCTCGCCGAGCATGAAGACCTTCTCTTCGCAGGTCACCTCCGCCGTGCCGTGCACCACGATCCAGTGCTCGGCGCGGTGGTGATGCATTTGCAACGACAGCGTCTGGCCCGGATTGACGATAATACGCTTGACCTGGAAACGGTCGGCACTGACCAACGTTTCATAGGAACCCCAGGGGCGATACACACGTGAATGCAGTGATGCCTCTGGACGCGATTCGGCCTTCAGGCGGCTGACAATACGCTTGACGTCCTGCACCTGGTCGCGGTCGGCCACCAGTACGGCGTCCGCAGTCTCCACGACGACAAGATTCGCGACACCCGTGGCCGCCAGCAGGCGGGACTCGCTGCGGAAATAGCTGTCACGGCAGTTGTCCAGCATCACATCGCCCTGGCTGACGTTGCCCTGCGGGTCGCGCGCTGCCACTTCCCACAACGCCGACCAGGCGCCGACATCGCTCCAGCCGCAGTCCAGCGCGATCACGCCGCCTTCCCGGGTGTGCTCCATCACCGCGTAGTCGATACTGTCAGCGGGACAGGCAGCGAAGGCTTCTGCTTCGGGGCGAATGAAGTCCATATCCTGCGTCGACTCCTGCATTGCCCGCCGACAGCTGGCCAGCATCGCCGGCTGGAATTCTGCCAACTGCGCCAGGTAGGTTTCCGCCCGCAGCAGAAACATGCCGCTGTTCCAGAGGTAGCTGCCGCTCTCCAGGTAGGCCTGGGCGGTGGCGCTGTCGGGCTTCTCGACAAACGCGTCGAGGGTGTAGAGATCATCCCCCAGCGCCGCGCCACAGCGGATATAGCCGTAGCCGGTTTCAGGCGTATGCGGCACCACGCCAAAGGTCATCAGGCGGCCAGCGCGGGCCAGCGGCAGGGCCCGGGCAACCGCCTCGGCAAAGGCCTCCACCTGCTGGATCAGGTGATCCGCGGGCAGCACCAGCAACACCGCCTCGGGATCCTGTGCCAATTCGTGCAGCGCCGCCAGCGCTACCGCCGGTGCCGTGTTGCGCCCCTCAGGCTCGAGAATCAGTGCGCCGGCCTTGATGCCGACCTGGCGCAGCTGCTCGGCGACCATGAAACGGTGTTCTTCATTGCACACCACCACCGGCGCCCGTGCCTGCAGGGAACCGGTGCGCGCCAGGGTCTGCTGCAGCATGGTCAATTCGCCGGCGAGGGGCAGAAACTGCTTGGGGTGAAGCTCCCGCGAAACGGGCCACAGGCGACTTCCGACGCCGCCGGAAAGAAGTACGGGTGTCAACATGGCAGATCCTGTTGCGTTGGGCGACACGGGCTACAAGCAGCCGATGCTCGCTGGAACCCACTATCTTACTTGATGGACAAAGCGCGAGGCCAGCGCGCCCCGGCATCGGCTCCGGTCTCACCAGTCTGCATACTCATGCACCGCCAGCACCCCGCGCACGCCAGCGCTGGACTTGTGCCCCGCAGGGTTTAGAATGACGCCCTGACACACACGCCCTGCCCGATCATCACGCGGCCGACACCGGGGCCTGACGCCCTGCCCGGACTCCAGGGCCCGACTGGACACACTATGACCGCACAAAGCGCATTCACGAAAGAAGAACTGGTCGCCTGCGGCCACGGCCACCTCTTCGGCCCCGGCAACGCCCAGTTGCCGACCGACAACATGCTGATGCTGGATCGCATCACCCACGTAAGTTCCGAGGGTGGCCGCTACGGCAAGGGGGAAATCGTCGCCGAGCTCGACATCCACCCGGACCTGTGGTTTTTCCAATGCCACTTCCCGGGTGACCCGGTGATGCCCGGCTGCCTGGGACTGGATGCCATGTGGCAGCTCGTGGGTTTCTTTCTCGGATGGCGCGGCAACCCGGGGCGGGGTCGCGCACTGGGCTCCGGCGAGGTGAAGTTCACCGGGCAGGTTGTCCCCAGCGCAAAGAAGGTCAGCTACCACATCCACATGAAGCGGGTTATCGAGCGCAAGCTCATCATGGGCATAGCCGATGGCGTGGTATCGGTGGATGGTCGCGATATCTACACAGCGAACGACCTGCGCGTCGGGCTGTTCACCTCAACGGAGTCTTTCTAATCCCATGAGCAGACGGGTAGTCATTACAGGGCTCGGTATCGTGTCCTGCCTGGGTAACGATGCCAAAACAGTCACCGAGGCGCTGCGGGCCGGGCGCTCCGGCATCAAGATTCGCCAGGAACAGATTGATATGGGGATGCGCTCCCATATCGCCGGCGCACCGGATATTGTTGTCGCTGATCACATCGATCGCAAACAGCTTCGCTTCATGGGTGATGCTGCCGCCTATGCCTACATCGCCATGCAGCAGGCGATAGCGGACTCCGGACTCGCCGAGAAAGACGTATCCAATGTGCGCACAGGTATCATCGCCGGGTCCGGTGGCGCCTCATCGGCAAGCCAGACCGAAGCGGCCGACATTCTGCGGGAAAAAGGCCTGCGCCGCGTGGGCCCCTATCGGGTGACCCAAACCATGGGGAGCACGGTATCAGCCTGTCTCGCCACGCCCTTCCGGATCAAGGGCGTGAACTACTCGATTTCATCTGCCTGCTCCACCAGCGCGCACTGCATTGGCAACGCCATGGAGCAGATTCAGCTCAACAAGCAGGACATCGTGTTCGCGGGCGGCGGCGAGGAGTTGCACTGGACACTGAGCAGCCTGTTCGACGCCATGGGTGCGCTGTCCACCAAGTACAACGATACGCCGGAGCGCGCCTCTCGCGCCTACGACGCAAACCGGGACGGATTCGTCATCGCGGGCGGCGGTGGCATGCTGGTGCTTGAAGAACTGGAACACGCCCTCGCACGGGGTGCACGGATCTACGCCGAGTTAGTCGGCTACGGCGCCACCTCCGACGGCTACGACATGGTGGCGCCCTCTGGCGAAGGCGCCGTACGCTGCATGCAGCAGGCGCTGGCTACGGTCAGCGGCCCGATCGATTATATCAATGCCCACGGCACCAGCACTCCCGCCGGCGACATTCAGGAACTGAAGGCGGTGCGTGAAGCCTATCGCGATCGCGATCACATTCCCGTTGTAGGATCGACCAAGTCACTCTCGGGGCACTCTCTGGGTGCCGCCGGCGTGCAGGAGGCGATCTACTCCCTGCTGATGCAGCAAGCCGGCTTTATCGCCGCCTCGGCCAATATCGAGACCCTGGACCCGGAAGCGGAGGGCCTGCCGATCGCCACCCAGCGACACGACAACGTGGACCTGCAACGCGTGATGTCCAACAGCTTCGGCTTCGGTGGCACCAATGCCTCGCTCGTGTTCCAGAAATTCACCGGCTGAGCAGGCACCGGACTCAGCAAAGGGAATCCAGTAGCGCCACATCCAGCCAGTCCCCTTCCACAACGCAGGTCGCGGGAGGCACGCAGGCCAGCGCGTTGCTGTAGCACACCGAACTCAGCACACCCGAGCTCTGGTTGGCAAAGGGTACCACCAGCGGGCCATCGGGCCCGGCGCTCACGCTCACCCGCAGATACTCCTGCCGGCTGTCCGGCTTGGCACGACTGAACCCGGCCCGGGCACGCAGCCAGAGCGGCTCTACGTCGCAAGCACCCTGGTAGCGCAACAGGAAGGGCCTGGCCAGCAGGCAGAAGGTGACAAAACTGGAAGTCGGGTTGCCGGGCAAGCCAAGAAACGGCACACCAGCGACTTCCCCGAACGCCAGTGGCTTGCCCGGCTTGATGGCAAGGCGCCACAGAGACAGCGAACCCAACCGCTCCACCTGATGGCGCACATGGTCCTCGTCGCCCACGGATACGCCACCCGAGCTGATTACGCAGTCGGCGCTGCCTGCCGCCTGCACCAGCGCTGCGGCCGTGGCCTCCGGCGTATCGGCCACCCTGCCACAGTCGACAACCTGCATACCCAGGCCGCGCACCAGCGCCGCGAGCATATAGCGATTGCTGTTGTAGATCTGCCCCGCTCGCAGGGGCGCGACGCCGGGCTCCACCAGTTCATCACCGGTGGCCAGCAGCGCGACCCGCAGCGGGCGTCGAACAGGCACCTGCGCAAGCCCCACCGCGGCCAGGAGCCCCATATCCTCGGCTCGCAGACGCCTGCCCCGGGCCAGCACACGAGTGCCTGCAGGGATATCCTGCCCACACGGCCGAATATTGTCACCCGGCTGCACCGCCCCCTGTATGACGACGGTGCCGTTGACCTCGACACACTGTTCCTGGATGGCGATGGCATCGGCACCGGCAGGCACTGGCGCGCCGGTGAAGATCCGTGCCGCCGTCCCCGGCATCAGGGGTTCGGGAGCCTGTCCGGCGGCAATACGCTGGCTGACGGGCAACGGGGCGGTGGCGTCGCGGGCGCGCAGTGCGTAGCCATCCATGGCGCTGTTGTCCTCCGGTGGCACCGCGACGGAGGCGATCACATCGTCGGCCAGCACCATGCCACACGCCGTCTGCAGACAGCGCAGCTCGCTGGCAGGCGGTGGGGGGGCGCTGGCCAACAGGGTCGCCAGCGCTTCATCGACCGGCAGTAGCGGCTTCACGACAGCGTAGCGCGGGCCCGCAGCACCCCAACGAAGTTACAGGGCCGGTGATCGCTGTCCAGCTGTTCGCGGATAATGCCTGTCCAGGCGGTGCGACAGGCACCAGTGGACCCCGGCATGCAGAAGATGAGCGTGTTGTTGGCGAGTCCGCCCAGGGCGCGCGACTGCACCGTCGACGACCCGATTTCTGCAAACGACAAGGCGCGGAAGACTTCACCAAAACCCTCGATGGATTTATCGAACAGCGGTGCCACCGCTTCGGGCGTGGAATCCCGCCCGGAAAACCCGGTACCGCCCGTCACCAGCACCACCTGCACGGCAGGCTCGGCTATCCAGCCAGACAGCAACGCACGAATCTGGTAGATGTCATCGGGCACGATGTTGTGCGCGAAGCAGCTGTGACCTGCGGCTACAAGCGCCTGCACCAGGTACTGCCCCGAGGTGTCGGTGTCGGGCGTACGGGTGTCGGATACCGTCAGCACCGCAATCGACAGACCGGTCGCTGTGCCGCTCGCGGACGATTCAGACATCAGCCTGAGGCCTCCTTGTTTGCCTGCTGTTGTTGGCGTTGGTAAAAGTACTGGCGCACGGTATCGGCGACAAAACTGCGCCAGGAAACCTGTTTGATGGCAAAGGTGCTGCGGATGCGGTTGCACTGCAGTGAGCGGTTGAGTGCGCGGCCCGGGCCGCCCAGCAACTGCAACTGCACGGCATCGGGAGAGAAGCGCGAGAACTGGGACGCGGAAGCCAGCAACGCTTCTGCAAACTCATAACAGTTGGTCGTATCCGTGCTGCAGTAATGGTAGATACCCCAGGACTCTGCGCCGGCACCCAACTGGTCGAGCATGCCTGCCACAACCCGGGCGGCGTCCAGAGACTCGACGGGGCAACCCCTGAGCTGGTTGTCCAGTGACAAGGTACCGCCTGCGATCAGCTGTTCCAGCATATGCGACAACACGTTGACGCCGGCTGCGGAAAATACCGGGCCAAGACGCAGCACCACGTGCCGTTCGCAGGTCTCGCTGGCGCGCGTTTCCGCCGCCGCCAACAAACGCCCCACCGTTTCGGGATTGTCTGGCGGGTCCTGTTCGCGATAGCTGCGCTCCGCATCACCTGCGAACACGCGCGCGCTGGACACCAGAAAATAGCTGGCATCGCTGCGCTGACAGGCCTTGGCCAACCAGTGACTGCGCTCGACATCCAGCTCGTTGATCAGTTCGCCACTGTCGATTGCGCCCTGCAGGCGCAGATCAACCACGATGTCCGCCCGCGCACGGCGCACAACCTTCTTGGCGTGGCGCTCACTCTTCCAGCGCGACACCGAGCTGGAAACACTCTCAAGCTCGTGCCGGCCCCAGCGCTTCAGATGGTCCGCCAGTGCCAGCCCCAGAGAGCTGTCCGAGCCGATCAACAGGACGCGCACACGAGCACCCCCGGATCACTGCCCTGCCCTGCAGGCGCAACACCCGCCTCAGAAAGGAATGTCGTCGTCAAAGTCGTCAAAATCACCGGGAGGTGTGTTGCTCGCCGGCGCACGTGCGCCGCCCGATGCGGCGGGAGCTTGCTGCTGCGGCGCCGCGCTCTGGTTGTACTCATCGCGCCCATAGTTGTCGCCGCCCATCTGGCCGCCGCCGGGGCGGCTGTCCAGCATCTGCATCTCACTGGCCACGATTTCCGTGGTGTACCGATCCTGGCCGTCCTGTGCCTGCCACTTGCGCGTGCGCAGGGAGCCCTCAACATACACCTTGGAGCCCTTCTTCAGGTATTCACCAGCAATCTCCGCCAGCCGATTGAAGAAGACCACACGGTGCCACTCCGTGCGTTCCTGGGGTTGGCCGGTCTGCTTGTCCTTCCAACTCTCGGACGTAGCCAGGTTGACGTTGGTCACCGCACCACCTGATGGCATGTAGCGCACTTCCGGATCCGCGCCCAGATTACCGACGAGTATGACTTTGTTGACGCCCCGTGAAGCCATGGTAACTCCTCTTTCGTGGACGGTTGGCGATTGGACATAACTGCAGGGACTATAACAATCCGCCTGTGCAATTGCGACAGCACATCACGCCAAAACCCATCGGTTCAGGCCTGCGGCTGCCGCCCGGCACTCAGGGCGCGGCTTCGCCCAACCCGGACTCGCCTTGAACAGGCGCCGGCAGTGCCACCAGCATCCACACCGCGATAACCAGCAGGCACAACTCGGTAATGCCAACGATCCCGTAGTGCTGGAGTACCCAGCCGCCCGCGGCACCACCGGCGAAGATACCGAGAAACTGCGCGGTGGAGAATATGCCCAGCGCCGTACCCTTGGCCTCGGGTGCCACGGCCTTGCTGACCAGGGAGGGCAACACCGCCTCCATATAGTTGAACCCGACAAAGAACAACCAAAGTGCCACGCAGAACAACCAGGGCGTGGCCGCCAGGCCGAGCAGTGCCAGAGCCACCATCAATACGGCGATAGCGACAAGGAACACAAGATGGTGACGGCCGCCGCGCTCGGCCAGCCGCATCAGGGGCAGGATGCCGAGCACCGACAGCAATACCGCGGGCAGGTAAATCTGCCAATGGTGCTCGCGGGCCACCCCAACCACTGACTCCAGTGCCCCGGGCACAATCTGGAAGCTGGCCATGAGCACAAAATGGAGGGCAAAAATGCCGATATCCAGCCGCAGCAGCGTGCCGTTGCGCAGGCTGGCCCGGAACAGGCGGGGTCGCGTACCAACCTCGGTGTAGGTCACCCCGCTGTGAGGCGGGTCCGGCACCTGCCAGAGCACCACCACGATGCCCACCAACGCCAATGCCGCGGTGACGCCAAACACGGCCTCCAGCCCGCCCATTCCCGCTATCAGCGGCCCCAGTACGAGGGCCAGGGCGAAGGCCAGGCCAATACTCGCACCCACAACCGCCATCGCCTTCGTGCGCTGCTCCCGGGACGTGAGATCAGCCACCAGTGCCATCACACTGCTGGCAATCGCCCCGGCACCCTGCAGGGCGCGGCCAAGAATGATGCCCTGAATGCTCTCGGCCAGTGCCGCCACCACACTGCCCGCCGCAAAAACCAGCAGACCGCCAATAATCACCGGCTTGCGGCCGATGCGGTCGGAGAGCCAGCCCAGGGGAATCTGCAGTGATGCCTGGGTGAGCCCGTAGACCCCCAGCGCCACCCCGATCAAGGTGGGCGTCGCGCCGGCAAAGTCCACGGCGTACAGGGCCAGCAGCGGCAGCACCATGAACAGGCCCAGCATGCGCACGTTGTACAGCAAGGCCAGTGAGGCCACTGAGCGCCGCTCAACGGACGACATGGGATGTTTGGTAATCACAGCAGGGCAGGCACTTTGCAAAAGCCGCTATGGTAACAGCTTCGCTTTCCCTGTGGCATCCACTCGGCAGACGCCTGCGTACCACCTGGTAACCTTTTGCCTCGACACGACAACACCACCTATACTGTCGGGTTCGACCGATACCCCCTGACCGGAGACACATGGACACCATTCACGTCCGCGGTGCACGCACCCACAACCTGAAGAACATCGACCTCGACATCCCCCGGGACAAACTGGTTGTCATCACCGGGCTCTCAGGATCAGGGAAGTCTTCATTGGCCTTCGACACGCTGTATGCCGAAGGGCAGCGGCGCTATGTGGAGTCGCTGTCCACCTATGCCAGGCAGTTCCTGTCGATGATGGAAAAGCCCGATATGGACCATATCGAGGGTCTGTCGCCCGCTATTTCCATCGAACAGAAGTCCACATCCCACAATCCGCGCTCGACCGTGGGTACCATTACCGAGATATACGACTACCTGCGCCTGCTGTACGCACGTGTCGGGGAACCGCGCTGCCCGGAACACGGTGAGAGCCTGCAGGCCCAGACGGTGAGCCAGATGGTCGATTCCGTGCTGGCCATGCCCGAGGGCAGCAAACTGATGTTGCTGGCGCCCGTGGTGCGGGCGCGCAAGGGTGAGCACCTGCATGTCTTTGAGGAGCTGCGCGCCGCCGGCTTTGTACGTGCCAGGGTCGATGGCATTATCACCGAGCTTGATGACCTTCCCGACCTCGACAAAAAGCGCAAACATGACATTGAGGTAGTGGTAGACCGCTTCAAGGTGCGCGCCGATCTCAGCCTGCGACTGGCGGAATCCTTCGAAACGGCGCTGGGTCTCACCGATGGCCTCGCCACGATCAGCCCCATGGAGGGCGACGGCGGGGACATCATGTTCTCCGCCCGTTTTGCTTGCCCCGTCTGCGGCCACAGCATCGACGAACTGGAGCCGCGACTGTTTTCCTTCAACAACCCCGCGGGTGCCTGCTCCAGCTGTGACGGTCTGGGCGTCAAGCAGTATTTCGATCCGGCACGCGTCGTGCTGCACCCGGAGTCCAGCCTCGCCGAGGGCGCCATACGCGGCTGGGACCGGCGCAACGTGTACTACTTCCACATGTTGACCAGCCTCGCCGATCACTACGGCTTTTCCATCGACACACCGTTTGCACAGCTGAAGAAGGACCATCAGCAGGCCATTCTCCAGGGCAGCGGGGATGAGGAGATCAGCTTCGCCTACATGAATGATCGCGGCGATGTCTACAAGCGCAAGCATCCCTTTGAGGGGATACTGCCCAACATGGAGCGGCGCTATCGCGACACAGAGTCCCAGTCGGTGCGTGAGGAGCTGTTCAAGTTCATGTCGACGCAACCCTGCCCGGATTGCGGCGGCACGCGCCTGTGCCAGGATGCACGCCACGTATTCGTGGATGATCGCGACCTGCCGAGCATCGCGGAAATGCCGGTGGGCGAGGCCGAGGTCTACTTCGGCAACCTGACCCTGCCCGGGCGCAAGGGCGAAATCGCCAGCAAGATCCTCAAGGAACTGCGCGCACGGTACCGCTTTCTGGTCGATGTGGGACTGAATTACCTGACGCTGAGCCGCAGCGCGGAAACCCTCTCGGGTGGTGAGGCACAGCGCATCCGCCTAGCCTCGCAAATTGGCGCGGGACTGGTCGGCGTGATGTACATTCTCGACGAGCCGTCGATTGGCCTGCATCAACGAGACAATGAGCGCCTGCTGGGCACGCTGACGCACCTGCGCGACCTGGGAAATACGGTACTGGTGGTTGAGCACGATGAGGACGCCATTCGCAGCGCTGACCACATTATTGACATAGGCCCCGGCGCGGGGGTGCACGGTGGGCGCATTGTGGCCCAGGGCAGCCTGGCGGATATCGTGGGCAACGCGGATTCCCTGACCGGCGCCTACCTGTCCGGAAAACGCTCGATCGCTGTGCCCGCAAAGCGCACCCCTGTGAACCGCAAGAAAATGCTTACGCTTTCGGGCGCCACGGGCAACAACCTGCAGAATGTCACCCTCGAGCTGCCACTGGGGCTACTGACCTGTGTCACAGGCGTATCCGGCTCCGGCAAATCTACCCTGGTCAACAATACGCTGTATCCCCTCGCTGCTACCGAGCTGAATGGTGCCACCACACTGACGCCGGCGCCTTACTCGGCGATCACCGGCATGCAGCACATCGATAAATGCATCGACATCGACCAGAGCCCGATCGGCCGCACGCCCCGTTCCAACCCGGCGACCTATACCGGGATCTTTACCCCGGTGCGGGAATTGTTCTCTGGCACCCAGGAGGCGCGCTCGCGTGGCTACAAGCCCGGCCGTTTCAGCTTCAACGTCAAGGGTGGTCGCTGTGAAGCCTGTCAGGGCGATGGCGTCACCAAGGTAGAGATGCACTTCCTGCCTGACATTTACGTCCCCTGCGATGTCTGCAAGGGCAAACGCTATAACCGCGAAACGCTGGAAGTCCGCTACAAGGGCAAGAATATCCACGAAGTGCTGGAGATGACGGTGGAAGATGCGCTGGCCTTCTTCGAGCCGGTGCCGACCATCGCGCGCAAGCTGCAAACCCTGATGGATGTAGGCCTGTCCTACATACGCCTCGGGCAGGCGGCTACCACCTTGTCAGGTGGCGAGGCGCAGCGCGTCAAACTGTCGCGGGAATTGTCCAAGCGCGATACCGGCAAGACCCTTTATATCCTCGATGAGCCCACCACCGGCCTGCACTTTGAGGACATTCGCCAACTGCTGGAGGTTCTGCACCGCCTGCGGGATCACGGCAATACCGTGGTGATCATTGAGCACAACCTGGATGTGATCAAAACGGCGGACTGGCTGGTAGACCTGGGGCCGGAAGGCGGTTCGGGCGGCGGCCAGATTATCGCGACAGGTACGCCGGAGGAGGTTGCGGAAGCGCCCGGTTCCTATACCGGGATGTTCCTCAAGCCGCTGTTGACGCGCGCAGCCGGCGGGCGCGGCAAGACCGGGGCTGTGCGGAAAAGGAAGAAGAAGGCGGCTGCATAGGCTGTATCGGTGCGGTGGTGCGGTCGTGCGGTGGTGCCGGCGCCCAGCAGCGTTACCCAGGCCACTGCGGACACGCCGTGAACCCGTCCATGGGGGCTCGGCGGCGGCCGTCCTGGCCGCCGACGGTCCGCTGTGGCCTGGGTAATGCTGGTGGGCTTGTCGTAGGAGGGTGGTTCGCCGGTGGGTTGTCGTGATTAACACCGCGAGCGGGTGTTGTCATCGTGCCGAATTGCGGGCATAAAAAAGCCGGGCAGTGCCCGGCTTCTTAATGGGAGGCTTTACGCCTCTTCGCTTGCTACGTCATCCGACGCTGGACGATCGACCAATTCGACATAGGCCATGGGAGCCTTGTCGCCCGCGCGATAGCCGCACTTCATGATGCGAATGTAACCGCCCGGGCGGGCCTGGTAGCGCGGCCCGAGTTCGGCAAACAACTTGCCCACTGCAGCCTTGTCGCGCATGCGATCGAAGGCGAGGCGGCGATTCGCCACGCTGTCGCTCTTGGCCAGGGTGATCAGCGGCTCAGCGTAGCTGCGCAGCTCTTTCGCCTTGGGCAAAGTGGTTTTGATCAACTCGTGCTCTACCAGAGACACGGTCATGTTACGGAACATGGCCTTGCGGTGGGAGGCATTCCGATTCAACTGACGTCCGCTATGACGGTGACGCATTTTTCCTTTCCTATACTCTCTGTGCTATCTCAGCACTGCCAACTGGTAACTCGTGTGTTTAGATGCTCAACACCCGGTCGTCGTTTCGGAGGCTGGCCGGTGGCCAGTTGTCCAGGCGCATACCCAGCGACAAGCCGCGGGACGCCAGTACATCCTTGATTTCAGTCAGTGACTTCTTGCCCAGGTTCGGGGTTTTCAGCAGCTCAACTTCAGTGCGCTGAACAAGGTCGCCGATGTAGTAAATGTTCTCTGCTTTCAGACAGTTGGCGGAACGCACTGTCAGCTCGAGGTCATCAACCGGGCGCAGCAGTATCGGGTCGACTTCGTCTTCCTCAACCACAGATTCGCTCTGGCTCTCACTCTCGAGGTCGACAAACACGGCCAGCTGCTGCTGCAGAATGGTCGCTGCGCGGCGGATCGCCTCTTCAGGGTCGATGGTGCCGTTGGTCTCGAGGTCGAGCACCAGCTTGTCGAGGTCCGTGCGCTGTTCGACACGTGCCGCCTCGACCACATAGGCCACCCGATTGATGGGTGAGAACGTGGCGTCGAGGTGCAGACGGCCAATCGCGCGCGTCTCCTCCTCGGGATTCTCTCTGGAATCAGCCGGTGAGTAGCCACGGCCACGTGCCACGGTCAGCTTCATGCTGATGTCCGAGTTGCCGTTGAGGTGGCAAATCACGTGGTCAGGATTGCGGATCTCGATATCATGGTCGACCTGGATATCGCCTGCGGTGACTACACCCGGGCCCTTGCGGCTCAGGGTCAGCTCGGCTTCATCCTTGCCGTTCATGACCAGCGCAACGCCTTTGAGGTTCAGCAGGATCTCAATAACGTCCTCCTGCACACCTTCGATGGCGCTGTACTCATGCTCCACGCCGTCAATTTCGACTTCGGTAATGGCGCAGCCGGGCATGGAAGACAGCAGTATGCGACGCAGGGCGTTGCCGAGCGTATGGCCAAAGCCCCGCTCCAGCGGCTCCAGGGTGACCTGCGCACGAGTGCTCGTCTTCTCTTCGACGTTGATAACCCGCGGAGTCAAAAATTCGTTTACTGCTGTCTGCATTCTGGCACCTGTATGAGTAGGTTAGTCCTAAGTCCGGATTACTTGGAGTACAGTTCCACGATCAGGTTTTCGTTGATCTCGGAAGACAGATCCTGGCGCTCAGGGGCTGACTTGAACACTCCTTCCAGCTTATCGCTATTGAAATCGATCCACTCGGCATCACCGCGCTGGGCGGCCAGTGCCAGGGCAGACTGCACGCGCAGTTGCTTCTTTGCCTTTTCCCGCAGGGACACCACATCGCCCGCCTTGACCTGGTAGGATGCGACGTTAACCACCGCACCGTTGACCAGAATGCCTTTGTGGGAAACCAGCTGGCGCGCTTCGGCACGCGTGGAGCCGAAGCCCATGCGATAAACAACGTTGTCCAGGCGGCTTTCCAGCAACTGCAGCAGGTTTTCACCGGTGGCGCCTTTCAGACGAGCGGCTTCCTTGTAGTAGTTGCGGAACTGTTTCTCCAGGATGCCGTAGATACGACGCACTTTCTGCTTTTCACGCAGCTGTACGCCGTAATCAGACAGACGGCCACGGCGCGCGCCGTGCTGGCCGGGGGCGGATTCGGGTTTGCACTTACTTTCGAGTGCGCGCACACCGCTCTTGAGGAACAGGTCTGTTCCTTCCCGGCGGGCCAGCTTGCACTTGGGTCCAATGTATCGAGCCATGTCAGTTGTTCCTGCTAAGCGCTTGTCTTGATGTTAGACGCGACGTTTCTTGGGCGGACGGCAGCCATTGTGCGGAATCGGCGTCACGTCAGTGATGTTGGTGATCTTGTAGCCACAGGCATTGAGCGCGCGCACTGCGGACTCACGGCCGGGGCCAGGGCCTTTCACCTGAACATCAAGGTTCTTCAGCCCATACTCCTTGGCTGCTTCACCGGCGCGCTCTGCAGCTACCTGGGCTGCGAAGGGCGTGCTCTTACGTGAGCCACGGAAACCGGAACCACCAGAAGTTGCCCAGCTCAGGGTGTTACCCTGGCGGTCAGTAATAGTGATGATCGTGTTGTTGAAAGACGCGTGAACGTGCGCAATGCCGTCCACCACGGTCTTGGTAATCTTCTTGCGAGTGGTCTTGCCACCTGGCTTGGCCATACTGTATTTCCTGCTTTAATATCAACACTGCACCCGGTGCAGCTACACTAAAAAGGATTCGCGGGTACGAGTCCCTTACTTGCGAATCGGCTTGCGCGGACCCTTGCGGGTACGTGCATTGGTCTTGGTGCGTTGCCCACGCAGCGGCAGGCTGCGACGGTGACGCAGGCCGCGATTGCAGCCCAGGTCCATCAGACGCTTGATGTTCATGGACACTTCACGACGCAAGTCACCCTCGACCGTCATCTCGCCCACCTTGGTCCGAAGCGCATCCATCTGCGCCTCGTCGAGATCGCCAATCTTCACGTCCTCGGCAACACCGGCCTCGACGCACAGGCGGCGCGCCTGTGTACGACCTACGCCAAAAATGTAGGTCAGGGCGATAACGGTGTGCTTGTTATCGGGTATGTTGACGCCGGCAATACGAGCCATCCAACTTTCTCCAAATACTCAAATCGTCGCTTTGCACTGGGCAGAAACACCTGACCGCTCAACCTGCAAGGTCGAGGGTGTGTGGCGCGAAAGGCGCAGCATTCTAGCGATATGTTTACTAAAAATCAACAGTCAGTTTCCTGGGCCAATCAGCCCTGGCGCTGCTTGTGACGCGGATCGGTATTGCAGATAACGCGCACGACGCCCTTGCGACGGACCACCTTGCAGTTTCTGCAGACCTTCTTTACTGATGCACGTACTTTCATTTCACTTTTCTCCAATGACCGGCCAGCACTTTTCAGCGACCGGAAGCACCATAGTTGTTCAGCTTCGCTTTCTTCATCACCGAGTCGTACTGGTGAGACATCAGGTGGCTCTGCACCTGGGCCATAAAGTCCATGACCACGACCACCACGATCAGCAGCGACGTACCACCCAGGTAAAACGGTACATTCCACATCACCACCAGGAACTGGGGCATCAGACACACGAGCGCGATATAGGCAGAGCCGAAAACCGTCAACCGGGTCAACACGCCGTCAATGTAGTTCGCTGTCTGCTGGCCGGGGCGGATACCGGGCACAAAGGCACCAGAGCGCTTGAGGTTGTCGGCCACTTCCTGCGGATTGAACATCAACGCCGTATAGAAGAAGCAGAAGAACACCACGAACGCCGTGAACAGCAGAATGTTCAGCGGCTGCCCCGGACCAATGGCCAGCGCAAGATCCTGCAGCCAGTCCGCAGAACCGCCGGAGCCGAACCACTGCGCAATGGACGCGGGGAACAGCAGGATGCTGCTGGCGAAAATCGCCGGAATCACACCTGCCATGTTCACCTTCAGCGGCAGGTGCGAACTCTGCGCCTGCATCATCTTCCGGCCTTGCTGGCGCTTGGCGTAATTGACCGTGATCCGGCGCTGACCGCGCTCGATGAACACGATCATGTAGATGACGGCTACGGCCAGCGTCAGGATAAACAGCAGCACCAGAATGTTCAGTTCGCCCTGGCGCGCCTGCTCCAGCGACTGCCCGATCGCTGCGGGAAGGCCGGCAACGATGCCTGCGAAAATCAACAGGGATATCCCGTTACCCACGCCTTTTTCAGTGATCTGCTCACCCAGCCACATCATGAACACCGCGCCGGTTACCAGCGAGGTGATCGCGATGACGTAGAAGACCACCGACGTGTCGTAGGACATGCCCTGGTTGGCCATACCCACCGTCATACCGGTCGCCTGGATGATGGCGAGGACAACGGTCAGGTAGCGCGTGTACTGACTGATCTTGCGACGGCCCGACTCACCTTCTTTTTTCAGCGCTTCCAGCTGCGGCGTTACCGCCGACATCAACTGCATGATGATGGATGCCGAGATGTACGGCATGATCCCCAGCGCAAGAATACTCATGCGCTCCAAAGCGCCGCCGGAGAACATGTTCGCCAGGCCCAGTATCGTGCCCTGGTTCTGGTTGAACAGCGCCGCCAGCTGGGCAGGGTCTATCCCCGGAACAGGTATGTGGGTACCAATCCGGTAAACAATAATGGCCAGCAAAACAAAACGAAGGCGAGCAAAAAGCTCGCCCAGTCCTGCTTTGTTAGACCCTGTCAGCTGACCCGTCGCCATTTATTCCTCAACCTTCCCGCCGGCCTGCTCAATCGCAGTGCGAGCGCCCTTGGTCACAACCAGACCTTTGACGGTGACTGGCTTGCTCAGCTCTCCTGACAGGAACACACGCACGCGCAGCACGTCCTGACGAATAACGTCCGCGGCCTTCAGCGCGTCAATATCAACCACATCGCCGTCAACGGCATTCAGCTCGCCCAGGCGCACCTGCGCTGTCGTGCGGGACACGCGTGACGTAAAACCGTACTTGGGCAGGCGCTTCTGCAAGGGCATCTGGCCGCCTTCAAAACCAGGGCGCACTTTGCCGCCAGAGCGGGACTTCTGCCCCTTGTGCCCACGACCCGCGGTCTTGCCCAGGCCACTGCCGATACCGCGGCCAACCCGCTTGCCTTCCTTGCGCGCACCCGGGTTCGGCCCCAGGGTATTCAGTCGCATTACGTCTGACATGATTTACTCCTCGATCCGAACCATATAGTTCACTTTATTGATCATGCCGCGCACAGAGGGAGTATCTTCCACCTCTACGGTATGACCAATCCGGCGCAGACCCAGGCCCGCGACACAGGCGCGGTGGTTCTTCAACCGACCGTGGACGCTCTTGGTCTGCGTCACTTTGATAGTAGCTTTAGCCATGACTCGCCAACCCAGTAATTAGTTCAGAATTTCTTCGACAGTTTTGCCGCGCTTTGCCGCCACGTCGTCCGGTGAAGACATGTCGCGCAGGCCATTGAAGGTCGCGCGCACTACGTTGACCGGGTTAGTAGAGCCATAGCACTTGGCCAGTACGTTGTGTACGCCGGCAATTTCAAGCACCGCACGCATCGCGCCACCGGCGATGACGCCTGTACCTTCAGACGCAGGCTGCATGTACACCTTGGAGGCGCCATGGCTGGCCTTGACCGGATACTGGATAGTGCCGTGACTCAGCTCTACCTGAATCATGTTGCGGCGCGCAGCTTCCATCGCTTTCTGGATCGCAACAGGTACTTCACGTGCCTTTCCGCGCCCGAAGCCGACCTTGCCATTGCCATCGCCGACAACCGTCAACGCGGTAAAGCTGAAGATCCGGCCACCCTTGACCACTTTCGCAACACGGTTGACCTGTACCAGCTTCTCCTGGAGATCACCGTCCTGCTGCTGCTTCTTCTGATCGTTAAACGCCATAACCTTACCCTAGAATTCCAGTCCACTTTCACGGGCAGCATCGGCAAGCGCCTTGACACGTCCGTGGTACTTGTAGCCTGCGCGATCAAACGCAACCTTCTCGATTCCGGCGGCCTTGGCGCGTTCCGCCACCAGCTTGCCTACCGCTGCCGCAGCTTCCTGGTTGCCGGTGCTGCCAGCGCGCAGGCTGCTGTCCAGCGTTGAGGCGCTGGCCAGAACACGATCCCCTGCGGGCGCGATGATCTGGGCGTAGATATGCCGCGGCGTACGGTGCACGCTGAGGCGATTGACGCCCTGCTCACGCATACGGTTGCGAGCGCGACGTGCGCGACGCAGCCTTGAATCATTTTTTGCACTCATCTCAACCTACCTACTTCTTCTTGGCTTCTTTACGCCGCACGTTCTCGGTGGCGTAGCGAATACCCTTGCCCTTGTAAGGCTCTGGCGGACGGAAGCTGCGAATCTCGGCAGCCGCCTGGCCTACAGCCTGCTTGTCGATACCCTTGACCACGACCTCGGTCTGGGTCGGGGTTTCAGCGGTTACGCCCTCCGGAAGCTGATAGTCAACCGGGTGCGACAGGCCCACGGTGAGGTTCACCGACTTGCCGTCTGCCTTGGCACGGTAGCCAACGCCGTTGAGTACCAGCTTCTTTTCCCAGCCTTCGCTGACGCCGATCACCATGTTGTTCAGCAGCGCCCGCGTGGTACCGGCCAGCGCCTTGGTCTTGTCGCCGTCATAGGCGATATTGAGAGCACCATCTTCTTCGTTGATGGCAATACCCACGCCCAACTCGAGCGCCAGCGTGCCTTTGCCACCCTTGACGGTCACGTCGCGACCGCTCTGGGTTACGGTAACCCCTTTCGGCAGCTGAACCGGATTTTTTGCGACTCTAGACATGTTGAATGCCCTTCTTCAGTAATTCTAGAAAACGGTGCAGAGCACTTCGCCACCAACACCAGCAGCACGGGCTGCCCGGTCGGTCATAACGCCCTTCGACGTGGACACAATGGCCACCCCAAGTCCGTTGCGAATCGTCGGCAATTCGTCCTTGGCAGCGTAGCTACGCAGACCGGGGCGGCTTACGCGGTCAATCTCGGCGATGACGGGCTTGCCTTCGTAATACTTCAGCTCAATGCTGAGGCGCGGCTTGCCCGACTCGGCGGAGGCCGCGAAGTCATTGATGTAACCTTCCTGCTTGAGCACCTCGGCAACAGCAGCCTTGAGCTTGGAACCCGGCATTTCTACTCGGGCCTTGCCGGCCATTTGTGCGTTACGGATGCGGGTCAGCATATCTGACAGCGGATCTTGCATACTCATGATCGAATCTCTCCGTTACCAGCTGGCTTTAACCAGACCCGGTACATCACCGCGCATCGCTGCTTCACGCAGCTTGTTGCGGCACAGGCCAAATTTACGATAGACGCCGTGAGGACGACCGGTGAGCTGGCAACGACGCTGCTTGCGTACCGGGCTGGCGTCGCGGGGAAGCTTCTGCAGAGCGATCTGCGCGTCCCACTTGGCGTCATCGGATGCGTTCTGATCGTTCAGGACAGCCTTCAGCGCGGCACGCTTGCCGGCATACTTGACCACCATCTGCGCGCGCTTTTTCTCACGTGCGATCATCGATTTCTTAGCCATTACTTGCCTCTTAACCTTTCAGGGGGAAGTTGAAGGCACGCATCAGGGCGCGACCCTCATCATCCGTACGAGCTGTGGTGGTGATGGTGATGTCCATACCGCGCAGCGTGTCCACCTGGTCGTACTCGATTTCCGGGAAAATAATCTGCTCGCTGACACCCATGGCAAAGTTACCGCGGCCGTCAAACGACTTCGGGCTGATACCACGGAAGTCGCGAATCCGCGGGATCGCGATGGTGATCAAGCGCTCCAGGAACTCGTACATGCGGTCGGAACGCAGTGTGACCTTGCAGCCAATCGGCCAGCCGTCACGAATCTTGAAGCCGGCAATGGAGCGCCGCGCCAGGGTGATCACGGGCTTCTGGCCGGAGATCTTCTCCATGTCGGCGACCGCGTTTTCCAACACTTTCTTGTCGCCCACAGCCTCACCGACACCCATATTCAGGGTGATCTTGGTGATGCGGGGAATCTCCATCACATTGCTCAAACCCAGCTCTTCCCGCAGCCGAGGAGCGATTTCGCTCTTGTACCTTTCTTTCAACGTTGCCATGTCTTTTACCCTTGACCCCCGAATCAGGCGTCAATCGCCTCGCCACTGGATTTGAAGATACGCACTTTGGTATCCCCATCAACTTTGTAACCCACCCGATCGGCCTTGCTGGTCGACGGGTTGTAAATTGCCACATTGGACACCTGGATCGGCGCTTCGCGCTCGACGATGCCACCGGCGACGCCCATCTGCGGGTTCGGCCGGGTGTGCTTCTTCACCATATTGATGCCGGAGACAACCACGCGATTGTCAGCGAGCACCTTGCGAACCTTGCCGCGCTTACCCTTGTCCTTGCCGGCCAGGATAATCACTTCGTCATCGCGCTTGATCTTGGACATTACAGTTTCCTCTCCTCCTGGCCGAATCAGATTACTTCGGGAGCCAGAGAAATAATCTTCATAAACTTCTCGCCGCGCAGCTCACGAGTCACGGGGCCAAAAATACGGGTGCCGATCGGCGCCTGCTGGTTGTTCAGCAGTACGGCGGCGTTGTCGTCGAACTTGATCAGCGAGCCATCGGGACGACGCACGCCTTTGCGCGTGCGCACCACAACCGCCGTCATGACCTGGCCTTTCTTGACCTTGCCGCGCGGGATTGCTTCCTTCACCGTCACCTTGATGAGGTCACCGACGCGCGCATAGCGACGCTTGGAGCCACCCAGCACCTTGATGCACATCACCCGACGGGCACCGCTGTTGTCAGCGACTTCCAAATACGACTCTGTCTGAATCATCTCTTACTCCAAACTGCGGCGAGGCCGCAAATTACAGCGCTTAAACCTGCTGGGCGTTTTCCACTACTTCGAGCAACTTCCAGGTCTTGCTCTTGGAAATGGGCCGGGACTCGGTCACCTTCACGGTGTCACCAATGCTGCAGACGTTGTTTTCGTCATGCGCGTGGATCTTCGACGAACGGGTGATGTACTTGCCGTACACCGGGTGCTTGACCCGCCGCTCGATCAGGACCGTGATGGTCTTGTCCATTTTGTTGCTGACAACCTTGCCGGTTGCCGTCCGTATACGCTTCTCTGCACCAGACATGTTCAGTTACCCGCCTTTTCGTTCAGCACAGTCTTGACGCGTGCGATGTCGCGCTGGTTCTGCTGCAGCAGGTGTGTCTGCCCCAGCTGACCAGTGGACTTCTGCATGCGCAGCTTGAACTGCTCTTCACGCAGGGTGAGCAGCTGCTTGTTGAGGTCCTCGGGGGACTTATCACGCAATTCGCTAGCTTTCATCACATCACCGACCGTTTAACAAATGTAGTGGCTACCGGGATCTTCGCGGCTGCCAGGGCAAACGCCTCACGCGCAAGCTCCTCGGAAACGCCCTGCACTTCGTACAGAACCTTGCCCGGCTGAACCTGGGCCACCCAGTATTCTACGTTACCCTTACCTTTACCCTGACGTACTTCCAACGGCTTGCCGGTGATCGGCTTGTCGGGGAAGACCCGGATCCAGATTTTTCCGCCACGCTTGATGTGACGGGTCATCGCACGACGAGCCGCCTCGATCTGGCGCGCAGTAATGCGCCCACGACCGGTCGCCTTAAGGCCGAACTCGCCAAAGCTGACCTTGCTGCCGCGTTCTGCGAGGCCGCGGTTGCGACCCTTCATCATCTTGCGGAATTTTGTACGCTTAGGTTGAAGCATCTGCGTAACCCTTAATTAGTTGCTGTCTTCTTGGCGCTGTCGGAATGGTTTTCCGTGCCAATCACTTCACCCTTGAAGATCCACACCTTCACGCCGATGATGCCGTACGTGGTAGATGCCTCGTAGGTCGCGTAGTCGATGTCCGCGCGCAGGGTATGCAGCGGCACACGACCTTCGCGGTACCACTCGGTGCGCGCAATTTCTGCACCACCCAGACGACCACCCACCTGGATCTTGATGCCTTCAGCACCCTGGCGCATCGCGTTCTGCACCACGCGCTTCATGGCGCGACGGAACATCACACGGCGCTCGAGCTGCTGCGCCACGTTCTGGGCTACCAGCTTCGCATCCAGGTCAGGCTTGCGGATTTCCTCGATGTTGATGTGCACAGGCACACCCATCTTGTCTGCAAGTGTCTTGCGCAGGCCGTCGACATCCTCACCCTTCTTGCCGATCACGATACCGGGACGGGCTGTGTGAATGGTGATGCGTGCGGTTTGCGCCGGGCGCTCGATGACAACGCGGCTCACAGAAGCGTGCTCCAGCGTCTTCTCGATGTACTTGCGCACCTCAAGATCGGTAATCAGCGTTTTCGCATAGTTTTTGCTATCCGCATACCAGATCGAGTTGTGATCCTTGACGATACCTAAACGTATGCCGACCGGATGTACTTTCTGACCCATGTGGTCTTCTCCTGAACTTAGCCTTGGCCGTCTGCAACTTTCACTGTGATATGACAGGAGCGCTTGAAAATGCGATCCGCACGACCTTTGGCACGTGGCCGCAGACGCTTCATCGTCATACCTTCGTCGACAAAGATGCTGGACACCTTGAGCTCATCCACATCCGCGCCTTCATTGTTCTCAGCATTGGCAATCGCAGAGTCAAGAATCTTCTTGACGATGTGAGCTGCCTTTTTGGTGCTGAATTCGAGCAGGCTAAGCGCCTCCTCGACAGGCTTGCCGCGCACCTGGTCTGCAACCAGGCGGGCCTTCTGGGCCGAGATCCGCGCACCTTTCAGTCTTGCTGCAACTTCCATTTTCCTAAACCTCGCTATCGACCAGCGCTTAGCGCTTCGCCTTTTTGTCCACAATGTGCCCTTTGAACGTACGCGTTACCGCAAACTCTCCAAGCTTGTGACCAACCATGTCTTCATTGATCAGGACCGGCACATGCTGACGGCCATTGTGGATGGCGATTGTCAGACCGACCATATCCGGCGATATCATGGAACGGCGCGACCAGGTCTTGATCGGACGACGGTCGTTGCTTTCAATCGCTGCTTCAACTTTCTTCATCAAGTGAAGGTCGATAAAGGGACCTTTTTTCAGTGAACGCGGCACAGTGTCTTCCTCTAATCTCTCGGCTCTATCGACCGAACTTATTTCTTGCCACGACGGCGTACAATCAGGCCGTCAGTGCGCTTGTTCGAACGCGTCTTGTAGCCCTTGGTCGGCGTGCCCCACGGGCTCACCGGGTGACGACCACCGGAGGTGCGGCCCTCGCCACCACCATGCGGGTGATCGACCGGGTTCATTGCCACACCGCGAACGGTCGGGCGTACACCGCGCCAGCGCGAGGCACCGGCTTTACCCAGCTTGCGCAGGCTGTGCTCGGAGTTCGAGACCTCGCCGATCGTGGCGCGGCAGTCAGACAACACCTTGCGCATCTCGCCTGAGCGCAGGCGCAGGGTTGCGTACTGACCTTCGCGGGCCACCAGCTGCACCGAAGCGCCAGCTGAACGGGCGACCTGAGCACCCTTGCCAGGCTTCAGTTCAACCGCGTGGATCACCGAACCCACCGGGATATTGCGCAGGGGCAGACAGTTACCGGTCTTGATCGGTGCGGCCGAGCCAGACTGCAGGGTATCGCCAGCCTTCACACCCTTGGGCGCGATGATGTAGCGACGCTCGCCGTCGGCGAACAGCAGCAGGGCAATGTTTGCCGTACGGTTGGGGTCATATTCGAGACGCTCGACCTTGGCCGGAATACCGTCCTTCGAGCGCTTGAAGTCGATGATCCGGTAGTGCTGCTTGTGACCACCGCCAACGTGGCGCACCGTGATACGGCCATTGTTGTTACGACCACCGCGGCGGCTCTGCTTTTCCAGCAGCGGAGCGTAGGGTGCACCCTTGTGCAGATCCTCGCTCACCACGCGAACGACGTGACGGCGTCCGGGCGATGTCGGTTTACTTGTTAAAACTGCCATCTCGCACCTACTCCTTATTCAGCCACGGCAAAGTCGATGTCCTGACCCTGCTCCAGACGAACATATGCCTTCTTCCAGGTTGGACGCGCGCTAAGGCCGTACTTGTTACGTTTGACCTTACCCTTGACCTTCAGAGTCTGGACCGCATCCACCTTTACCTTGAACAGCTGCTCAACCGACTTCTTGATCTCGGCCTTGGTAGCATTCACGGCGACCTTGAATACATACTGGTTGTTGGCATCAGCCAGCACCGCCGCCTTTTCCGACACGTGCGGCGCTACCAGCACCTGGAAAATCCGCTCCTGGTTCATGCGAGCATCTCCTCAATCTTTTTCACTGCATCCACAGTGACCATCACCTTGTCGTAGGCGATCAGGCTGACCGGATCCACACCGTCCACGTCGCGCACATCGACCTTGTGCAGATTGCGCGCAGCCAGATACAGGTTTTCACCCAGTTCTGCCGTTACGATCAGCACGTTGTCCAGGCCGTATTCGCCCAGCTGCTTGACCAGCAGTTTGGTCTTGGGCGCCTCGAGATCCATGCTCTCAACCACGAGCAGGCGATCCTGGCGGGCCAACTCGGACATAATGGAGCGCATGGCCGCACGGTACATTTTGCGGTTCACTTTCTGGGAGTGATCCTGCGGACGCGCCGCGAAGGTCACGCCACCGGTGCGCCAGATCGGCGAACGGATGGTGCCCGCACGGGCGCGACCGGTACCCTTCTGACGCCAGGGCTTCTTGCCGCCGCCGCTGACATCGGAGCGCGTTTTCTGCGCGCGCGTACCCTGGCGTGCGCCGGCCAGATAAGCCGTAACCACCTGGTGCACCAGATCTTCGTTGTATTCGCGGGCAAAGGCGACATCAGACACTGAAACCGTGCCCGCTGCGGCGTTGCCTGGCTTGACTACACTCAATTCCACGTTAGAGACCCCCTAACCTTAAGCCTTGACCGCGGGACGCACGATAACGTCTCCGCCGGGTGCACCGGGGACAGCGCCCTTGATGAGAAGCAGGTTGCGCTCCGCATCAACACGCACGATCTCCAGACCCTGGGTGGTCACCGTTTCCGCGCCCATGTGCCCGGACATTTTCTTGCCCTTGAACACACGACCCGGCGTCTGACACTGGCCGATTGAACCCGGGGCGCGGTGCGACAACGAGTTGCCGTGTGTCGCGTCCTGCATGGAGAAGTTCCAGCGCTTTATCACGCCCTGGAAGCCCTTGCCCTTGGACTTACCGGCCACGTCGACCTTCTGGCCGGCGGCAAAGTGTGCCACTGTCAGCTCGGAACCCACCGCGGGGGCCTCGACGCCGTCCGCCAGGCGGAACTCCCAGAGACCCGTACCGGCTTCCACACCCGCCTTGGCGAAGTGACCCGCTGCTGATTTACTCACTTTCGAGGCCTTGCGGCTGCCCGCTGTGACCTGGATCGCACGATAGCCATCGCTATCGAGTTCTTTGATCTGAGTAACGCGGTTTGGAGTGACCTCCACTACGGTTACTGGTATGGATGCGCCGTCCTCGGTAAAAACACGAGTCATACCGGACTTACGGCCGACTAAGCCAATAGTCATCTTGCTAACCTCTCAGTGTACGGGGCTTACCCTCTATGGCCGCCCCGCCTTGCTTTAAAGAACCGGGCGTTACACACCCAAAGGCCACCGGGCCTATGGGCAGGTCTTGCTACGAATTGTCGTTAACCAAGACTGATCTGTACTTCTACACCTGCTGCCAGGTCCAGTTTCATCAGGGCGTCTACTGTTTTCTCGGTAGGCTCCACGATGTCCAACAAACGCTTGTGGGTACGAATTTCGTACTGGTCACGCGCGTCCTTATTCACGTGCGGCGAAACCAGCACGGTATACTTCTCTTTACGGGTCGGGAGCGGGATGGGCCCCCGCACCTGGGCGCCGGTGCGGCGCGCCGTTTCCACGATTTCCTGGGTAGACGTATCTATCAGGCGGTGGTCGAAAGCCTTGAGGCGAATGCGAATACGTTGGTTCTGCACCAGACCTAACTCCAATCAATAAAAAACCAGGGGTCCGCTATGGAGCCCCCCGAAAAAGGAACGCGAATTCTAAAGAGCGCCCTGCAGGCTGTCAAGCAGCGTACAGGATTATTTTGGCGGGGAAGGGCCGACTTCAGTCTGCACAATTCACACAATGAGCCGCCGTCGGCAGTACCTGCAAGCGCGCCGCGCTGATGGGCTCTCCGCAGCGCTCACAGCTACCGTAGGTGTCGGCATCCAGACGGGCGAGAGCGGCGCGGGTATCGGCAATCGACTGCCTGGTTTCCACGCCGATAGCGTCCTCCACCTCGTCATTCTCCCGCTCCTGAGCCTGCTCCGCCCAGTCACCCGAGTGGCTCCGAGTCACGTCGCGCTTGATGCTGGCCAGCCTGTGCTCCAGCTCGACCAGCATCGCATTGAGCTGCGCGCGCACTTCAGCCTTGCTCTCCACAGCCATGTCAAACCGCCGCGTTGAGCATGCAGTACAGCGCATCCTTGAGATGCAGTCGGCGCACCTTGGCCTGTTCTTCCGTGCGCGTGGCTACCGGGGTCACTTCATTTTCCATGTTTTCCACTTCCCGCGTCAGCTCGTGGTACTCATCAAACAGCTTGCGAAAGTGGGCATCGTTCATTTTCAAGGTATGGATGCGCTCACGAAACTCGGGGAATTCGTGGACGAGATCATGATGTTCTACTGACATGGTGACTCCTTGCTTATTTGAGGTGAAACCGCCGGACACCATCACGTGTCGGCAGCATACCAGCCTAGAACAGATACCGCGTGCAGCGCCATGATCCAGATCATGACAAACAGGCCGCGAGACAAATCCTGCAGACGCAGGACAGAGCTTGACGCAGGGCCGTTGAGCAGTGACGATGCCGGGACACTCGTCAAGGGGCAGAGCGGCCATGCGCAATGACAACGAAACCCATTCAGTACTTATCGGCTACCTGCTGTGGATTTTTGGCTTTATCGGCGCTCATCGCTTTTACTACGGGCGACAGATCACCGGAGTGATCTGGTTCTTCACCCTCGGGCTGCTGTTTATCGGCTGGATTATCGACCTGTTCCTGATTCCCGGGATGGCCCGCGACGCGGATCGCCGCTATGTGGAGGGCCCAACGGACTACAGCCTGGCATGGATTCTGCTCACCTTCCTCGGGGTGTTCGGTGTACACCGCTTCTATATGGGAAAGATCGTTACCGGGCTGATTTACCTGTTGACCCTGGGGCTGTTCGGCCTGGGTGTGCTGTATGACTTCCTCACCCTGAACAGCCAGATTTCCGAGAAGAACCTGCAGCGCCAGTAACGAAAAAGCCCGGCACTGGGCCGGGCTTCTCGTCGTAGCCGCTACGCTTACTCGATGATCTTGGCGACGACGCCAGCACCCACGGTGCGGCCACCTTCGCGGATCGCGAAGCGCAGACCATCTTCCATCGCGATCGGCGCAATCAACGTCACAACCATCTGCACGTTGTCGCCCGGCATCACCATCTCAACACCCTCAGGCAGCTCACACGCACCCGTAACGTCCGTGGTGCGGAAGTAGAACTGCGGGCGGTAGCCCTTGAAGAACGGCGTGTGACGGCCACCCTCGTCCTTCGACAGTACGTACACCTCTGCCTCGAACTTGGTGTGCGGCTTCACAGAACCCGGCTTCGCCAGAACCTGACCACGCTCAACGTCCTCACGCTTGGTACCGCGCAGCAGTACACCCACGTTCTCGCCCGCACGGCCTTCGTCCAGCAGCTTGCGGAACATCTCAACGCCCGTACAGGTCGTCTTCACGGTGTCGCGGATACCGACAATCTCGATCTCCTCGCCCACCTTGATCACGCCACGCTCAACACGGCCAGTCACTACCGTACCGCGACCAGAAATCGAGAACACGTCCTCAACCGGCATCAGGAACGCCTGGTCTACCGCACGCTCAGGCTCCGGAATGTAGCTGTCCAGCGTCTCAACCAGCGTCTTCACCGCCGTCACACCCAGCTCGTTCTCGTCTTCGCCGTTCAGCGCCATCAGCGCAGAACCGCAGATGATCGGCGTGTCGTCGCCCGGGAAGTCGTAGGTGTCGAGCAGCTCGCGCAGCTCCATTTCCACCAGCTCCTTCATCTCGGCGTATTCTTCGCTGTCCGCACCGCCGCAATCTTCCGCCAGCAGGTCAGCCTTGTTCAGGAACACCACAATGTACGGCACGCCTACCTGGCGCGACAGCAGGATGTGCTCGCGGGTCTGCGGCATCGGGCCGTCTGTCGCACCACACACCAGGATCGCGCCGTCCATCTGCGCCGCACCCGTGATCATGTTCTTCACATAGTCCGCGTGTCCGGGGCAATCCACGTGCGCGTAGTGACGCGTCGGTGAATCGTACTCCACGTGCGACGTCGCAATCGTGATGCCGCGCTCGCGCTCTTCCGGTGCGTTGTCAATACCGTCAAACGCAACCGCTGAACCGCTACCCCAGGTCTCAGCACAGACTTTCGTCAGCGCCGCTGTCAGCGTCGTCTTGCCATGGTCTACGTGACCAATGGTGCCCACGTTGACGTGGGGCTTCTTACGTTCAAACTTTTCCTTTGCCACTGTTAGTCACCTCTATGGGATAGCTGGGTTATTTGGTTGCGTTCTTGGAAATGATTTCCTGCGCGATGTTGTTCGGTGCCTCCGCGTAGCGGGTGAACTCCATCGTGTAGGTAGCGCGACCCTGGGTTGCTGAACGCAGGTCGGTCGCGTAGCCGAACATTTCGGCGAGCGGCACTTCCGCGTTGATCACCTTGCCAGACACGCTTTCGTCCATACCGGAAATCAGGCCACGGCGGCGGTTAAGGTCGCCGACCACGTCACCCATGTTTTCCTCGGGCGTAATCACTTCCACCTTCATGATCGGCTCAAGCAGTACCGCGCCGCCTTTTTCGGCCAGCTTCTTGGTCGCCATGCTCGCAGCGATCTTGAACGCCATTTCGTTCGAGTCCACGTCGTGGAACGAACCGTCGAACAGCGTTGCCTTCAGGCCGAGCAGTGGGTAGCCGGCGAGTACGCCGTTCTGCATCTGCTCTTCGATGCCCTTCTGCACTGCGGGTACGTATTCGCGGGGAACCGTACCGCCAACCACCTCGTTGACGAATTCCAGCCCTTCGGCGTTCTCGTCTTCACCTGGCTCGAAGCGCACCCAGACGTGACCGTACTGACCGCGACCACCGGACTGACGTACAAACTTGCCTTCGATCTCGCTCTTGTTGCGAATCGCTTCGCGGTAGGCCACCTGCGGCTTGCCGATGTTCGCCTCGACGTTGAATTCCCGGCGCATACGGTCTACCAGGATGTCGAGGTGCAGTTCACCCATACCCGAGATAATGGTCTGCCCGGTTTCCGGGTCCGTCTTGACGCGGAAAGAAGGGTCTTCCTGGGCCAGTTTACCCAGGGCAATACCCATTTTCTCCTGGTCAGGCTTCGACTTGGGCTCAACTGCCACCGAAATCACGGGCTCGGGGAACTCCATCCGCTCCAGCACGATAGGCTTGTCGGCATCACACAGGGTGTCACCCGTGGTGGTGTCCTTGAGGCCCACGGCCGCAGCGATATCGCCCGCCAGCACTTCCTTGATCTCTTCACGGCTGTTGGCGTGCATCTGCACCATACGGCCGATACGCTCTTTCTTCTCCTTGACGGAGTTGAACACGCCGGTGCCGCTTTCCAGCTTCCCGGAATACACACGGAAGAAGGTCAGCGTGCCCACAAAGGGGTCGGTGGCGATTTTGAATGCCAGGGCCGCGAAAGGCGCATTGTCATCCGCTTCACGCGTCTCGACAGTGCCATCCTTGTCCAGCAGCGTGCCTTCGATCGCGCGCACCTCTGTAGGCGAGGGCAGGTATTCAATAACCGCGTCGAGCATGGCCTGCACACCCTTGTTCTTGAACGCGGAGCCGCCCAGTACCGGCACGATCTCGTTGGCCAGGGTGCGGGCACGGATGCCTGCCTTGATCTCTTCCTCGGTCAGCTCACCGCCTTCGAGATACTTCTCCATCAGCTCTTCGGTCGCTTCAGCGGCGGATTCCACAAGGAACTCGCGCATTTCTGCCACTTCGTCCGCCATGTCAGCGGGAACGTCAGCCAGCGTGAACGTCATGCCCTGATCCTCTTCGTTCCAGAGGATGGCCTTGTTCTTGATCAGGTCGACAACGCCCTTGAACTCGTCCTCTGCACCGATGGTCATTTGCAGGGGGACGGCGTTCGCACCCAGGCGGGTCTTCAGCTGGCCGACCACGCGCATGAAATCTGCACCGGCACGGTCCATCTTGTTGACGAACACCATGCGCGGCACTTCATATTTGTTGGCCTGGCGCCAAACCGTTTCCGTCTGCGGCTGCACGCCTGAGGAGCCGCACAGCACCACCACAGCGCCGTCCAGTACACGCAGGGAGCGCTCCACCTCAATGGTGAAGTCAACGTGTCCGGGCGTATCGATGATGTTGATACGGTGCTCATCGAACTGGGCATCCATACCGCGCCAGAAACAGGTGGTCGCAGCAGAGGTGATGGTAATACCACGCTCCTGCTCCTGCTCCATCCAGTCCATGGTTGCAGCACCGTCGTGCACTTCACCAATACGGTGAGATCGGCCGGTGTAGAAAAGTACACGCTCGGTGGTCGTGGTTTTACCCGCGTCCACGTGAGCGCAGATACCGATATTGCGGTATCGCTTGATAGGAGTCTTGCGTGCCACGATAATTTCCCCTGTAACAGGTTGCCTGGCGTTAATTTAGAACCGGTAGTGCGAGAAGGCCTTGTTGGCTTCTGCCATGCGATGCACGTCTTCACGCTTCTTCACAGCATTGCCCTTGCCCTGCGACGCATCAATGATTTCGCCGGCAAGGCGCTGACGCATGGACTTCTCACCGCGGTTGCGCGCGTAATCAACCAGCCAGCGCATGGACAGAGCCACACGGCGGGCGGGACGCACTTCAACCGGCACCTGATAGGTTGCACCGCCGACCCGGCGGGACTTCACTTCGACCATCGGCGCGATGTTCTCAAGCGCTTCGTCAAAGGCCTCGAGGGGATCTTTCTTCAGGCGCTCCTGGACGATATCCAGCGCACCGTAGACGATGGTTTCCGCGACAGACTTCTTGCCGCTGATCATCACGTGGTTCATGAACTTGGCCAGCGTTACATTGCCGTATTTGGGATCCGGCAGGACTTCACGTTTGGCGACTACGCGTCTTCTTGGCATGTTTGTTGCCCTTCTCTCTTCAGGTTAATCCGAACACCGACCTGCCACACAGGCGGGGGAGGCAGAGGTTCAGCCTTACTCACTTCACTGTTGACCCGGAGCACAGCCCCGGGCGTTTATTTCGGCCGCTTGGCGCCGTACTTGGAACGGCCCTGACGACGCGCAGAAACACCGGAGGTGTCCAGGCTGCCGCGCACCGTGTGATAGCGCACACCCGGCAAATCCTTTACCCGGCCGCCGCGAATCAGCACCACACTGTGCTCCTGCAGGTTGTGACCTTCACCGCCGATGTACGAAGACACTTCGTACCCGTTGGTGAGGCGCACACGGCAGACTTTACGCAGTGCAGAGTTCGGCTTCTTGGGGGTCGTCGTGTAGACACGCGTGCACACACCGCGGCGCTGGGGACAGCTCTGCAGGGCGGGCACGTCGCTCTTGGCGACCTTGCGCTTCCTCGGCTTACGAACCAATTGGTTGATCGTTGCCATCTAGTTTGAACTCCAGATATTGTTTGAATTCATGGCCATAACAGCCATCCTCAAGCCGTTTCAGGGGCTTGCGGCGCCGCTCTGCGGGCCTGTTTACACGGCTCCGGATGCAGCACACTACCCGTTGCGCCACGCACACGGCGGAGCACCCCGGGAAAGAGGAGGCGGCATTCTATAGACGCCCCCCATGCGAGTCAAGAACAGAGTAGCGGCCGGCAACATCGCAGGCCCCAGCCGCCCGCGGCCCTCGCAGGCCCCGGGCAATACCCTTACTCGGTATCCTGCAGTGCTTCGGTGAGTGCCGCCTCGATTTCCTGGGCAGACACACTCATTTCCACATCACCACCGCGAGTCCGCTTGCGTTCCTCGTGGTAGGCCAGACCGGTACCTGCCGGTATCAGACGACCAACCACCACGTTCTCCTTGAGGCCACGCAGGTAGTCGCGCTTGCCGGTCACCGCGGCTTCGGTCAGAACCCGGGTAGTCTCCTGGAAGGAGGCTGCGGAGATAAAGCTTTCCGTGGCCAGCGACGCCTTGGTAATACCCAGCAGTTCACGCTCAGCGGAGGCTGGCACCAGCCCTTCCGCGAGGAGGCGCTCGTTCTCTTCGATGAACGTGACGTACTCGACCTGCTCACCCTTGATCAGGCTGGAATCGCCAGAGGACGTGATCACCACCTTGCGCAGCATCTGGCGAACAATCACCTCGATGTGCTTGTCGTTGATCTTCACGCCCTGCAGCCGGTAGACCTCCTGGATCTCGTTGGAGATGTACTTGGCCAGCTCTTCAACGCCCTTCAGGCGCAGGATGTCATGTGGGCTCAAGGGGCCTTCGGAAACGATTTCGCCCTTCTCCACAAACTCCCCTTCGAACACCGACATCAGGCGCCACTTGGGAATCAGCACCTCGTAGTGGTCGGAACCGTCAGGCAGGGTCTGCCCGTCCGTCGGGGTGATCACCAGACGCCGTTTGCCCTTGGTTTCCTTGCCGAAGCTCACCGCACCGGAAATCTCTGCCAGAATCGCGGGCTCTTTCGGCTTGCGCGCTTCAAACAGGTCCGCAACGCGAGGCAGACCACCGGTGATGTCACCGGTCTTGGAGCCTTCCTGGGGAATACGGGCGATAACTTCACCGGCGTCCAGGCGAGCGCCGTCCTCGAGGCTGACCAGCGCGTTGGGTGGCAGGAAGTAGTGTGCCGGCACGTTGGTGTTCGCGAGGCAGAGCTCTTCACCCTTCGCATCCACCAGGGTAATGGCCGGGCGCACATCCTTGCCCGCGGCGGGGCGTTCACCCACGTCCAGGACCTCGATGCTGGACAGACCGGTCAACTCATCGGTCTGGCGCTTGATCGTGATGCCCTCCTCCATACCGGAGAAGCGCGCAATACCCGCCACTTCGGTGATGATGGGGTGGGTGTGGGGATCCCAGTTTGCTACCACATCGCCTGCAGCCACGTCAGCGTGGTCCTGCACCTTGATGATGGCACCGTAGGGCAGTTTGTAGCGCTCGCGCTCACGGCCCATCTTGTCCAGCACCGACAGTTCGCCGGACCGCGAAGCCGCGATCAGGAAACCGTCCTTGCGCTCCACCGTCTTCACGTTGTGCAGGCGCACCTTGCCGTCGTTCATGACCTGGATGTTGTCCTGCGCGGTCTGCCGCGAAGCCGCACCACCGATGTGGAAGGTACGCATGGTCAGCTGTGTGCCCGGCTCACCGATGGACTGCGCGGCAACAACGCCGACCGCCTCACCCATGTTGACCCGATGGCCACGGGCCAGGTCGCGACCGTAGCAGGCTGAGCAGATACCGTGGCGTGTTTCGCAGGTGATCGGCGAGCGCACTTCCACTTCATCAATACCCATTTCCTCGATGCGCTTGATCCACAGCTCGTCGAGCATGGTGCCGGCGGTGATGGCGATTTCGTCATCCGTACCGGGGCGAATCACGTCGCGGGCCACGATACGGCCCAACACGCGATCACCCAGTGACTCGATGATGTCGCCGCCATCGATAACCGGGGTCATCAACAGCCCCTGATCGGTACCACAATCGACTTCCGTGACCACCAGGTCCTGGGCCACGTCGACCAGGCGCCGGGTCAGGTAACCGGAGTTGGCTGTCTTCAGTGCGGTATCCGCCAGACCTTTACGTGCACCGTGGGTCGAGATGAAGTACTGCAGTACGTTCAGGCCTTCGCGGAAGTTGGCCACGATCGGCGTCTCGATGATCGAGCCATCCGGCTTGGCCATCAGGCCGCGCATACCGGCCAGCTGGCGAATCTGCGCCGGTGAACCCCGGGCTCCGGAGTCGGCATACATGTACACGGAGTTGAAAGAGGCCTGTTGCTCCTCCTCGCCATCACGGTTGACCACGGTCTCCTTGGAGATCCCTTCCATCATCGCCTTGGACACCAGGTCATTGGCCCGGGACCAGATGTCGATAACCTTGTTGTACTTCTCGCCCTGGGTGACCAGGCCGGCGGCGTACTGGTCTTCGATTTCCTTCACCTCGCGGTCGGCACGGGCAATCAGCTCGGCCTTGGCTTCGGGAATCACGAAATCGTTAACGCCGATGGAGGCCCCTGAGCGGGTTGAGTACTCGTAGCCCGTATACATAAGCTGATCGGCGAAGATCACCGTCGCCTTCAGGCCCACCACGCGATAGCACTGGTTGATAATGCGCGAGATGGCCTTCTTGGTCATATCCTGGTTGACCATGTCGTAGGCGATGCCTTCGGGGACGATTTCCCACAGCAGCGCGCGGCCCACGGTGGTATCAACCACCACAGTGCGCTCGGAACGCTCACCCTCCTCGTTCTGCACGACCTCATGGATACGGACCTTGACCCGCGCCTGCAGGTGCACATGGCCGGCGCGGTAGGCGCGGTTCACCTCGGAGACGTTGGCAAAGATCATGCCCTCGCCCTTGGCGTTCACACGCTGACGGGTCATGTAGTACAGGCCCAGAACCACGTCCTGTGAGGGTACGATGATGGGCTCGCCGTTGGCGGGCGACAGGATGTTGTTGGTCGACATCATCAGCGCGCGCGCTTCCAGCTGCGCTTCCAGCGTCAACGGCACGTGCACCGCCATCTGGTCACCGTCGAAGTCGGCGTTGTAGGCGGCGCAGACCAGCGGGTGCAGCTGGATGGCCTTGCCTTCAATCAACACGGGCTCAAACGCCTGGATACCCAGGCGGTGCAGCGTCGGTGCACGGTTCAGGAGCACAGGGTGCTCGCGAATCACTTCAGCGAGGATGTCCCAGACTTCCGGCGGCTCACGCTCAACCATCTTCTTGGCGGCCTTGATCGTCGTGGCCAGGCCACGCGCCTCAAGCTTGCCGAAAATGAAGGGCTTGAACAGCTCCAGGGCCATCTTTTTGGGCAGACCACACTGGTGCAAACGGAGCGTGGGACCGACCACGATCACGGAACGCCCCGAGTAGTCCACGCGCTTGCCCAGCAGGTTCTGGCGGAAGCGCCCCTGCTTGCCCTTGATCATGTCGGCCAGGGATTTCAGCGGACGCTTGTTGGAACCGGTAATCGCTCGACCGCGGCGACCGTTGTCCAGCAGTGCGTCCACGGATTCCTGTAGCATGCGCTTCTCGTTGCGCACAATGATGTCAGGCGCATTCAGATCCAGCAGACGCTTGAGGCGGTTGTTGCGGTTGATCACACGCCGGTACAGGTCGTTCAGGTCTGACGTCGCGAAGCGGCCGCCATCCAGGGGCACCAGCGGACGCAGGTCCGGTGGCAGTACGGGCAGCGCGTTCAACACCATCCACTGCGGCTTGTTACCCGAGCTCGCGAAAGCCTCCATGAGCTTCAGGCGCTTGGACAACTTCTTGATCTTGGTTTCCGAGTTGGTCTGCGGAATTTCCTCGCGCAGGGTCAGAATTTCGCGCTCGAGATCGAGCTGCTTCATCAGATCCTGTACTGCCTCGGCACCCATCTTGGCGGTGAACTCGTCACCGAACTCTTCCATCGCCTCGTAGTACTCTTCATCGGTCAGCAGCTGACCGGGGTTGAGCGTTGTAAGGCCCGGATCGGTCACCACATAGGATTCGAAGTACAGCACGCGCTCGATGTCACGCAGGGTCATATCCAGCAGCAGGCCGATGCGCGAGGGCAGCGACTTCAGGAACCAGATGTGTGCCACCGGGCTGGCGAGCTCAATGTGGCCCATGCGCTCACGACGCACCTTCGCCAGCGCCACTTCCACGCCGCATTTCTCACAGATCACGCCGCGATGCTTGAGGCGCTTGTACTTGCCGCACAGGCACTCATAGTCCTTTACGGGGCCAAAGATCTTGGCACAGAACAGCCCATCGCGCTCCGGCTTGAAGGTCCGGTAGTTGATGGTTTCCGGCTTCTTCACTTCGCCGAATGACCAGGAGCGGATCATTTCGGGCGACGCCAGGCCAATGCGGATAGCGTCGAATTCTTCTGACTGTCCCTGGGACTTGAGCAAATTCAGTAAGTCTTTCAAGGTCTTTCCTCCACGAGGTTTTCCTTCCAGCTACAGCGGCAAGTGCCGCCGTAGCCCCGAGTCCGTTTTACCGCTGGTTAGTCACTCTCCAGCTCGATATCGATACCGAGGGAGCGTATTTCCTTGACCAACACGTTGAAGGACTCGGGCATGCCCGGTTCCATACGATGGTCACCATCGACGATGTTCTTGTACATCTTGGTGCGTCCCGCGACGTCATCCGACTTCACGGTGAGCATTTCCTGCAGGGTGTACGCGGCACCGTAGGCTTCCAGGGCCCACACCTCCATCTCACCGAAGCGCTGGCCACCGAACTGCGCCTTGCCGCCCAGCGGCTGCTGGGTAACGAGGCTGTAGGAGCCGGTAGAACGCGCGTGCATCTTGTCGTCTACCAGGTGGTTCAGCTTCAGCATGTACATGTAGCCCACGGTGACCGGGCGATCAAAGGCCTCGCCGGTGCGACCGTCGTACAGCGTGAACTGGCCACTTTCGGGTAAGTCAGCCAGAGACAGCAGTTCCTTGATCGACTCTTCAGCAGCGCCGTCAAACACCGGCGTCGCCATTGGAACACCTGCACGCAGGTTTTCGGCCAGTGCCAGAATTTCCTTGTCATTCAGCGACTTGAGATCTTCAGTACGGCCGGACCCGTTGTTGTAGATGCGCTCGAGGAATTCGCGGACTTCCGCAACTTTGCGCTGCTCCTGCAACATCTGGTCGATTTTTACCCCCAGCCCCTTGGCAGCCATGCCCAGGTGGGTTTCGAGGATCTGACCGACGTTCATGCGCGACGGCACGCCCAGCGGGTTGAGAACGATGTCCACCGGCTCGCCGTTCTCGTCGAAGGGCATATCTTCAACCGGCATGATGACCGAGATAACGCCCTTGTTGCCGTGGCGGCCCGCCATCTTGTCACCGGGCTGGATGCGGCGTTTGATCGCAAGATACACCTTGACGATCTTCAGAACGCCCGGGGCCAGGTCGTCGCCGCTCTGCAGCTTGCGCTTCTTGTCCTCAAACCGCTCTTCGAGCAGCTTGTTCTGCTCATCGAGCTGCTTCTTCGCCGCGGCCAGTGCGTCGTTCAGATCGCTGTCGGCCAGCTTCAACTTGAACCACTGCTCGCGATCCAGGTCAGCCAGCACCTTCGCGGTCAGCTCCGTGCCCTTGGCCAGGCCAGCGCCACTGACAGTCTTGGCGCCCTTCAACTGGTTACCCAGCAGCGAGAATGTCGCCTCTTCGAAGATCCGGTACTCTTCCTTCAGGTCCTTGCGGAACTTGTCGAGCTGGTGCTTCTCGATCTGCAGTGCACGCTGGTCCTTCTCAAGACCGTCGCGGGTAAACACCTGCACATCGATGACCGTGCCCTTGGTGCTGGAAGGCACACGCAGGGACGTATCCTTCACGTCCGAGGCCTTCTCACCGAAGATGGCACGCAACAGTTTCTCTTCCGGTGTGAGCTGCGTCTCGCCTTTCGGCGTTACCTTGCCCACCAGGATGTCGCCCGCCTCGACCTCAGCGCCGATGTAGACAATGCCGGACTCATCAAGCTTGGACAGCGCACTCTCACCGACGTTGGGAATATCCGAGGAGATTTCCTCGGAGCCCAGCTTGGTGTCACGCGCAATACAGGTGAGTTCCTGAATATGAATGGTGGTGAAACGATCTTCCTTGACCACCTTCTCGGACACCAGGATGGAGTCCTCGAAGTTGTAGCCGTTCCAGGGCATGAACGCGATACGGATATTCTGGCCCAGCGCCAGGTCGCCCATATCGACTGACGGCCCGTCCGCCAGAATGTCGCCGCGCGCAACCACATCGCCCTGTTTCACGATCGGGCGCTGGTTGATGCAGGTGTTCTGGTTGGAACGCGTGTACTTGGTCAGGTTGTAGATGTCGACCGGTGCTTCATCCCTGCCCACGTCCTTGTCGTTGACACGAACCACGATGCGGCTGGCATCGACGGAATCGATGACGCCGTCACGGCGGGCGACAACGCAGACACCGGAGTCGGCGGCAACGTAGCGCTCCATACCGGTACCGACCAGCGGCTTTTCACACTTCAGCGTGGGCACCGCCTGACGCTGCATGTTGGAACCCATCAGTGCACGGTTGGCGTCGTCGTGCTCGAGGAAGGGGATCAGCGCCGCGGCTACAGATACCACCTGCTTCGGCGAGACGTCCATGTAATCCACCTTTTCGGGCGGCATGACCGTAAATTCGTTCATGTGACGCACGGCGATCAGCTCGTCGACGAACCGGTTCTTGCTGTCGACCGCAGCCGACGCCTGCGCAATGACGTGCTCCGCCTCGTTGATCGCGGACAGGAACTCGACTTCGTCGGTCACCTGACCGTTCACCACCTTGCGGTACGGGCTTTCCAGAAAGCCGTAATCATTGGTGCGGGCGTAGGTTGCCAGCGAGTTGATCAGGCCGATGTTCGGCCCTTCCGGCGTCTCAATCGGGCACACGCGACCGTAGTGTGTCGGGTGCACGTCGCGCACTTCAAAGCCCGCGCGCTCGCGCGTCAGACCGCCCGGCCCAAGCGCAGAAACGCGGCGCTTGTGGGTCACCTCGGACAGCGGGTTGTTCTGGTCCATGAACTGGGACAGCTGGCTGGAACCAAAGAACTCCTTCACGGCTGCCGAGACAGGCTTGGCGTTGATCAGGTCCTGAGGCATCAGGCCTTCACTCTCCGCCATGGACAGACGCTCCTTGACCGCGCGCTCGACGCGCACCAGGCCCACACGGAACTGGTTTTCGGCCATTTCACCGACGCTGCGTACGCGGCGGTTGCCGAGGTGGTCGATATCGTCGGTCATGCCGCGACCGTTACGGATGGCCACCAGCGCTTTCAGCACGTCCACGATATCTTCGCGATCCAGCACACCGCTGCCGGTGACTTCTTCCCGGCCCAAACGGCGGTTGAACTTCATCCGGCCAACCGCTGAGAGGTCGTAGCGGTCGGGAGAGAAGAACAGGTTCTGGAACAGGTTCTCGGCAGATTCCTTGGTCGGCGGCTCGCCGGGACGCATCATGCGGTAGATCTCAACCAGCGCTTCCAGTTCGTTGCGCGTGCTGTCCAGACGCAGCGTATCGGAAATGTACGGGCCACAATCCAGCTCGTTGGTGTAGAGGGTATCAATGTTGTTGATACCCATCTCTTCCAGGCGTGTCAGGATCTCGTCATTCAGCTCCGCGTTACACTCGACAACCACCTCGCCGGTTTTCTCGTCGACGACGTTTTTGGCCAGCGCGCGGCCGTAGAGGTATTCGCGGGGAATCTCCAGCTCGGCCACTTCCGCCTTCTCGAGTTCGCGAATGTGGCGCGCGGTGATGCGGCGGCCCTGCTCCACAATGACCTTGCGGCCGACCTTGATGTCGAAAGACGCAACGTCACCGCGCAGGCGCGCGGGGATCAGCGCCATCTTGTAGTTGCCGTCCTTGTCGACGGTGAACGTGTTGACCTCGTAGAACATGTCGAGGATTTCTTCGGACTGGTAGCCCAGTGCACGCAGCAGGATGGTCGCAGGCAGCTTGCGACGGCGATCGATGCGCACGAACACCATGTCCTTGGGGTCGAACTCGAAGTCCAGCCAGGAGCCACGGTAAGGGATCACGCGGGCAGAGTAGAGCAACTTGCCCGAGGAGTGGGTCTTGCCCTTGTCGTGGTCGAAGAATACACCGGGCGAACGGTGCAGCTGGGATACGATAACGCGCTCGGTGCCATTGACCACGAAGGTGCCGTTGTCGGTCATCAGGGGAATCTCCCCCATGTAGACTTCCTGCTCCTTGATGTCCTTGATGGTCTTGCTGGAGGCGTCCTTGTCGTAAATGATCAGACGGACCTTGACCCGCAACGCACAGGAATAGGTAATGCCGCGCAGCTGACACTCATTGACATCGAACACCGGCGTGCCGAGCTTGTAGTCAACGTACTCCAGCGCCGCATTGCCGCTGTAGCTGACGATCGGGAACACCGATTTGAAGGCCGCGTGCAGGCCGTAGTCGCCGCGCTCCTCGAGTGGTATGCCCTGCTGGGTGAACTTCCGGTAAGAATCGAGTTGGATCGCAAGCAGGTATGGAATATCCATCATGTTCGACAGCTTGCCGAAGTCCTTGCGAATACGTTTTTTCTCAGTGTACGAGTATGCCATCAGTACTCCCCAGCGTGTTTAGCTTCCCGCCGCCCTGCCGGCGGCAAGCGAGGCTCTTGACGGATGAGCTGCGCCTGCGCAGCCCGCCCTGAAAAACTTGTGCTCATCAAGCGGGAAAAGGCCGGCAGGCAAAAGCGCCCACCAGCCTTGTCCTGGTCCAGCCAAAGCCAGACGTGAGGCAAGCGCTTACTTGACCTCGACGGTCGCGCCTGCTTCTTCCAGCTTGGCTTTCAGCGCGTCCGCATCTGCCTTGGAAACACCTTCCTTGACAGGTGACGGGGCACCGTCAACCACGGCCTTGGCTTCTTTCAGGCCCAGGCCGGTTACTTCACGTACTACTTTGATCACGTTGACTTTCTTCTCGCCAGCGCTGGCCAGAATCACGTCGAACTCGGTCTGCTCTTCAGCAGCTGCGCCGGCGTCGCCAGCAGCGGCAACCGGTGCGGCAGCAACGGCTGCAGCGGCGGTTACACCGAATTTTTCTTCCATTGCGCTGATGAGCTCAACGATATCCATTACGCTCATTTCGGCGATTGCATTCAGAATGTCATCTTTGGACAGAGCCATGACTCATATCTCCTGGTTAGCTGATAAATAAATAGCGACTTACGCCGCTTCTTTCTGATCGCGTACTGCTGCCAGTGTGCGAACCAATTTTCCAGGTACGTCGTTCATCGTCTGTACCAGCTTGGTTACCGGCGCCTTCATCACACTCATCAACATCGAGAGTGCCTGATCACGCGTCGGCATCTTGGCCAGTACATCCAGTTGATCCGCACCCAGCATTTGGCCGCTCACCGCCAATACCTTCACCTCGAAGTTTTTATTCTCCTTGGCGAAATCCTTGAACAACCGTGCCGCTGCACCCGGATCTTCCATCGAAAATCCGAACAGGGAGGGGCCCACGAGGGCGTCACTGACGCATTCGTAGTCCGTTCCCGCCAGCGCGCGCTTGGCCAGTGTGTTCCGCACGACGCGGAGGGTCACTGAGTTTTCGCGAGCACTTTTGCGCAAAGCTGTCATTCCGTCCACGGTGACGCCACGTGCATCGGCGATCACCAGGGACAGGGCATTGGTGGCAGTCTCGTTAACTTCAGCAACGATCGCTTTCTTGTCGTCGAGTCCAATTGCCACTGGTATTACTCCTGGATTTACAGTTCCGGTAGCGCCAACGCTATGGCACTACCACCTTGCGTGGTGAACACATCCACCATCTGCGTAGGTTGGGCGACCCTCGCGGGCTGCTCGATTAAGCCGGACTGTCGGGGACAGCGCAGGCGCCTACGGTCTTTGATGGCCTTCAGTTCTCAGCTAATCAGGCGTCCGCCCAAGACTGCTCCAAAGACCTCAAAGTGAGTGCTGCGACTCGGTAGAACCGCATCACCCGGGCCAACCTTCCGTGGCGGACCCTGTGGCAGCGCCCCTTGTGGGGGCGCTGCCGATCAAGCTTCGATCGACGACTGGTCGACCGTGACACCCGGGCCCATGGTGGTGGACAGGGTAATTTTCTTCATGTACACGCCTTTCGCGGCAGACGGCTTCGCCTTGCGCAGGTCGGCCAGCAGCGCCTCAAGGTTGCCCTTGATCGCGGCGGGCTCGAAGTCGATCTTGCCGATGCCACCGTGGATGATGCCATTCTTGTCAGTACGGAAACGCACCTGACCGGCTTTGGCATTCTTCACGGCAGTCAGAACGTCGGGAGTGACCGTACCGGTCTTCGGGTTCGGCATCAGGCCGCGCGGACCCAGCACCTGACCCAGCTGACCAACAACGCGCATGGCATCCGGAGAGGCCACAACCACGTCGAAGTCCATCATGCCGCCCTTGATCTGCTCTGCGAGGTCTTCCATACCCACGAACTCGGCACCGGCGGCTCTGGCCTGTTCCGCTGCATCACCCTGGGTGAAGACCGCCACGCGCACATGGCTGCCTGTACCGTGCGGCAGGGTGGTAGCACCACGTACAGCCTGGTCAGATTTACGTGCGTCCACACCGAGGTTCACCGACACTTCGACCGTCTCGTTGAATTTGGCGGTAGCAAATTCCTTGAGCAGCGCAACGGCTTCGTCGAAGGAGTAGGCTTTGCCGGGCTGGATCTTTTCCTTGAATGCGCGTACGCGCCGTGACAGCTTGGCCATTAGATCACCCCCTCAACATCGATACCGGCAGAGCGTGCGCTGCCGGCAATAGTGCGGACCGCCGCGTCCATGTCTGCCGCCGTCAGGTCCGGCCATTTCTGCGTTGCCACTTCCTCCAGCTGGGCGCGGGTCACCTTGCCCACCTTGACCGTGTTGGGCGTGCCGGAACCGGATTTGATGCCGGCGACTTTGCGCAACAGCACCGCCGCGGGCGGAGTCTTCTTGATAAAGGTGAATGAGCGGTCACCGTATACGGTGATCACCACCGGAATCGGCAGGCCGGGTTCCAGATCCTGGGTTTCGGCGTTAAACGCCTTGCAGAACTCCATGATGTTCACGCCGTGCTGACCCAGTGCCGGGCCTACCGGCGGGCTGGGGTTCGCTTTGCCAGCGCCTACCTGCAGCTTGATATAAGCCTGTACTTTCTTCGCCATGTGTTGTCTCCCGGGTGCAAGCGCCGTTGTAATCCAGAACCGAAAGGGCCGGTTTACGCGGGCTCCCCATTGAGGCGACCGAAGCCGCCGTTAACGTTGGCGGGCGCCACTTGTGTGACGCCCGCCCTACTGCAATCAGGCCTTTTCGACCTGACTGAATTCCAGCTCCACCGGAGTGGAACGCCCGAAAATGAGCACGGCCACATTCAGACGGCTCTTGTCGTAATTCACTTCTTCCACAACGCCATTGAAGTCGTTGAAGGGACCATCGATCACCCGCACCATCTCGCCGGGCTCGAACATGGTCTTGGGGCGTGGCGCCTCGACGCCTGCCTCAACGCGCTGCAGGATAGCGGCCGCTTCGGCTTCGGTAATCGGCGCAGGTGCATCCGCCTTGCCGCCGATAAAGCCCATGACCCGCGGCGTCTCTTTCACCAGGTGCCAGGTGCCATCATCCAGTTCCATCTGCACCAGCACGTAGCCAGGGAAGAACTTGCGCTCGCTGCGGCGCTTCTGCCCGGCGCGCATCTCCACCACTTCCTCGGTGGGCACCAGGATTTCACCAAAGCGATCCTGCATGCCGTGCAGTTCTATACGCTCCTTCAGGGCTGCCGCAACTTTCTTCTCAAAACCTGAGTAGGCGTGGACCACGTACCAACGCATTGCCATCGGCTATCCCTTATCCTTTTCTGACTAACCAATCACCAGCGACACAAGCCAGCCGAGCAGGGAGTCGAGTCCCCACAGCATCAGTGCCACCAGCAATACAAAGACCACAACGATCAACGTGGTCTGGACCGTCTCCTGCCGCGTGGGCCAGACGACCTTGCGAATCTCGGTGCGGGAGCTCTTCACCAGCGTCCAGAACGCGGTACCCTTGGCGGTCTGCAACGCAATCAAACCGGCCACCGCGGCGATCGCCACAATGCCCAGCACTCGATACAGCAGCGATTCCGCCGAGAAGTAACTGTTGCCGATGATGCCGACAGCCAGCAGAGCGATAACCACCGCCCACTTCACGGAATCGAAACGCCCGGCGTTCGTTTCCACACTCATTACTACAACCCTTCAGATCGGGCCACGCCTGACGCGCAACCCCCTGCCATAAATGGCAGGCCAGGAGGGAATCGAACCCCCAACCTGCGGTTTTGGAGACCGCTGCTCTGCCAATTGAGCTACTGGCCTATATCCTCTTCTTAGACGACGAAGCCGAACTGCCCGCAAGCGGTTCGGCTCGAGTCGCCGGGATGCGCCGGAGCGCCCCCTGCTTCGGTGTTACTCGATGATCTTGGCGACGACGCCAGCACCCACGGTGCGGCCACCTTCGCGGATCGCGAAGCGCAGACCATCTTCCATCGCGATCGGCGCAATCAACGTCACAACCATCTGCACGTTGTCGCCCGGCATCACCATCTCAACACCCTCAGGCAGCTCACACGCACCCGTAACGTCCGTGGTGCGGAAGTAGAACTGCGGGCGGTAGCCCTTGAAGAACGGCGTGTGACGGCCACCCTCGTCCTTCGACAGTACGTACACCTCTGCCTCGAACTTGGTGTGCGGCTTCACAGAACCCGGCTTCGCCAGAACCTGACCACGCTCAACGTCCTCACGCTTGGTACCGCGCAGCAGTACACCCACGTTCTCGCCCGCACGGCCTTCGTCCAGCAGCTTGCGGAACATCTCAACGCCCGTACAGGTCGTCTTCACGGTGTCGCGGATACCGACAATCTCGATCTCCTCGCCCACCTTGATCACGCCACGCTCAACACGGCCAGTCACTACCGTACCGCGACCAGAAATCGAGAACACGTCCTCAACCGGCATCAGGAACGCCTGGTCTACCGCACGCTCAGGCTCCGGAATGTAGCTGTCCAGCGTCTCAACCAGCGTCTTCACCGCCGTCACACCCAGCTCGTTCTCGTCTTCGCCGTTCAGCGCCATCAGCGCAGAACCGCAGATGATCGGCGTGTCGTCGCCCGGGAAGTCGTAGGTGTCGAGCAGCTCGCGCAGCTCCATTTCCACCAGCTCCTTCATCTCGGCGTATTCTTCGCTGTCCGCACCGCCGCAATCTTCCGCCAGCAGGTCAGCCTTGTTCAGGAACACCACAATGTACGGCACGCCTACCTGGCGCGACAGCAGGATGTGCTCGCGGGTCTGCGGCATCGGGCCGTCTGTCGCACCACACACCAGGATCGCGCCGTCCATCTGCGCCGCACCCGTGATCATGTTCTTCACATAGTCCGCGTGTCCGGGGCAATCCACGTGCGCGTAGTGACGCGTCGGTGAATCGTACTCCACGTGCGACGTCGCAATCGTGATGCCGCGCTCGCGCTCTTCCGGTGCGTTGTCAATACCGTCAAACGCAACCGCTGAACCGCTACCCCAGGTCTCAGCACAGACTTTCGTCAGCGCCGCTGTCAGCGTCGTCTTGCCATGGTCTACGTGACCAATGGTGCCCACGTTGACGTGGGGCTTCTTACGTTCAAACTTTTCCTTTGCCATTTCGACGGTCTCCTGTTACCGGCCTGGACTTGCAGTAATACCGCACTTTCCTGTGTCAACTTCCACCGCCCGGCACGCCGCACGGCAAACAACTGGGTGGAGCTCATAACCGGATTTGAACCGGTGACCTCTTCCTTACCAAGGAAGTGCTCTACCGACTGAGCTATATGAGCCTTGCTCGTACCCAACTGGAGCGGGTAGCGGGAATCGAACCCGCATCATCAGCTTGGAAGGCTGAGGTTCTACCTTTGAACTATACCCGCCTGACCCGCTTCTATCTGGCGGATTAGCCGCAGCTGCGACCCGCTTTGGCGCACGTTGCGCCGCGGCGTTTAGCCTGGTGGAGGGGGGTGGATTCGAACCACCGAAGCTTTCGCGTCAGATTTACAGTCTGATCCCTTTGGCCACTCGGGAACCCCTCCGAAAGGCGGCATATTGTCCAGACGGCCCTATCCTTTGTCAACCGATAAATCAAACAAAATCATCCACCTGTCAGGCGGTGCCAAACGGGAACCCGAGTAGCCGCTCAGGCCGGCAAAGCGATGGTCGCCAGAGCCCTCACATGCATGCCCCACTGGCTGTTCTGGCCCACGACCTCCACCTCAACCAGACCGTCCGCAGAGGACTTCACCTCGCCGGTCATGGTCATGGTGGTGCCGGGGATGTTGGGTGCCCCCAGGTGAATCGTCAGTTTGCGGAAGACAGCATCGCGGCCACACCAGTCGCGCAGATAGGATTCGGTAAGGCCTTGGGTGGTCAGAATGTTCATGAACACATCCGGCATACCACTGGCCTGCGCCACCGCCTTGTCGTGGTGGACCTTCTGAAAATCCCGTGTCGCCAGAGCACCGCTCACGATCAGTGACGTGGTGATGGCAATTTCACGTGGCGGCAGCGTATCACCCACCTTGACCTGCCCCTGCTTGATTTGCTCACTCATTGGGCAGCCTCCCCGCCGGCGGTGTTGGGACGGTACTTGAGCACCTTGAAGCTCTGGCGACCCAGCGGCTCTCCATCCTGGTTGGTAAATTCGGTGACCGTTTCGTAGAAGTAACCTTCGCCGAGCCCGGTCTTTTTCCGCTCGGAAATGTTATCAATCACCGTTCGCGCATGAACGACTTCGCCCAGACGCAACTCCCGATCGTATTCCTGCGTGGTATTGGTCGCGACCACGCCCACATACCCGTTCTCATCAAACAGGTCGAAAAGCTCGGTTTGCGGGTCCTGCTCACGTCCCTGGGCTGCCACCGCGTAACCGGCCTGGCCCCACGCGAACAGCATCGTTGCCGGGGCTACCAGCTCTCCCCGGGAGCCCGAAGCTGCCTCGGCCTCGTCCAGGTGGTCAGGGTTGGTGTTGCCCATGACTTCGCACCAATGGCGAATCATGGCTTTATTCACTGCGTCCTTGGCGATCGAGGATCCGCATTCGCGGCCTACGAAGGCCTTTATCTTTTCCTCGAAGGCGGCAATATCTTCGCTACTCATGGCTCTGATGGCTCCGGCTGATGGCAGGCGCTGCTGCTGCTGTTATTGGGTTGTGCGCACAACATAATTGAATTTATATTCAATTTCAATTATGTTTTACCGCGGTCAGACTTCGACCATAGACACTCACAGCAAAAAAACGGCGGTGTGCACATGGCGCAGAGTTTCAGAATGAAGCCCCCTATGGGGGAGGATAACGGCTGGTGGTGGCAGCAGGCTGCCGAGGGACATCTTGCGATTCAGCGCTGCACATCCTGCAGCACGCTGCGGCACCCCCCGAGGCCCATGTGCGGAGATTGCCATTCTCTGGACTGGGATCATGTCGTCTCTTCAGGCCGGGGTACGCTGGACAGCTTCACCATCCTCCACCACCCGCAATTCCCGGGCTTTGACTACCCGCTGATTATCGTACTGGTGCAGCTGGAAGAGGGTACGCGCTTTACGTCGCAGCTGGTCAACTGCAGCCCGGAGTCGGTCGAATTCGGCATGCCGGTGGAACTGGTGATGCATGAGGACCCGGACGGCTTCCGCCTGCCCATGTTCCAGCCCGCGAAAGGAGCCAGCGCATGAGCCACTTCCTGAAAGACAAAGCCGCCATCGCCGGTATCGGCCTCACCGGCTTCTCGAAAAAATCCGGCGTCTCGGAGCTGTCACTCGCCGCCCAGGCCACGCTCGCAGCCTGCGAGGACGCGGGCCTGCCGCCCTCGGAGATCGACGGATTTGTCAGCTATACACTGGATTCCACCGACGAAATCGAACTCGCCCGCACCGTCGGGGCCGGCGATCTGAAGCTGTTTACTAAGGTGAACTACGGCGGCGGCGCCGCCGTGGGCACCATTCTGCACGCCGTAATGGCGGTAGCCACCGGTGTGGCCGACAACGTGATCTGCTACCGGGCCATGAATGGCCGCTCGGGCCAGCGCATGGGCCAGGGCATTTCCGGGCAGATCGTCAGCTCGGACCTGGTGCACTGGTCCTGGTACATGCCCTACGGCATGCTCACACCCGGCTCCTGGATCGCCATGATCGCCAACAAGTACATGCACCACTACGGCGTGACCGCGGAGGACCTGGGACGGGTCGCCATATCCCAGCGCAATTACGCGCAGAGCAACCCGCGCTCCTTCTTCCATGGCAAGCCGCTGACGATGGAGGACTACCTGGCCTCGAAAATGATCGCGGACCCGCTGCGACTCTACGACTTCTGCCAGGAGACCGATGGTGGCTGCGCCATTCTGGTGACCAGCGCCGAGCGCGCACGCGACCTGCAGCAGAAACCGGCCATCATTCGCGGTGTGGTGCAGGCCTCCACCCGCGGACAGGAGCAGATGACCAGCTATTACCGCGACGAGTTGGACTCCCTGCCCGAAATGGAGATGGCGGCACGACTGGTGTACGACCAGAGCGGCCTGGGGCCAGAGGATATCAACGCCGCCTGCCTGTACGATGCCTTCACCTCCGAGGTCATCATGCAGCTGGAAAGCTTTGGCTTCTGCGGACGCGGCGAGGGCAAGGACATGGTGCGCGACGGCGCACTGGACATTGATGGTCGTCTGCCCAACAACACCCATGGAGGCCTGCTATCAGAGGCCTATATTCACGGCATGAACAACATTGCCGAAGGCGCGCGTCTAGTGCGCGGCACCTCGACCAGCCAGCCCAGGAACGTGGAGCACGTGCTGGTGAGCAGTGGTGTCGGGGTGCCTACCGGCGCACTGATCCTCGGCCGCGACTGACTGTCCAGCCCCGCGCTCCGCCCGGCCCGCGGGGCCTCAGTGCTCCCAGGTATCCGCCACCGCAGCACCGCGCGCCTCGTCAACGGGCAACACGGCCACCATCGCGACCAGAAACAGCAGCAGACAAAACACGATCGCATCGGCCAGCCCCAGCAACCACTGCACCAGGCCGAGGCCGAAGATACCGAATACGGCCGCCGCCTTGGTCGCCATCCCCCAGTAGCCAAAAAACTCGGCCGCCCTGGCGTGAGGTGTCAGCACACCTACCAGCGCCCGCGCCGCAGACTGCGAAGAACCCAGGCTCAGCCCGGAGAGCACGCCCGCGAACAGGAACACATGCTGGGTCTGCCAGGCCACCCCCAGTGCGGCCTGCGCCAGACGGGTCAGTGCGGGGGTCTGCCAGATTGCAAGGATGGCGAGCAGCCACAGCGCCAGCGTCAGCAGATAAACCCGGCGCGCGCCCCAGCGGCTTTGCAGATGACCGAAGAACAGTGCGCCGAGGGCCGCCGTAATCTGTACCGTGATAAACATCATGACGCGCACGGACTCATCCCAGCCAATCACCTGGGCACCGTAAATGAACGAAAAGGCGATGATGATGTAGATGCCCGCCATGGCGAAGAACACCGATACCAGCAAGGTGCGCAGGTCGCGGAACTGCGCCAGCGCGCGCTGTGTCTCCAACACCCTGGATACGCCCATACGCAGCAGTGCTGACGGGGCAAGTACCGGCCGCTGCACGCCCCGCTCCCGCAGCCAGATAAACGTCGGTATGGCCGCCAGCAGGAAAAAGCCACCGGCGAAAGGCCCGACCCAGCGAATACGGTCGTAGTTCTCAAGCGATACATCACCCAGCATAAGCAGGGTGAAGGCGGTGGCGACCAATCCGCCCACGTAGCCCAGACTCCAACCCAGGCCCGATATCCAGCCCAGTGCACTGCGCGGCCCCAGGTCGGGCAGGAAACTGGCGATGAAGCCCTCTCCGATGGCGTAGGCAAAATTCGACAGTACCAGCAGTAGCATGGCGGTCAGAATCCAGCCGGGTTCCACGAAGTACAGCAGGCCGGTGGCGACAACGGTGAGCAAATAGCTGGCAAACAGAAACCGCTTGCGGCTGCGCGAGTAATCCATGATCGCGCCGCACAGGGGGCTGGCGACCACCACCAGCACATAGCTTGCCGCCAGCGCGACACTCCATAGCAGGTTACCCAACCGGTAGTCCGGCGCGTCACCCACGATCACGCGGGTAAACAGATCGCCGAAGACCACCGTGATGATGAGCAGCGTATAGCCCTGGTTGGCGAAATCGAACATCGCCCAACCGAATATCTCACGACGGGGGGCCAGCGCGGCGGGACCGCGCGCGGAGGTCACACAGGCAACCGCCGGTAAACCCACACGGGCTCACCAGAATCCAGCGCCAGGCAGACTCGCTCGTAACGCACGCCGAGACGCTCGTACCGGTCGAGGCGCGCCAGCTCTCTGGGCGCCACAGAGAACACCTCCCCCGGCACCCGCCCGTCGGGCAAGGGCTGAATATCAAGGTGCTGCTTGTCAAAGCCGGAGACTGCGGCAGGCGCGGTCGAAATGCGTCGCCCGACAATCAGCCAGCGCACCAGGGGGTTGCGCAGGGTGCCGTACACGAACACGCGTTGATCGCAGGGACCTTCGGGGGCCTCGTAGCCTTTGGGCATGACATAGCCCCAGGGGCCCAACAGCACCCACCACAGATACATGCCCGTGGCCGAAACAACACCCAGCCCGCCGGCCGCAATGCGCCACCCCAGTGTGTTACGTGACATCTTTGCTTGTGCGCTCATGTTTGCATCATACCGTTGCAGGAGTGACAGTACAGCGCGCGAGGAGTTTCACCTCATCCGCCGGGCCACTCCGACCGCTATCGGCAGAACCTGGAGCTTTGACCTACAATGCACGAACCCGGGCACATGGCCATTTCGCAAACGAGGCACGCATGCTAGAGCACCAGAAAATCCTCCTCACCGGCGCCGCCGGTCAGATCGCCTTTCCGCTGGGCCAGTTTCTCGCCGCCAACAATGAAGTCTGGGGCGTCGCACGCTTCAGCGAGCCGGGCTCCCGGGAGCGCTGCGAGCAGGCGGGCATGATCACCCGCAGCATCGATCTCGCCAAGGGCGAGTTCGGTGATCTGCCAGAGGATTTCGACTACGTGCTGCATTTCGCGGTGTTCCAGCTTGGCGGGCAGGACTACAACCATGCACTGGAGGTGAACGCCGAGGGCACTGCGCTGCTGATGGCGCACTGTCGCAGCGCCAGGGCCTGTCTGGTCATGTCTACCTGTGCGGTGTACGCCCTGCACCCCGATCCGCGCCACGCGTTCCAGGAGGACGACCCGCTGGGGGACTCCAAACAGCCCTACTCACCCACCTACGCCATCTCCAAAATTGCCCAGGAGGCGGTTGCGCGCAGCTGCGCCCGGCTGTACCAACTGCCCACGACGATCGCGCGCATGAATGTGTCCTACTCGTCCAATGGCGGGCTGCCGGCTTATCACCTCGACGCCATCATGCGCAATGAGGAGATCGTGCTGCCCTCGGGTGGCGAGGCCTGGTATACCTGCATTCACCAGGATGACATCAATCAACAGGTGGCCCCGTTACTGGCCGCAGCAAGCGTTCCCGCCACCCTGGTCAACTGGAGCGGCGACGAGCCGGTGGACGTGCGCAGCTGGTGCGAGTACCTCGGGGAGCTTGCGGGGCGCACCCCGCGTTTCCGCGAGGACGACAGCCAGTCCATTCCCTCACGCGTGACAGATAACAGGCGCCGGCTGGAGATTATCGGCCCCTGCCGTATCGGCTGGCAGGACGGTTTTGCGGCCATGGCCCGGGAGCGCCACCCCGCACTGAAGCGCAGCTGACGACGGCCCACCCCAGTATGAGTGACTGCACACAACTCCTTGCCGATGTAAGGAGTTGCCGACTGTGCGAGGCTGCGCTGCCGCTGGGGGCGCGACCTGTGCTGCAACTGCACCCGGACGCCCGCATCCTGATCGCCGGCCAGGCACCTGGGCGCAAGGTTCACGACACCGGGATACCGTTCAACGACCCCAGCGGCATCCGCCTGAGGCAGTGGCTGGGCATTGACCGGGACACCTTTTATGACCCTCAGACGGTAGCACTGTTGCCTATGGGCTTCTGCTACCCCGGTACCGGCAAGCATGGTGATTTACCACCCCGAGCCGAGTGTGCGGCAACCTGGCGCCGGCCCCTGCTGGAACAGCTACCGCAGATTGAGCTGACTCTGGTACTGGGGCAATACGCTCAGGCCTGGCACCTTGGCGGCCCCAGAGTCGGGGTTACAGCGCGCGTACGCGACTGGCGGACGCACTGGCCCGCCCTGGTGCCGCTGCCTCACCCAAGCCCGCGCAACAACCGCTGGCTCAGTCAGAACCCCTGGTTCGAGGCCGAGCTGTTACCCGCCCTGCAGGCGCGGGTTGACCACATTCTGCGCGGCGCCGCGGAACCGGGACTTGAATAGGTGCTTGATTTTTCTGGCGTGCTTACCGACACATAGGTTCAACTTTGTTGCGCAGTACGGAGGAATTGCATCGGTCGAAAGGAGCACGCGACGTAACCTATTCGGCTCACATGGTCTCCGCAATGGGCCTACCACGCAATTGAAGGCGAACAGGAACAACACGGCGCTGTTACGAATAAGCCGCAGATCTGAAAACAGTTTGCCAAGCGCCCCCCTGAACCGGCGGCCGCGCTCAGTCGTGCCTGCGCAGCGGCAGCTCGTAACGCAGTCTGCGGTACTGCTCCTCGCTGTACAGCGTGGCTTCAACTTTTTCGATATCAGTCACCGACACCAGAGGATCGGCGAAGCAGCGAGCGCGAGGATGCATCCCTGCCATGCGTTCTTCCCGCGGCGGCAGTAACTCTTCGACTTTCAAAACGCCACCGTCGGCGAAAATGGAAACGAAATTCGCGGGCAGGGGCACCGGCGTGCGCAGTTCTCCGTTGACGTATTCCAGGACCAGTGACCGGAGCGATGCCGCATCTGTGCGCGGAAAGCGGTAATCACCACGAAACTCTACCATGGTTTCCGGGGAGCCCGCGTGGAAACGCAGGCGAACGTCGAAATGTTCGGACTCGGTCAACACAGTCGTCATGTGGTACACACCATCCGTGGCGCACGACCCCAGAGTGCCGTTAAACGATTCACTATTGCCGCTACCGTCCGTGCGCAGCGTGCGTACATCCGCGGTATGGATGCCATAACCGGGTTGAATCGCGAAAGCCAGGTGCACGAGGCGCGATCCGTCAGGTAATAAAAAGACGTCAGTGCCGGAATGACGGATCTCACCGGAGGCCCTCGGGGCGTTCTCCGCCGCATGCCGGTAGGCGATATATTCAGCGCGCTCTTCGAGGTTGCCCGTGCCCATGTTGGACACGCTGTTGAACGCCCCCGCGCCGGCAAACCAGACAACCATGAAAGTCATCACCAGCGAACCCGAGGCGCGGAGCGCATCAAGGCGCGCCACCCCCAGCATCCTCGCGACGAGCGAGATGCCCAGCGGCACAAAGAACAGCGAGACAAAAAGGCCGCTGTAGAATACCGCCAGCCCCTCCATGCCGTCGGTGTTGAACAGCGCCAGGGCGAGCAGCACAATCACCACTACGGCGGCGGGGGTCCCCAGCTTGACCGCCCACCATGCAGCGCCAGGGTAAGGCCAGTGCCGGCGGTATTCCCGGTACTGCAGGTACACTGCCAGCGCGCATACTGCCAGGTAGACGAAAGTCGAAACCAAATTACCCAACATCCCCAAGGTCAGTTCAATCCATCCGACCATTTCATTGCCTCCTCAGTTGCGCCACCAACGGTGCCATGATTTCAGCCGGCGTAGGCGCAAACGGGATATAGGATACCCCAATGCACCGTCTCTTGATGCTGCGCATCAATTCACCTTGTCCCGGGTGGCGGCCTCGTCGGTAGAACCAGCAATCACCGCGTCGGTGTGAATCGCCACCAGTTTGCTAGACACCTTTCAGACATACAAAATGGCCATCAGAGAGGTGTTTATAAGCAGCGCCCGGGCGATCTGTATACACCTTCAACAAGGGCTTACAGGCCTCCTGAAGGGCCTCAGTACCCCTGCCACGATCGCTCCGTCCATGTGACCCAGTGCGGCAGGGTCTGTTTCGGCAGACGCAAAACCAACCTGAGCACGGTTTTTGCTGAGCAAACGGTGGGAATTCGGGAAGTGGAAGACAAGATCTGGCTTGTCAGCTTCTTGAAGTATGATCTAGGATTCTTTGACGAGGATGTGGGGCGGGTAGAACCCACTACCAATCCATTTGTACCGGAACTGTAAACTATGTGCCCGGTATAATCTGTAAAGGATGTCTCCGGTACAGACCCTTGGGAATTTGGAGCTGGCGAGAGGAATCGAACCCCCGACCGGCTGATTACAAATCAGCTGCTCTACCTACTGAGCTACGCCAGCTAAGCGTTGGGGCAGACACCCCGGAAAGGCCGCCGATTCTAGACAATGCGCCGGGGCCACGCAAGCCCAATGCGCCGCAGCGTGCTATTCCGCGCGGCGCATACTCGCCAGTACTTCCAGCCCTTCGAACACCAGATCGGGGCGCAGCGTTCCCACACCACCCAGCAGAGCCTGCAGAGTAGGCGCTGCACCGCCACAGAAAAACAGTTCGGGGGCCGGGTCAGCCGCCTCGCGCAGCGCCAGCAGCACCGCACCGGCCTGGGCAAGCGCAATACCATGGCGCACCGCCTCGGCCGTGGACTGGCCCGGCGGCAGGGCGTAGACGGGCTGTTCGGCAAACCGCACGCGGTCGGTGTCCAGCAGCAGGGCACGCTCCATCAGCGCTGCCCCGGGGATAATGTAACCGCCCTCGTGGCGACCGTCCGCGGCGACCAGATCAATGGTCAGCGCTGACCCGGCATCTACGACCACGAACCGCTCCGCGCACTGTTGACGGGTACCCAACATTGCCAACCAGCGGTCCACCCCCATGCGCAGGGGCTGGGCGTAGCTGTTCTGCAGGTCACCACTGCGCGCTTCGCTGCGAGCAAACCAGATTGCCGCGCTCGGCCAGCGCTGTTCCAGCAGGCGTCGCACGGCATCTTCCGTCGCCTCGCTGGAGACGCTGGCGATCCAGATCTGCGCAGGGTGTGCCGGCTGCTCCAGCAAAGCGTCAAGCGTTTGCGGGGCATCGTGGCGAAACTGGCCCCGTGCAATCACCTGCGCGCCCTGCAGGAGCCGCCATTTGGCGCTGCTGTTACCCATATCCAGCTGCAGGCACTGCAGGGCGCTCACGGGGCCGCCCGCAGGGAGATTTCACCCCCATAAACAGATTGCAGCCCCAGCGTAGTTTCCAACTGCAGGGCACCCCGTGCGTCGACACCGCGCGCCACGCCGGCCTGCCGCTGCTCACCACTGTGCAAGACCACGGGCTTGTCCGCGAAGGCATCCAGCGTCATCCACGAGTCACGCCAGGGCGTGAACCCGGTATCACCGAAGGTGGACGCCAGTGGCAGCAGTTCGTTGAGCAGCGCGGCCAGCAGGGCATTGCGCCCAGGAGGCTTGCCCCCACTGAGGTGGGTCAGGTCGGTCCAGGCCTGGTCGATTCCTTCGGCGGCAGCGGCGGGCATGGCCACGTTGATCCCCACTCCCACCACCACCTGGCAGCGCCCAGCGGCATCGCCCGCCATTTCCAGCAGGACGCCGCCGAGTTTCGCGCCGTTCGCGAGCAGGTCGTTGGGCCACTTCAACTGCAGCCATGGAACACCCAGCCCGTTCAGGGCACGCACCACAGCGACACCTACCGCCAGGCTCAGCCCCTCCAGCGCCGCTGCACCTTGGTGGTACTCCCAGGAAAACGACAGGTAAATGTTGCGCGCGTAGGGGCTTACCCACTCCCGCCCCCGGCGACCGCGACCGGCAGTCTGCTGCTCCGCACTGCAGGCCTGCCCCGGCCCACAGCCCGCCGCGATGCCCCGCAGCATTTCGGCATTCGTGGAATCCACCGTCTCCAACAACTGTAGCCCCCCCAGCAGACTGCGGGCGGGCGCCGTCAGCCCGGCCCGCACCTGGCGCTCGTCCAGCAACTCGACGCCGCCCGGGATGCGGTAGCCGCGACCCTTGACCGATTCCACCTGCAGCCCCAGCGACTGCAGGCGATTGAGCTGCTTCCAGATCGCGGTTCGGCTCACGCCCAGCGCATCGGCCAGCGCCTGGCCAGAGTGAAACTCGCCGTCCGCGAGCAGGGGCACAAGGGTGGTGTTGGGCATCGGCGGGTAATCAGTCAGCAAAACATGCGGCGAATCATAGCAAACCCGGCGCCGGTTCAACTCACTAAACAGCCCGATTGGCCCTGCGGCGGAAATCCGGCCAGAGTAACGTGACTCAGCGCGTGTTTGCCGGTCGAACGGGCGCCCACCAGGAGAGCCACCATGCCACACCTTGACGATGTCACGCTACGGGCCGCCGCCGACAGGCTGATTCGCGCCCATGAACAGGCGTCCCGCGATAACGAATGGACGTTTTTCGTGGACCAGATTTACGCCCGCGACTGCGTGTACACCTGCGAATATGCCGGCGTCATGGAGGTCACCGCCAGAGGTGTTGCAGAAATCAAGGCCACGCACTACGGCCGCGACATGCAGGTGGGCTGGGAAGGCTGGACCTTTCCCTACCTCGGCGTCTATACCGGCGGCGACAACCGACTTATTACCCACTGGATGAACCGCGGCCCGGGCCGACGCAGCGACGGCGGCTATTACGAAACGCCCGGGGTGTCCTTCATCACCCTGGATGCCGATGCCAGGATCATTCGCCAGTTCGACCTGTTTGATCTCGCTCACCAGATGCGCCTCTGTGATGAACTGGATGCCGCGGGCCTGCTGTCACCCGAACTGAAGGAAAACTGGGTAGGGCCCATGAAAGCCCGCCTGCAGGCACAGCTGGCCGCTTCCTGAGTCAGGCAGAAACCGGATTGCTCAGGCAGCAGACGTCGTGGCCCTGCTCGCCGCAATTTAGTTTACGTTAACGTAAACGTAGGCTATATTTCCACCACTACCCCATAGGCAGGTGCCGTGACAGATCGCAGCTACAGCATCTCGGAGTTGGCGACGGAGTTCGGTGTGACCACCCGGACGATACGCTTTTACGAGGAAAAAGGGCTCATACACCCGCGGCGGGTCGGGCAGAAGCGTCTGTACAGCCCCAGCGACAGGGTGCGTATCAAGCTGATCCTGCGCGGCAAGCGCATCGGCATGAGCCTGCAGGAAAGCGTGGAAGTGATCGATCTGTACGACCCCGCCCATAACAACCGCAGCCAGCTACACTCATTGATACGCACGGTGCAGGAGAAGCGTGAGCGATTGCTGCGCCAGAAGCGGGACATCGAAGACATGCTCGCGGGCCTGGACGAAGTACAGACCCTGTGTGAACAGGGGCTGAAAGATGCCGACCGAAAACCGACAGCGGCGCAGTAACCAGGCGGCCCGCGGGCCACACAATGACCATGGACAGAGGCAGGATCGACCATGAATACCGGCTACCCCACGCTTAACTTTGGCCTCGGCGAGGAGCTGGACATGCTCCGCGACGCCGTCTACCAGATGTGCCAAAAGGAGATCGCACCGCGCGCCGCGCAAATCGACCGCGATAACGCCTTCCCCATGGACCTGTGGCGCAAGTTTGGTGACATGGGACTGCTCGGCATTACCGTTGAAGAGCAGTACGGGGGCTCCAACATGGGCTATCTCGCACACAGCATCGTGATGGAGGAGATCAGCCGGGCATCCGCGTCGGTAGGGCTGTCCTACGGCGCCATGTCCAACCTGTGCCTGAACCAGATCCAGAAGAACGGCAGCGAAGCCCAGAAACAGAAGTATCTGCCCAGGCTATGCAGCGGAGAGCACGTGGGGGCGCTGGCCATGTCCGAGCCCAACGCCGGCTCGGATGTGGTCAGCATGAAGCTGCAGGCGCGCAAGGAGGGCGACACCTATTACCTGAACGGCAGCAAAATGTGGATTACCAATGGCCCGGACGCGGACGTCTACGTGATCTACGCCAAAACCGACCCCCAGGCCGGCTCCAAAGGCATCACCGCCTTTCTCGTGGAGCGGGATTTCCCCGGCTTTTCGCGCTCGCCCAAGCTGGACAAGCTGGGCATGCGCGGCTCCAACACCTGTGAGCTGGTTTTTTACAACACACCGGTCCCCGCCGCGAATATTCTGCGCGGCGAGGGCCAGGGTGTAAAAGTATTGATGTCGGGCCTCGACTACGAGCGCACCGTGCTTTCGGGCGGGCCGGTCGGCATCATGCAGGCCTGCCTCGACGAAGTTGTGCCGTATCTCCATACGCGGGAACAGTTTGGCCAGAGCATCGGCCAGTTCCAGCTCATGCAGGGCAAGCTCGCGGACATGTACGCAGACCTCTCCGCCTGCCGGGCCTACCTGTATGCCGTGGCTGCGGCCTGCGACCGTGGCGAGGAAACCCGCAAGGACTGCGCCGCCGTCATCCTCTACACCGCAGAAAAGGCGACACAGATGGCCCTGCAGGCCATCCAGGCGCTGGGCGGCTATGGCTATACCAACGATGCCAACGCCGGTCGCCTGCTGCGCGATGCCAAACTGTACGAGATTGGCGCCGGCACCTCGGAGATCCGCCGTATGCTGATCGGTCGTGAACTGTTCAACGAAACCGTCTGACGGAGTACCGCCATGACCGTGCTGCAATCCCGGCTGAACCCGCGCGACGAAGCCTTCCAGGCCAACCGCGACCATATGCAGGCTCAGGTGGATGACCTGCGCGACAAGGTCGCCGCACTGCGCGAGGGTGGCGGTAAGAAGGCGCAGGAACGCCACCTCGAACGCGGCAAACTGCTGCCCCGGCAACGCCTGCAGGCACTGCTGGACCCGGGGTCACCGTTTCTCGAGTTGTCCCAACTGGCGGCCCTGGATGTCTACGATGACCCCGTACCCGGCGCAGGCATCATCACCGGCATCGGCCGCGTGGCCGGCCAGGAATGCATGATCTTTGTGAACGATGCCACCGTGAAAGGCGGCACCTATTATCCGATGACCGTGAAAAAGCAGGGCCGCGCGCAGACCATTGCCGAAGAAAACCACCTGCCGTGCCTCTACCTGGTGGACTCCGGCGGCGCCTTCCTGCCCCTGCAGGACGAAGTGTTTCCCGACCGTGAGCACTTCGGCCATGCCTTTTACAATCAGGCGCGCATGTCCGCGAAGGGCATCCCGCAGATCGCCGCGGTACTCGGTTCCTGTACTGCCGGCGGTGCCTATCTGCCGGCGATGGCCGATGAGTCCATCATCGTCAAAAACCAGGGCACTATCTTCCTCGGCGGTCCGCCGCTGGTGAAGGCGGCCACCGGCGAGGTGGTTACGGCCGAAGAGCTGGGTGGAGCCGATGTGCACTGCCGCACCTCTGGCGTCACCGACCATTACGCCAACAATGACCACCACGCGCTGGAGCTCATGCGCCGCGCCGTGGCACGCCTGAATCGCGTGAAGCCCGTGCAACTGGACATCCGTGAGCCGCAGGACCCGCTCTACGACACCCGCGAGGTCTACGGCGTGATACCCGCTGACAGCCGGCAGCCCTACGATGTGCGCGAGATCATCATGCGCCTTGTCGATGGCTCGGAGTTCGACGAATTCAAGGCGCTGTACGGTGAAAGCCTGGTCTGCGGCTTCGCCCGCATTCACGGCTACCCGGTTGGCATCGTGGCCAACAATGGCATTCTGTTTGGCGAATCTGCGGTGAAGGGAGCGCACTTTGTGGAACTCTGCGCCCAGCGCAAGACCCCCCTGGTGTTCCTGCAGAACATCACCGGCTTTATGGTCGGCAAACAGTACGAGGCCGGGGGTATCGCGCGCCACGGCGCCAAGATGGTACACGCCGTGGCCTGTGCCAACGTGCCCAAATTCACCGTCATGATCGGCGGCTCCTTTGGTGCCGGCAACTACGCCATGTGCGGCCGTGCCTACGAGCCGCGCTTCCTCTTCATGTGGCCCAACGCGCGTATCTCCGTCATGGGTGGGGAGCAGGCGGCAGGGGTGCTGGCGACCGTAAAGCAGGACCAGCTGGCCCGCGATGGCAAGGCGAAGACGGCGGAAGAGGAGCGCGCCTTCAAGCAACCGATTCTGGACTTGTACGAAAAGCAGAGCCACCCCTACTACGCCTCCGCGCGATTGTGGGACGACGGGGTAATTGATCCCGCAGACACGCGGACGGTGTTGGGTTTGGCGATTTCCGCGGCGCTGAATGCGCCGGTAGAGGAGACGCGGTTTGGGGTGTTCCGGATGTGAGCGAAGCGTTAGACGCCAGTGTGATTGGACGCGGCCTTGCGGGTGGGCGCGTGGGAGCTTCGCTTCCGGGCGAGCGTGTGGGAGCTTCGTTTGCGGGCGGGCCCGTGGGAGCTTCGTTTGCGGGCGGGCCGACGGGGAGGCGCTGGCCGGAAACGCTACGAGCACATCCATGTGCGCTCGATGGCGGCCATCCATGGCCGCCAACGTTCCGGCCAGCGCCTCCCCGCCACCCCGCCCTGAATGTGGTAGTGAACTCGGACTTTTGGCGCGGCGCCCGCCTCAGGGGAAAAGATAAAAGATTATTACTGAGCCCCCTACAACGTGCGGCAGTCGAGGCAGTGTGGGGGTGGGGCCGGAGCTGCGGGACCGTCGGCGGCCATGGATGGCCGCCGCCGAGCCTACATGGACGTACTCGCGGCGGGTCCCGCAGCTCCGGTCCCGCCGCCACGCTGCCAGAGCCACACGAGTGCACAACCACCAACCGCGCCCACAGAACCGCAGTAAGGAACAACCGATGACCACCACCGTCCTCACCACCACAGACTACCGCGGCGTTGCCACTGTTACCCTCAACAACCCCGCCAAGCACAACGCCTTCGACGACAGCATGATCAGCGCACTGCGACTGGCTTTTGACCGACTGCGCGAGCGCGATGATGTGCGCGCGGTAGTACTGCGCTCCGAGGGCAAGCACTTCTCAGCCGGCGCCGATCTGGACTACATGAAGCGCATGGCCACCTACGACTACGGCCACAACCTGCACGACGCGGAAATGCTCGCGGGCATGCTGCGCGCGCTCTACGAATTGCCCCAGCCGACCATTGCCCGCATCCAGGGAGCAGCATTGGGCGGCGCCGTGGGGCTGGTGAGCTGCTGCGACATGGCGGTGGCCACGCGTGGCGCCAGTTTTGCCCTGTCAGAAGTGAAGATCGGTCTGGTGCCCGCAACCATCAGCCCCTATGTCATACGTGCCATCGGTGAGCGCGCGGCTCGTCGCTATTTCCTTACCGGCGAGCGCTTCGATGCCCACCGGGCGCTGGAGCTGGGCCTGATCAGTGAGGTTGCCGACGAGGAATCGCTGGATGCCGATGTAACGCGGCTGGTTGACGCACTCCTCGGCAACGGGCCCGAGGCTGTGCGCGCCGCGAAGGACCTGATCGCCAGCGTTGCGGGGGAGCCGCTGAGCACAGCACTGGTTGAAGACACCTGCGCCAGGATTGCCCACATTCGGGTTTCAAGGGAAGGCCAGGAAGGCCTCAGCGCCTTTCTGGAAAAACGCCCCCCCAATTGGCAGGAGACCTAGCCATGTTCGACAAGCTGTTGATCGCCAATCGCGGAGAAATCGCCTGCCGCATCATCCGCACCGCGCGTCGGCTGGGCATCGCCACGGTGGCCGTCTACTCGGACGCGGATCGCAACGCGCTGCACGTGCGCATGGCGGATGAAGCGGTACACATCGGCCCGGCCCCCGCGCGAGAAAGCTACCTGCAGGCGGAGCACATCATTGCTGCGGCGCTTGCCACGCAGGCGCAGGCCATACATCCCGGCTATGGGTTTTTGTCCGAGAACGCTGGCTTCGCCCGCGCCTGTGTGGAGCGGGGGCTGGTGTTCGTCGGCCCGCCGGGTGCAGCCATCGAGGCGATGGGCTCCAAGGCTGCCGCCAAGCACATCATGGGCGAAGCGGGCGTGCCGCTGGTGCCGGGCTACCACGGTGCGAACCAGGAGCCGGCCCTGCTGCGACAGGAAGCGGAGCGCATGGGCTACCCGGTATTGCTGAAGGCGACCGCCGGTGGCGGCGGCAAGGGCATGCGCCAGGTGTGGTCGGGAGATGAGTTCGACGCGGCACTGGCCGCGGCCCAGCGCGAGGCCAGTGCCAGCTTTGGCGATGCCACCATGCTGGTGGAGAAATACCTGACCAAGCCGCGCCACGTGGAAGTGCAGGTGTTCTGCGACAACCACGGCAACGCCATTTACCTGGCCGAACGCGACTGCTCAGTGCAGCGCCGGCATCAGAAAGTCATCGAGGAGGCCCCCGCCCCCGGCATGACAACGGCGCTGCGCGACGCGATGGGCACCGCCGCCGTGCAGGCTGCACGCGCCATTGACTACCGCGGTGCCGGTACCGTGGAGTTACTGCTCGACGAAGACGGCAGCTACTACTTCATGGAGATGAACACGCGCCTGCAGGTCGAACACCCGGTGACCGAAATGATCACCGGGCAGGATCTGGTGGAGTGGCAGCTGCGGGTGGCCGCCGGCGAGGAGCTGCCGCTGCAGCAGCAGGACCTGACGCTGCGCGGCCACGCCTTCGAGGCGCGCATCTACGCCGAGGACCCGGACAACGACTTCCTCCCGGTGACCGGTACCCTTGCTTATCTGCGGGCGCCGGATGAGTCCAGCCATGTACGCGTGGATACCGGCGTGCAGCAGGGTGATGAAATCAGCGTGCACTACGACCCGATGATCGCCAAGCTGATTGTCTGGGATGAATCCCGCGAGCGGGCGCTGCAGCGTCTGTCGACCGCCCTCCGCGACTACCGCATCGGCGGGACCGTTACCAACCTCGATTTTCTCTACAACCTGGCCACCGCTGACCCTTTCCAGCGCGCCGAGTTGGACACCGGGTTCATCGAACGCCACCAGGCCCTGATTTTCCGCCAACGGCAGCAGGATCTGCAGCGGGACCTGCCCATGGCTGCCCTCGCCCTGTTCCTGCATCGCCAGCAGCAGGCGGCGCCGCCCGGCTGCCTTGACCCGTGGTCGCCCTGGGGCAGCGGCACAGGCTGGCGCCTCAATGAACCGCACCTGCACCACGTCATGCTGCACTGCCACCAGCACGACGTGAACGCCACACTGGAACCCCTAGCCGGCGGCGGTTTTAGCATCTCCATCGAAGGGCAGCACACCGAACTGCGCGGCGAGTTGCGGGGCGACGAACTGGTCTTCGAGCAGGACGGCCACCGCAGGCGCGCTACCCTGGCATGCACTACGGAGGGTTTTACACTGTACCTGGCCGACGGTGCCTGCCACTTCCGTGAACTGCGGCCGGACACCGGAGAAACTGCGCAGAACGCGGCGGCGGGCGGCCTGAACGCCCCCATGAACGGAACGGTGGTCAGCCTGTTGGTCGAACCCGGCAGCGATGTGCGGGCCGGCGCTCCCCTCATGATCATGGAAGCCATGAAAATGGAGCACACCATTCGCGCGCCCGGTGACGGCACCGTGAGCCGGTTCTACTTCGCTCCGGGCGATCTCGTCGACGGCGGCGCTCCGTTGCTGGCCTTCACCGCAAGCGAGGACGCCAGCGCATGACCCTGCCCACCTCTGTCACCCTCGTCGAAATGGGACCGCGCGACGGCCTGCAAAACGAATCTGCCCGGATTTCCGTGGCGACCAAGCTGCAACTGATTGACGACCTCGCGGCCGCCGGCATCAGGGTGATCGAAACCGGCAGCTTCGTGAATCCCAAGTGGATACCGCAGATGGCGGACAGTGCCGAGGTTTTCCAGAGCCTGCAAAGGCGTCCCGGGGTGCGTTACACGGCGCTCACGCCCAACCTGCAGGGCCTGGAACGGGCACTGGACGCAGGGGCTGATGAAGTGGCCGTCTTTGGCGCCGCCTCGGAGGCGTTCTCACGCAAAAACATCAACTGTGGTATCGCCGAGAGCCTGCAGCGCTTTGAGCCAGTGATGGCGCGTGCGCAGGCCGCGAATGTTGCCGTGCGCGGCTATATTTCCTGCGTGCTTGGCTGCCCCTACGAGGGTGCTATCGCGCCCCAGGCGGTGCTGGAGGTGGCGCGCGCGCTGCTCGCCATGGGCTGCTACGAGGTATCGCTGGGCGACACCATCGGCACCGGCACTGCGGGCAGTACCCAGCGCCTGCTGGAGACCCTGCTGGCACACATACCGGCGCGGCAACTCGCGCTGCACTGCCACGACACTTACGGCCAGGCCCTGGCGAACATCCTGGTAGGGCTGCAACACGGCATCGCAACCATCGATGCCTCAGTGGCCGGTCTTGGTGGCTGCCCTTATGCACGCGGGGCAACAGGCAACGTGGCAACGGAAGATGTGGTGTACATGCTCAACGGCATGGGTATCGATACCGGCATCGACCTGAACGCGCTGGTCGGCGCCGGTGCACGCATATCGGAGGCCCTGGGACGCCGCAACAGCTCGCGGGCGGCAAACGCCCTGCTGGCCTCCGCGGGCTGATATACACGGGGCCCTGCCGGGCGTGATAAAGTGCGGCGCAAACCGCAGCGGAACGCTCCATGCCCGTCTCCTCCGTCACCCTGCAGCGACAGCTCGCCGCCACCACCGTGGCGGTCAGCGGGGTGCTGCAGATCGCTGCCCTGTGGCAAAACCGGTTGAGTGAAGATCTGCTGGTGACGGCACTGATTGGCAGTATCTACCTGCTGGTTGCGCTGGGCCTGTTCGGCCGCTCACGCTTTGCGCTGGTTGTCGCGGTTGCCACCTGCGGCAGCAGCGCGCTGCTTCTCGCCCCCGACCTGCCGCTCGCGAACTGGTCTCCTCTGCAACAGCTGCGCATTGCGGGCGATGCCATCGTCGCGGTGGTGTGCCTGAACGTGCTCTGGTCGGTGCGCCACTTGCCCAGCATCTAGACCACCGGCCGCGGCTGCCGCAGGGCAACCCGGCGTGCCTTGCACCAGGTCGGGGCCGATTCTGGCTAGTCAGCACCGCAAGCAGGCGCTAGAGTGCCGCGATGGACACACTCTCCACAGCATTCCCCAGCGAAGGACTCGACCCCGAGACCTGCCGCCGGGCGCGCCTGTCGCGGGATCCGCGCTTCGACGGCGAGTTCTTCCTCGGGGTGCGCAGCACCGGCATCTACTGCCGGCCCATCTGCCCCGCGCGCGCAGCGGCCGAACACAATGTGGTGTACTTCCGGGAGGCCAGCCAGGCTGCCGAGGCGGGCTTTCGCCCCTGCCTGCGCTGCCGCCCGGAGGCGGCACCCGGCAGCGCCGCCTGGCAGGGCAGCTCCGTGACCGTGCAGCGGGCGCTGCGCCTGATTCGTGAGGGCGCCCTGAACACAGCCACGCTGGCCGCGCTGTGTGAGCGCCTGGGCGTCGGCGAGCGGTACCTGCGCAAGCTGTTCCAGCGCGAACTCGGCGTTTCGCCGAATGCCGTCGCGCAGAACCAGCGGCTGCTTTTCGCCCGCCAGCTGTTGCAGGAAACCGCCCTGCCCGTCACCGATATCGCCTTTGCCGCAGGTTTTGGCAGCGTACGGCGCTGCAACAGCGCGTTCCGCGCCAGTTTCGGCAAACCACCCAGTGCCATGCGTCGGGGGCGGGACCCGGCGACACCGGGCCAATCGATCAGGCTGCAGCTGCGCTACCGCCCGCCCTACGACTGGGAGGGTGTTCTGGACTTTTTCCAGCGGCATGCGGTGAGTGGCGTGGAATCAGTGCAGGACGGCGGGTATCACCGTCAACTGCGCTGGCCCGGGAACAGCGGCACGATCACCGTGCGGCACCAGCCCGCAGACCACGCTATTGCGCTCGAGCTGCGGCTTGACCACCTCGCGGACATGATGGCCGTGGTGCAGCGTGTGCGGCGCATGTTCGACCTTGACGCCAATCCCGAGGTTATCGCCGAAAGCCTCGCTAAGGATCCCGCGCTGGCAGCGCTTCTGGATCGCTTTCCCGGGATACGCTCCCCTCTGTGCTGGAGTGCCGAAGAGGCCACCGTGCGGGCAATCGTGGGCCAGCAGGTCAGCATCGGCGCGGCGCGCAGCGTCTGCGCCCGCCTCGCCGATGCCACACGGGAGCCAGGACAGGGTGCCGGCTTTCCCACCGCAGCGGCCATTGCGGCGCTGGACGACAGCCACTTTGCCATGCCCACACGGCGTCGCGACACGCTGCGCACCGTGTGCCGTCGCCTGGCCAGCGGCGAACCCACGAGCGCGCAGGCGCTGCTGGCAGAGCCGGGTATCGGCCCCTGGACCGTCGCCATGATCGAGATGCGTGGCGAAGGGCGGCCAGATGCCTTTCCGCCGCGGGATCTGGGCCTGATGCGCGCCTGGGAGGCGCTGCCCGACGCCGAGGCTCCGCTGGAACATGCCTGCGAGCGCTGGCGCCCATGGCGAGCCTATGCCGCCAACCTGCTGTGGCGCAGCCTCGGTGTCTAGCCGGCCGACGGCGCACATACCCCCGAGCAACCAAACCAGGACACCTCCACCATGCCCACCACCACAGCACGCGTGATCGGAAGCCCCCTTGGGCCACTGCAACTGGTCGCAACGGGGTCACACCTGAGCGCCATACATTTTTCCGACCGACACAGGTCGTATGCGCAGGACAACGGCGCCAGCGCTGTCCTGGAGCGGGCCAGCCTGCAGTTGGCAGAGTATTTTGCCGGTCAGCGGCGCACATTCGACCTGCCGCTCGCGGCGTGGGGCACGGCGTTCCAGCAGGCGGTCTGGCAGACCTTGCGCGAGATTCCCTGGGGCGAACTGCGCAGTTACCGGGACATTGCCTGCGCGCTACAGAACCCACGCGCGGTGCGCGCTGTCGGCGCCGCCAACGGCCGCAACCCGCTGCCGATCGTGGTGCCCTGCCACCGGGTGATAGGCGCCAACGGCAGCCTCACCGGGTTTGCCGGCGGGCTGGAGGCAAAGAGACTGTTGCTGGAACTGGAGGGCAGCCTACCGACCCATGGCCGTTAAAGCAGCCTGCCCCCGGCTTGCGGCTCAGGGGCTGTTGGCGATGAAGCTGATCCAGGTGGCTTCGTTGATGAACCCGCCACCCCAGCTGGCCCACACCTCACCCAGGCCGGCTTCGGTGATCGACTCCACGGATTCACCCGCCGCGAACTTGTCGGCGACATAGGTGGAGGTCAGCTGCAGCATATCGAGGTAGCGCTCCAGATCCGCCTTCGTGGCCAGGCTGCCGTGGCCGGGAACAATGACCGTGCTACCGTCAACACGCTCAAGCACCGCCTTTACCGCGGCAATATAGCCGGGCACCGTACCGCCGGAGCCGATATCCACAAAGGGGAAACGATCCTTGAAGAACAGGTCCCCCATGTGCACCACGTTCTCCGCGGTAAAGTAGACCACGCTGTCGCCATCGGTGTGGGCCGCGGCATAGTGCTGCACGTCCAGATCGTCACCATTGAAGTGCACGGCCAGGGAATCTCCGTAGGTAACCACCGGCAAAGCACCCTTGGGGCTGGGTTCCACCACGCGGTTCATTGCCGGCATGTCCTGCCGTGTCGCCATACGCTCACGCACCCGGGTGTGCGCGACCACAACGGCCCCGCGATCTGCCCAGAACAGGTTGCCACCCGTGTGGTCGGAGTGCCAGTGGGTGTTCAAGACAAACCGCGGGTTGGCATCCGCGCCGGCGAGGTCGATCAGGGCCGCTTCATAGGCCGGCACCATGTTCGCGTAATCGTCGTCGATGATCAGCAGCCCGTCCTCACCCACCGAAGCGACAACATTGCCGCCACGCCCCTGCAACAGGTGCAGCGTGCCAGTCAGCGGCGTGGAGGTCACCTCCGGCAGGGGTTCATGGTTGTCTGCCTGCGCTGGCACAGCAGCGGCCAATGACAGGGCTGCGCCCAACAGCACAGCCGGCAGCGATAGGCGGTACCCGGCGGGCAACAAGGGGATAATCGGCTTTCGTTTCAAGGGCATGGGACGTCCTTCTTTGCGGGTACGACGATGACCCCTACGCATTGAGGTCGGGAATAAGATCATCCTTGAGGTGTTCAATGGCGTCCTTCAGACGCAGTTTTTCCTTTTTCAGGCGCTGCAGCAGAATCTGGTTTTTATAGGGGAACTCATAGAGCTCTTCGATCTTTTCATCCAGCGCACGGTGCCGCGCCATCAGCTCCATCAGCCGCATGGCGGGCGTCGGTTCCTCGTTGGCGGCGTCGGTTTCAACGTGGCCGCGTCCAAATGGGATGCGCGGTGGCTCGTTCATTGTGGGGCTGGCTCCTGCACTCGCCGTGTCCTGATCGTGTTCAACTCTATACCTTCCGGGTTTGTCGGCACAAGCACCCCGTTAGTCCTCGCTCACCGAGAGGCGTCGCTGGCAACCTGCCGCTGATGCTCCAGCAGCGCCGGCCAGAGCGCGTTGTGCGCCTCCCCCACCGCCAGGAAATGTGGGCTCAGCAGCGAATCCCGGCAGTTGTAACGCAGGGGCAGGCCGTCCATACCGAGCACACTGCCACCGGCCGCCTCCACCACCGCCTGGCCGGCCGCAACATCCCATTCACAGCAGGGCGAAAACCGCGGATAGACATCCCCTCGCCCCTCCGCCAACTGGCAGAACTTGAGGGCGCTGCCGCTATTTTCGCGCTGTAGCGCGCCACAGCGCGACTCCAGCCACGCCAGACAGGCATCCAGCTGTGCATTGCGATGGCGTCGGCTGGCCAATACCGTCACGCCACCCGGAGCGTCGCCCAGCGCCCGGGTCGCCAGCGCCTGCTGCTGCCAACCGCCCTGGTTATCCGCGGTGAAGCGCGCCGACAGCTCCCCCGGCACACCGACACAGGCGACCTTCTGCAGCGGTATATAGAGCACCCCCAGCACAGGCCGGTGCGCGTCGATCAACGCGATATTGATGGTGAACTCGCCCGTACCGGCGATGAACTCCTTGGTGCCATCCAGCGGATCCACCATCCAGAAGCGGCCCCAGGCATGACGCCGGGCCTTCTGCGCGGGAGATGACTCCTCCGAGAGCAGCGGCAGGTCCGGCGTTAGCGCCGCCAGTCCATCGCGCAGGCAGGCATGGGAATCCATGTCGGCGTGCGTGAGTGGGGAATTATCCGTTTTGGCGCGCAGGCCACTGTCGCCGGGGGCGTGATAGTGCTCACAGATCAGTTCCCCCGCCGTCCGGCAGAGTTCGAGAAGCGGGGGTACGAGAGCGGTTAAATCGTGCACTGCGGGCGCCTGCAGAATCCAGCAGTGATTGTAACACCCTGTTTTGCCGCGCGCTGTCGCGCCGACCCCTTGCCCGGGGTAAATCCCGCCTGCTCCCAGCCCCCGGCATGCGGCTCGGGCCGAAAAACGGCATACTAGGCTGCCTCGAAACAACGGTGAACCGCTGGCATGATCAACTGGGACAGCATCGATACAGTTCTGCTGGACATGGACGGCACCCTGCTGGACCTGCACTTCGACAACTACTTCTGGCTGGACCACCTGCCCCGCCTGTACGCGGAGAAACACGGTATCCCGGAAGCAGATGCCACTGCTGCCCTGCACGGGCGTTTCGACGGCCGCCAGGGCACGCTGGACTGGTATTCGCTGGATTACTGGAGCGCGCAACTGGACATGGATGTACCGGCACTGAAGCAGGAACTGCGGCACATGATACGGCTGCGGCCCCACGCCCTCGAGTTTCTGCAGCGGCTGCACGCCGGCCCCCGCGAAGTGGTACTGGTGACCAACGCCCACCGCAAGACACTGGACATCAAAATGGCCCAGGTGGACATCACGCCGTGGTTCGATCGCATGGTGGTGTCCCACGATCTCGCCGCTCCCAAGGAGGATCAGGCCTTCTGGCACGCCCTGCAGGCACTGCATCCATTCAATCCTGCTCGCACCCTGCTGATTGACGATACAGAAAGTGTGCTGCAGTCAGCGCATGACTATGGCATTGCCCACCTGCTCACCCTGCTGCAACCCGACAGTCAGCTGCAGAAGCGTCTGGACACCCGCTTCCCCGGCATTCATCACTTTGATGAGATCATGCCGGATGCGCATTCAGCGAGTGCTATAACGTGAGCGAGCACAAACTTCGCATCGATAAATGGCTGTGGGCGGCGCGCTTCTTCAAAACCCGCAGCCTGGCCAAAACCGCCATCGAAGGCGGCAAGGTGCAACTGGACGGGCAACGCATCAAGGTGTCCAAGGAAATTGCCGTGGGTGACCGACTGCTGATTCGCCAGGGCTGGGACCTGCGCGAAGTGATCGTCGACGCGCTCTCCGACCAGCGCCGCGGCGCTCCGGAAGCCCGCCAGCTTTATACCGAAACCGAGGCCAGTGTCGCGCGCCGCGAGAGTGAAGCCGAGGCCCGCAAGGCGGCCGGGGGCATGATCGAGCGACCACTGCACCGGCCGACCAAGAAGCAGCGGCGACAGATCCACCGTTTCAAGGACCTGTCAGACAGCGAGTAAGTGGTAGTGCTACCACACGGAAATGATCGCAATCCTCTCCGAATACGCTAAAATCTGACCATGTTACGCGATATTCCTGTCACACTTCCCAGTACGCCCCTGCTGAGCGCCGTCGATCAGGGGCGCTCACTGCGCACGCTGAATGAGGCAGAGCTGGCCCAGTTGTGCGAGGAGCTGCGCGCCTATCTTCTTTACAGCGTGGGCCAAAGCGGCGGCCACTTTGGCGCCGGCCTCGGCGTGGTAGAGCTGACCGTGGCACTGCACACCGTGTACGACACACCGCAAGACCGCGTTGTGTGGGACGTTGGCCATCAAACCTACCCGCACAAGATTCTCACCGGACGCATGCAGCAGATGCGCAGCATACGCCAGTCCGGCGGCCTCGCCGGCTTCCCCAAGCGCAGCGAGAGCGAGTACGACACCTTCGGGGTTGGCCACTCTTCGACCAGCATTTCCGCCGCCATAGGCATGGCCCTCGCCGCACGCCAGCAAGGCGTCGACCGACACGTGGTGGCGGTAATCGGGGATGGCGCCATCACCGGGGGCATGGCCATCGAAGCGCTGGCTCACGCCGGCCATGTGCGGCCCAACATGCTGGTCGTGCTCAATGACAACCAGATGTCCATCGGCCACAACACCGGCGGCCTGGCCACCTATTTTGCCAAGATATGGGCCAGCAAGACCTACATCAGCCTGCGAGAGGGGTCCAAGAAGATCCTCAAGCGCATCAAACCCGCCTGGGACCTGGCCAAGCGCACCGAAGAACACATGAAGGGCATGGTCGCGCCAGGTACTCTGTTCGAAGAGCTGGGCTGGCACTACATTGGCCCGCTGGACGGCCACGACCTGCCCCAGCTGCTGCAAACCCTGGAGAACATGAAGGACCTGGAAGGGCCCCAGTTCCTGCATATCCGTACCATGAAAGGCAAGGGCTTCGCACCGGCGGAGAAAGACCCGGTGGGCTACCACGCCATCAACAAGATCGAAGCCGTGCCCAAAGGGCCACAGGCCAACCTGCCCGCCCCGCCCGCCGCGCCGCGCAAACCCAAGTTTCAGGACGTATTCGGGCGCTGGCTGTGCGATATGGCCGAGCAGGACCCAAAACTCGCGGGCATTACGCCTGCCATGTGTGAAGGCTCAGGCATGGTAGAGTTCGCCGAGCGCTTCCCCCAGCGTTACCACGACGTTGCCATCGCCGAGCAGCACGCGGTCACACTCGCAGCCGGCATGGCCTGCGATGGCCTGAAGCCCGTCGTGGCGATCTACTCCACCTTCTTACAGCGGGCCTACGACCAGCTCATTCACGATGTCGCCATCCAGAACCTGGACGTCACCTTCGCCATCGACCGCGCTGGACTGGTGGGCCAGGACGGCCCCACCCATCATGGCGCCTTCGACCTCAGCTACCTGCGCTGCATCCCGAACATGGTGATTGGCGCGCCCTCCGACGAAAACGAATGTCGGCAAATGCTCTATACGGCATACCAGCACCCGGGGCCCGCAGCGGTCCGCTATCCGCGCGGCACCGGCACCGGTGCGCTGATTGCGGAAACCATGACCGAACTCCCCATCGGCAAGGCCGTTACGGTGCGCGAGGGTCATCGCGTGGCCATTCTCGCCTTCGGGACCGTGCTACCCGCAGCGTTTGAAGCCGGCGCTGCGTTGGATGCCACGGTGGTCGACATGCGCTGGGTGAAACCGCTGGATGAAGCCCTGGTGCTCACACTCGCCGGCAGCCACGACCTGCTGGTCACGGTGGAAGACAACGCCATTGCCGGCGGTGCCGGCAGCGGCGTGCACGAACTACTCGCGGCAAGGCGCGTTGATACCCCATGCCTGCATGTGGGAATTCCCGATACATTTGTGGAGCATGGCAGCCAGGCCGAACAATACGCAGCAGCCGGATTGGACGCGGCAGGTATTGTGACAGCGGTGGAGTCTCGCTTGCTTGACGCGGGGCTGGCGCATGGCGAGGTTAGGGCCAATGCTGTGCCGGTGGTGGGGTGATTGCTTGAACACCGAGGGCGCCTGACACGTGGCCCCCATCAATGTGCTCTGCGCTGCCACCTCCTACCCTGCCGACAATGAGGACTGGCGAGGGGTGTTCATCCGGCATCTGGTCGATGCCCTGGCACGCCGCGAGGATATCCAACTTTCATTGTGGGCCCCACCAGGCCCCTTGCCCGACAACGTGCGCTACCTCCCCAACCATGATGAAGAGCGCATGCTCTCCGGACTAATGGCCGCCGGGGGTATCGCCCATCTGATGAGAAGCCGCAGCTTGAGTGGTTTCACTGCACCACTGAAACTATTGCGCTCCCTTCACTCCACGTTTCGCAGAGAGTCAAAAACCGATCTTTACCATCTGAACTGGCTACAAACGGCTCTGCCGCTTCCTGCCGATGGAAAGCCGGTGCTGGTTACGGTTTTGGGGACGGATTTGAAGCTACTGGCGCTACCCTTCGTCAAGTTTCTCATCCGTCGATCTCTGGCCTCTCGACCAGCAGCAATATGCCCGAACGCTGATTGGATGGTTTCGGAACTCAGGGACGCGTTTGGCGATAAGGCCCTGATCGAGCCGGTCATGTTCGGAATTGACCCCGTCTGGTATGCGGTGCAAAGACGACCAACCGCGCAAAAGCCAAAGTGGCTGGCAGTGACTCGACTGACGCGCGAAAAGCTGGGACCGTTATTCAAGTGGTCTGCACCACTTTTTAATGGGCAAGACCGAGAGCTGCATCTGCTGGGACCGATGCAGGAACAGGTGACTATACCTGATTGGGTCCACTATCACGGGCCCGCCTCGCCAGAGGCGTTAGCGAATGAGTGGTTTCCACAGGCCCACGGTTTGATCACACTTAGTCGACATGACGAAGGAAGACCGCAAGTGATGCTGGAGGCCATGGCTTCCGGCCTGCCAATTATCGCTTCTGATATGCCAGCACACGCCAGCCTTGTACAATCAGGCGTGACGGGTTCTCTGTGTGAGTCTCAGCAAACCTTCGCCGCAGCGCTCTCGGCACTGGAAGACCTGCCAAGCAACCGACACCATGGCGAAGCGGCTCGCGCGTGGGTGAAGGCAGACGTTGGGACCTGGGATGATTGCGCGCAGCGCTATGCGGCCATCTATAACCGACTGGCAGGGCACAAGATTGGATAATAAGGTCTTGGTCGTTGGTGCAGCCGGGTTTCTAGGCACAGCGATATGCCGCGGCCTGGTCGCAATGGGAAAGGCTGTTATCACAATGGGGCGCCACAGTGGCCCTCAAGCAACCCACCCCCAGCCATCGCTGGCAAAGGGCGTGCGGAGCGACTCTGTTCCCCGAATGATAGCCAGTGAAATTGGCTCTGTCATTTATCTGGCATCAGCAACTACTCCCGGGAGCAGCGCCGGACAGCCCACCCTTGAGGTAAACGAAAATCTAGCGCCGCTGGCAGACCTGCTTGAAGCGATGGGTGAATCAGCTGAAAGGCACCTCATCTACTTTTCTTCGGCGGGCGCACTCTATGGCACCTCTCCCGATGTCGCCTCCAAAGAAAGCGACCCACCGATGCCACGCTCTTATCACGGCGCGGCGAAAGTAGCCGCCGAGCAGTTTATTCGCGCTTGGACCGTGCAAACCGGAGCAAAAGCGACCATTCTCCGCCCATCCAACGTGTACGGTCCCGGGCAGGCCGAAAGACTGGGATTCGGCATTATCCCAACCGCACTCGGAAGTATTTTGAGAGACGAACCACTAACAATTTGGGGGAGCGGGGAAGCGGTAAGAGACTATCTGTATATTGATGACCTTGTTTCGTTGACTCTTAGCGCGATGGACAATGACATACACAGCGGGTGCCGCATCCTGAACGCGGCTGGTGGCCACGCGGTATCCATCAATGAACTCATGCTATTGGTCGAGAAAATAACGGGACGCCGCCTGCAGCGAATCTATTCACAAGGCCGCTCGATTGATATGGATCGCGTGCTAGTGGACATTCAGAAGGCGGAGGATATGTTCGGTTGGCAGCCAATTGTAAGCCTGGAGGAGGGTCTGGAACGCACATGGAACTGGTACGTACGCACTCATCCGTAAACAGGCCCCTCGCCCCTCTTTGTTCGATATGCATCGCACACTTTAGGGGCCATGAGTTAATAGCCGAATGTATCGAGTCCGTATTAGCGCAAAACTGCGATTTCTCATTTGAAATCATTGTTCATGACGATGCTTCTCCCGATGATTCGGTCGCCTTCATGCTAAGCCAATACCCGCAGATCGAAGTCTTGGAGAGCAAGGAAAACGTAGGCTTTTGTGTCGCCAACAATCGCATGGTGGAGTACGCACGTGGGAAGTACGTGCTGCTGCTGAACAACGATGCAGCACTTTTTCCCGATGCACTTTCCACTCTTGCAGACTCCGCCGAGAACAGCGAGGAAACAGGCATACTGACACTGCCTCAATACGACTGGGAGAGTGGCGAGCTTGTAGACCGGGGCTGCTTGCTGGATCCATTTTACAACCCGGTACCAAACCTTGACCCGGAGCGCACTGAGGTTGCAATGGTCATTGGCGCATGCCTGTGGATAAGGCGCGAAACATGGCAGGATCTGGGTGGTTTTCCTGAGTGGTTCGAGTCGATTGCTGAGGATCTTTACCTTTGTTGCTTGCTGAGACTGGGCGGCAAGAAAGTTGGCGTTACAAATCTGAGCGGCTACCGGCACAAACAAGGCACCAGCTTCGGTGGAAATAGAGCTACTGAAAAGGGTCTATCAACAACATACAGGAGAAGATACCTTAGCGAACGTAACAAAACCTACGTCCTAATTCTAGCGCAGCCCAAAGTGTTATTGTTACCAGCCCTGACTTTACACATCGCCTTTTTACTGGCAGAGGGTCTAATCTTGTCAGCATTCGCGCGCAACTTGAATCCCATCAGGAAAATCTACTGGCCAGCTCTTGCATCGGTGTTTTACGAAAGAAAATCACTGGCTCATAGGCGGCTGAGAATCCAGCAGGCACGGACTTGCCGTTGGCGAAACTACGGGGAAGTTTTCACCGTGGTACCCAGAAAACTTCAGTTAATCGCCGGGCACGGCATACCCAAAATAGAATATTAGCAAGCCACAATGAACAAGCGCATAGAGGGTCAACCTAAAGTCACGATCATCATACCGACCTTCAATAACTTGAAGAATATGCGCGGGTGTATCGAGAATGTAAAATTAGTTTTAGGCGCGGACCTGGGAAAGAACGTATTACTGCATATTCAAGACGGTGAATCTACAGATGGCACATATGACTTTTTGAATCAGCTGAGATCGCCTCATATTAGCTATGGAGTAGAGAGCGACCGTGGCGTATACGATGCGATGAATCGAGCGATCAACAAGGTGGTGACTGATTGGGTCTTCTTCCTAGGAGGCGATGATAGGCTTCTCCCTGGCTTCGTGTCCGCCATCAAAGAACTACATGGACCAAATATATACTATGCAAATGTACGTTTCGCCTCGGACAACCGAAGGTACGATGGGCGATTCACGCCCCGAAAGCTAGTTTTTCGAAACATCTGCCATCAAGCAATGTTCTTTCCAACTAGCGCCCTAAAAGTTAGGCCATATTCACTTGATTATCCTATAAACTCTGATTGGGCCCACAACATCATCCTTATGAGATACTATCCTTTCAAATACCTCGCAATTGATGTCGCTCGCTTTACTGACACTGGAGGCCTCAGTTCAACCAAAAATGATATTGCTTTTGATACGGACAAGGGGCGGCTTTTTTTAGAGAATCACGGCTACTTCGAATTTTTCTTGTGCCGATCGGCACCACTTCTAACAAATCTCTTCAGACTAGCAAAAAAACTCGCCAGATATTTCAAGTTACATCTTCAGCGTACTTCTAGAAAATATAACACCAAAAAGTGAAATTAGGTTCGCCAGCGACAGGCGTATACTACCAAGCAGTTTAGGGCCGTTAACCTGAGGCAACACTTTCCCGCCACACTGCTCAATCATCGCGATAGAGGCCTTCATCTCTCTTAAATAGGGACGATAAACGTATTTGATCAGCGGAGCCGGGAGGGGAAATTTGCCGACCAAAACTCTTCCTGAAGCAGTAAGTCTTAGCTGATGAAAATGATAAAAAATCCCCTCTGAGAAAGGGAACCTGGAAGCATTCCAAGGTCCTAGTGCTAGCGACTTATCGCGTAACACGTGGACATCGCTAAAAAACATGCTCACCCATGCTTCAAGATATTTTTGATCACCAAATTTACCGTCCTCTACACGAGCATAACACCATTCGATACACCTCTCCTCCCACCATTTCCTAACTTTTTCTCCACCATACCGATCGAACGTAATAAACTGAACACAATAAATACCATTGGGCTCAGACAGATCAAACGCAGGTGAGAACGCGTGCTCGGTAATGAGCACTGATTTACGCGATTCATCCAACTCAGAGAAAATCGCATCCGGGGGCTTGCGAAACCAAATGTCAGCATCGATGTATGTGACTCGCTGTACGGAAGAGTCGTGCTCAAAAACAAATCGCGGGGCATAGGGCGTAAGGGTCCAACAATATTCACCCCTACTTCTCTTGTGCTTTACGCTTAGCAACTCAGGCGTTTCGAGATCAGACAACTTCAGTAGTCGAACGTTTGACAGAGCCAAGCTCGACAATACCTGATGGGCCTCTTCGTCAACACAGAGTATCCATAGTGAATATTGTCCTGCGTGCCGCTCCATAGACTGATGCAACGTCACGACCTGGGGCAAAAACAGGCTATCGAGCAATGTAACATAATGCTCCACACTCACACCTCGAAGCGGTTGATAGTGGAAATCACTTTACTCACATCATCATCAGACAACTGTGGATGACATGGTATAGACAAACAAGTGTCTGCGTGGTGCTCCGCGGCTGACAGTCCATGCGCATCCCTTCGCAGGTGCAAGCAAGGTGGCTGAAGATGTATAGGTATAGGGAAATGAATTAGAGCCTGTATTCCGTTAAACCGAAGATAGTCTATCAGGCGATCCCTGTACGGCGTGGTCACGACGTAAAGATGGTGAACGTGGGCGGCCAATTCATTTGCAGGGGCAAGTTTATCGACGTGAACGTTCTCGATCTCCTTATGATACCGCGTCGCGATTGCCCGCCGCCGGCTTGTAAATTCATCCAAAAAATCAGCTCTCACTCGCAAGATAGCTGCTTGCAGCTCATCAAGACGACTGTTGAGCCCTACCACAGGGTGTGAATAACGGCGACTTTGTCCATAATTTCGCATCTTTAACGCCATTTCCGCTATCACCCCATCATTTGTAACAATCATTCCTCCATCACCGGCTCCACCTAAATTCTTAGTCGGATAAAAGCTGTAAGCGCCGGCTGCACCGAAGCTCCCAGCAACTTTTCCGTCACGCGAAGCCAGATGCGATTGCGCGCAGTCCTCTACGAGATAGATACCGTGATCGGCACAAAGCTCTTTCCATGAAGCCATGTCCCCCAGCTGTCCATACAGGTGAACCAAGACCAGAGCCCTTGTTCTAGAAGAAAGGCACCTTAAAACACTATCTCTATCTAACAACGCGGAGCTTGGTTCGATATCTGCAAGCACAGGTTCCGCGCCCGCTCGCAAAATTGCCAAAACCGTTGCAAAGGCGGTCATGGGTGTTGTTATGACCTCATCCCCGGGACCGACACCTAACGCCCTGAAGATAATTTCCAGAGCGTCCATGCCATTCCCCACTCCAATCGCGTGCGAAGTTTTACACCGTGCGCTCCATTCGCTCTCAAAGGATGCAACCTCATCGCCTAATACGAACTGACCAGAATCAATAACACGCCGCACAGCGCCATACATTGCTTCGCGGAGGGAGGAAGGCTCAGAACGAAAGTCATTCATCAAAATCATACGTACGCATCCAACTGGAAGGACGGAAACACCAAGAGACCAGTCATAGCCTTACTAAAGGTAATACGAAATATTCTCACGATAATAGGATATCGTTCTTTGCAGACCCTCCTTTAAGTCAACAACTGGAAGCCAAGAAAACTCTCTGTTCAAACGACTGAAATCACCATAGTAATCTCCAATATCAATCGCCTTACGTTCCGACGGAAACTCTACAATCTCATAAGAGGCCTGCGGCTCGATTTCTACCAGCAGCTCTGCTAAGGACAATAAGCTTACCACCTCCGAACTACCAAGATTGTAAACCTTCCCGTTTGAGACATCACTGGCACCGACCGCCAAAAGGGCTGCAACGCAATCACTAACATAGTTGAAATCTCTTAACTGATCGCCACTACCAAAAACCTGCAAAGGGCGCCCCTCGATGATCCTACTCACCCAGATTCCCAGAAATGTCTGCCGAGCATCCTTGACGCGCATCCCGGGCCCGTATGTATTAGTCAACCTCAAGGCACACGCACGAACACCGTAGACGTCGTTATACAGGATATGATATCCCTCGCCAGCCAACTTATTTATCCCGTTTACGTCAACAGGCCGTAGTGGGTGTGATTCATCAACGGGCAAATACAAAGGCTTCCCGTAAATCTGCCTGGTACTAGCAAAAACCACTTTAATCGAAGGATTGTGCTTTCGGCACACCTCCAAAATGGATAACTGAGCCGCCGAATTTATATCTAAATCGGTAAACGGGTCATGCATAGAATCAACGTGACTAGTCTGACCGGCTAAATTGAATAGAAAATCTTGCTCTTTGAGCAGATAAGCCATTGCAAACTCATCGCGTACGTCACACACATTAACCCTGACCTCTTCAATTATATCGTGGATATTAAAAAGATTGCCGCCATAAATAGGTATTAAGCTGTCAACTAACGTCACTTCTGCACCAAGGTGAACTAGCTGCCGAGCTAGACTGGACCCAATAAAACCGAGACCGCCCGTTATTATTACCTTCTTCCCAAAATATGGTTTCACACTGACCTCTCCGATATGACGACCTGGTCTAGGTACAAATCAGGATTTCCAGGAAGAATACATTTAAAAATTAGCCCCATCACGTTGAAAACTGGAACAACGGTTAGAGTAAAAAACAGTCGAACACTCCTCGGAGACGTCAAGGTGACTTTATAAATGTATGCATTCGCGAGCTGGCAAAGGATGCTGGCATCTGCTCCGAGCTTCTTGTGATGCTTGACGTCGAAACCGTTCCGATTCAATACTGACATCAAACCAAACGATGTGTATCTCGCAAAATCATTAGGTTGCTCGTGCTCGTCCCATACAAACGGCACACTAAGGAGGAGTGCAGCGCCCGGCCGCATGACGCGAAACAGCTCTCCAAGAAATCTATCTGGCTCGAAAACATGTTCGAGAACCTGATTACAGACAACTGTATCAAACACTCCATCGGCGAAGGGGAGCGATACACCATCATAGATCACATCTGCCCCTCCAACAGTCCCGAATACCTCAACACCTAAGTAGCTATCTGCCTCAAATAAGGATTCATAAGGTTTCGAACCACATCCTATATCGAGCACAAGCCCTTTGACTCTAGGCGCCACTTCCCGCATGGCTATTGCTAGGCCGCGACGTGCGAGATAAAAGTGACTAGAGAAAACTTCACGAAATCCAGGCATAAAAGGCTTTGGGGCCAAGATTCTAGGAGTTCTCACGACAAGGACTTCAGAATAATCGATTTAAAAGTAATGTCCCCTCTCCCTGCATCCATTACCCCATCGAACGAATCAGAAATCGAAACAACTTTCCAGCTCTCTTCGCACTGAGCTACAAACTTTGACTCACAGAAAATCCAGGATGGATAACTGGCCGGGTATATGCTGGAGGGAACCCTTTGCACCGTAATTCGATCTGAAGCTTCTTCGTGAAAGGGAATTCTATCAATAAATATGATGTCGGACCCCGTAGAAAGAATATCCTGTAAAGATTGGCGGGGATGCTCCAGATACTGGAGAACGCCCGACATGACGACAGCGTTTGGGCTTCTATCACTCAAACACACGTTTAAATCGTCGAAGAATACTACGGTTTCGTCTTCGACAAACTTTCTTCCGGCCTCAACAAACCGTGACTGCTCTACAATATTCCATTGTAGAGCAGGTAGACTACTGAGAATATCTTTATGCTGAAAATACAGGCTCCCCAACGCCCCGCCATAGTCGAGAACGCTCAACTTCCCATTCGAAACACCGGCGGCCCACATGAGAGCCGCCAGAAGACGCCAATTATATTCCATGACGTGGAATACCACGGAATCTCTCTCGTATGCGGCTTCTCCACGCTTCACCCTGAGGGTCGCATCCAAAACGCTGTTAAGAATAGCGTCAAGATCATAACCTAAAGAATTATCTAGAGCTTCCTGCCAAGATGAATAGTCGCCGCTGAACCGGATAGCACGCCCCGTAGCCTGCCGTAACCAGCGCATAGCCAGCGGTGGAATGACATGGCGAAACCAAGAAAAGTTAGCGACCATTGAATGAAACCGCTCCAAACAATGATGTGCAAAGCCGCCTAATCCGGCCGGCACCATTAATAGAATTAGTGGTTCGCAAATATTCTTCAAATCTATCTCTTACCCATTGGTTCGCGCAGAGATCGATTGCGTTCAGTTTAATTGGGGAGGAACTGAGTTCAGTATCGTATGCCTTCGTATGCACGCTATGCACACCGCTCATATCGTTCCCAATGTTGTGAACAAGACTCCGTCCGGGATAAAGCGTCAACCTGTCAGATAGCAGAGCAGACGCATACCAACGTATCGCCCATGAATCATTTCCTCCAAGTATCTGGTCTCTGAGCATCTTTGAAAAAGGAAAAGCACCGTTGTAGTCGAAGTAGTTTAGCAATTCGCGGCGCTCCAACTCATAAAGCAATTTCGCACCATCGGGTTCAAAGTCGGCCCAAGAATTCCTCCATGTAGCCCAGCCCCAACAGTCGGCGCCCGGTAGGAAAAACGCCTCCGGCAAATTATCTTTAACTGGGAACACGTATCCATGAATGCACGCAACGCTGTCTTCGTTTCGATAAATGCTTAGAGCTTGATTCATATAGTTTAAGAAATGTGGAGAAGTGACCATGTCATCCTCTAACACAATCACTCGGTCGTACTCGGTTAAAACCTGGCTCACACCTTCAACAATGGATTTAGAGAGGCCATAGTTATATGGTCTCTCAATAACGCGGACGTTTTTGAAGCCTTCGATATTCCGGAGCAACGCTCTTACTTCCGCAACGGACTTCGTGTCTGATTTATGTTTTGGGGCATCACTAAATACGATCAACTCTGAGTCGTCTGCTCCGTAGTTCGTCTTTAGCGACTCCAGAGTTAGACGGAGATGCTTTGCGCGCGCATAACAGAATAGCACTACAGGAGCATTCAAATCGATTCCTCCACAGCCTACAATCTTTGGAAATAAGGGCCACCGTATCCGTTCAAGCATCGCCACTAGTTGCCCTAGCCCAGAAGGATTAAATGTAGGCGATCAACAACTATTGCGACATTCAGAGGACCTCCAACCGTTTCCTCGACAACATAGTACCGTAAGCTCATAGGAATTGCGGTCAGGGCGTGCCTCTTGGACGCTTTCCCGTTCATAGAAGCAAAAAACATGCGCATTCACACCTAATCTAGCACCCTAAAGAACACCGTATTCATACATTTCGCATACACCTCATACCCCCTATCCCGCATGAAACGCCCAACATCGCTGCCTTCAACCTCGTGAAGGCTGCTCTTCAGCACTTCAACAAGAACATACTCCGGTCGGTACCGATTCCAGTCATTGGATTTGAGCACGTCAAGATCCAGACCCTCAACATCGACCGTCATAAAGTCGATCTGCTGGCCGGCAGGCAAGTGCGCTTCCAGTATCTCCGCGAGGGGCAACACCGGGATTTTTCGGGTCGAGATGATTCTGAATCGGTTGTCGGCCTGCGCACGCTCTTCTGATAGCGCAGCGGAAAACCCGTTCAACGCAGGCTCGTTGAACATGTAGTAGTCCAACTCCATTGCCACTGCCCCCACGCCCATTTCAAGGTTGATATCGCGCTTCCGCTGCTTGCGGAAGGCACGCATGCTATTGGGCATTGCATCGATGTTGATGCCGCGCCAGCCTGCCTTGTAGAACAGACAGGTATTCGAGTAACGCTGTGGATGATGCGCCCCAACATCGACATAAAAACCGTCTTTCTTTTCCGGGAAAATCCGCTTCAGGACGAGGTCTTCGCCTTCCTGCGCCCAAGAGCATTGTTGCCATTGATCCCAACGAATGTTGTAGAGCACGCGCCTGATGAGACTCTTGATAAAATCGGGCACGTATTCCCGTATAAATTCACGCATTAGCCATTCACCACCGAGACCGGGTCATCCTTGCCGTCACACCGACAATATTGAACGACGCCACCTTCATCGCGAAGATTCTTCGCGTCTCCCGCTGCAGCAGATCCGCAAAGAACGCAGCTGTCGCATAGGACAGGACCGTAGCCCATGCCGCACCCAACGCACCATAGGACGGAATGAGGAACAGGTTTAAAGCAATATTAGCCAGCATGCCCAAAACCGCCCTCTGCAAGCTCAGCACTTGACGGTTCTCGGCAAGATACCAGTTACTGCTGGCAACCCCCAAAAATACAAATATCGCCGCCCAAATGTGAACCGCCAGCACCTCGCCGGCAGCCGCATAGTCACTGCCAAACAGCAATGTCACCACAGCGGTGGACAGGAACGTCATAGGCACGGCAACACAGACTGACAGCCAGACCATAATATCGAACAGCGACTGCAGGCGCCTGTAGTACTGCGCTTCGTTGGCCATCCGGGACTCCAGAATAGCCGGCAGCACCGAGGCCATGACAGCCATGGGGACAAAGTACCAGACCTCACTGACGCGTGTCGCCGCGCTATAGACCCCTACCTCAGTATCACCAATCATTTGCCCAAGCATGATCTGGTCAACTTTCATATAAACGGTAATCGCCACACCGGACAGCAGCAGAGGCCAACTGGCTTCTAGCATAGCCCTTGCCCTGCTGGCAGAGGCTCTGAGTTCGACAAGTGGAAATCCATACAGCCCGAACACCCAAAGCAGCAACGCCGCGCCCACAAGCGCTTCGCCCATAACGGCCCAGGCGAAGAGCACCAGGGGAGCATCCAGCAGAATGAGTACCACTTTGACCACGGCAAACGCTAGAAAGGTGGCGTTCTGTACCATCACGGTGTATTTGGATAGCACCTGTGACTCAAACCAGTAGGCCGCGGCCTCACTGACCTTGAAGAGCATCATTGAACCGAGTATCGCAACCAGCGTTTGCGCCAGCCTGTCCTCGGGGCGCAGCCAGAAGATAACCAGCAAAATCAGGCCGTAGGCCAGCGTTCCGCCCGCAAATTGCAGGGCAGCGGTGGTACCTATGGTCACCCCCCTGCCGGCCGGTTCGCGCACGATATCCCGCACAACAATACCCTGCAGCCCGAGCCCTGCAACGGCTCCGAAGAGCCCCACAAACGCAGTGGTGTAGCTGAGCAGGCCAAACTGCTCGGGGCCTAGGTAGCGGGCAATCCACACCCCAACCAACAGCCCCACGCCCATGCGCAGGACCTTGTCAAGAAATAGCCAACCGATGTTGTCAATGATCTTCAACAGGCTGGGGCGATGGGCGATACGACGCCTGACAATGTCGGGGACTATGCTCAAATCGATAGCTGGCGCCACATCATCGGAGCCCTCCAGCCTCGAATAATGGCGCTTCAGTCTCGCGACCGGTTGCGGACTTCACCACGAATTCCCTCTCCATACTTCGTACGAGCAACAAAATACGTTCGGCGCTAGCGCGGCACCCCCTTTCCGGCCAGGAAACCACACAACCCGACCCGATGCTGGCAGTACAACAATACTGCTCAAGCAATGCTAGACTTTCCACCGAAAACATCCGGAACCCAAAAGGCCACAGCATTGTCCAAAATAGCACTCATAACCGGCGTCACCGGCCAGGACGGCTCTTATCTCGCCGAGTTACTCCTGGACAAGGGCTATGAAGTACACGGCATCAAACGCCGTGCATCATCGTTCAACACCCAGCGTGTGGATCACATTTACCAGGATCCTCACGTAGATAACCAGCGCTTCATCCTTCACTACGGCGACCTGACTGACTCTTCCAGCCTCACGCGCATCATCCAGCATGTCCAGCCAGACGAGGTCTACAATCTGGGTGCACAGAGCCATGTCGCAGTGAGCTTCGAAGCACCTGAGTATACTGCTGATGTGGATGCCATGGGCACCCTGCGCATTCTGGAAGCCATTCGGCTGCTCGGTCTGGAGCGCAAAACGCGATTTTATCAGGCATCAACCTCGGAGCTGTATGGGCTCGTACGAGAGACGCCGCAACGCGAATCAACGCCGTTTCACCCACGGTCACCCTACGCGGTTGCCAAACTCTACGCCTACTGGATCACGGTGAACTACCGCGAAGCCTACGGCATGTATGCCTGCAACGGGATACTCTTTAATCACGAGTCTCCCCGTCGAGGCGAAACCTTCGTAACCCGAAAAGTCACCCGTGGCCTCGCCAACATTGCCCAGGGGCTGGAATCCTGTCTGTACATGGGGAACATGAATTCTCTCCGTGACTGGGGACATGCAAGAGACTATGTGCGCATGCAGTGGCTGATGCTTCAGCAAAGCGAAGCCAAGGACTATGTTATTGCCACCGGCAAGCAACACTCAGTGCGTGACTTCGTGCGTTGGAGCGCAGAAGAACTGGGTATCAAACTCGAATTCGACGGCAATGGTATCGATGAGCGGGGTATCGTGGCAGAGGTCCGCGGGACCAGCGCGCCGGCGGTAAAGACCGGAGATGTGCTGGTGCGTATCGACCCGCGCTATTTCCGACCGGCAGAAGTAGAGAGCCTAATGGGAGATGCTTCGCGTGCACGGCAGGAGCTGGGTTGGGAACCGGAGATTTCGGCGCAGCAAATGTGCGCAGAGATGGTCGCGGAGGACCTCAAAGTCGCAAAGCGAAACGCATTCCTCAGGCAACACGGTCACGATGTGTCCGTCACGGTAGAAAACTGATGACTCAGACAGCCATCTACGTTGCCGGTCACCAGGGCATGGTTGGTTCTGCCATCTGTCGACTGCTTGAACGGCGCAGAGACGTCACTGTGGTCACCGCGACTCGTGGCGACCTGGACCTGTCCCGACAGACGGCGGTAGAAGCCTTCTTCGCCGAACACGCTATTGATCAGGTGTACCTGGCGGCGGCCCGGGTCGGGGGCATACACGCGAACAACAGCTATCCTGCTGAGTTCCTGAGTGAGAATCTCCTCATCCAAACGCATATCATACAGGCAGCCCACCGGACGAATGTGCAAAAGTTGCTGTTCCTCGGCTCTTCCTGTATCTACCCGAAGTACGCCGAGCAACCCATCCGCGAGGATGCGTTGCTGACCGGCGCTCTGGAACCTACCAACGAGGCCTATGCCATCGCCAAAATAGCCGGCATAAAACTCTGCGAAAGCTTCAAACGCCAATACGGACGCGATTACCGATCAGTCATGCCAACAAATCTGTATGGGCCTGGCGACAACTTCCACCCGGAAAACAGTCATGTGATTCCCGGCCTACTGCGCCGGTTCCATGAAGCGGCACAGGCAGAGGCGGAGAGCGTGCGCGTCTGGGGAACGGGCACGCCCAGGCGCGAGTTCCTCCACGTCGACGATATGGCAAGTGCCTGCCTGCACATCATGGAGCTTCCTCTCGAGCAGTATGAGCAGCATACACAACCCAGGCTCAGCCATATCAACGTGGGGACGGGAACCGACTGCTCGATTCGCGAGCTGGCAGAGACCATTGCCAGGGTTACGGGCTTCCAAGGGCGACTGGAGTTTGATGCCAGTAAGCCGGACGGAGCCCCACGTAAACTACTGGATGTGTCCAAATTGATTGCCCTCGGCTGGCGAGCGACGACAGATCTGGAGGCAGGCTTGAAGGAAACATATAAGTGGTTTCTTGAGCACGATAGGTCTGAGCCTGCCTGACAGGACACCCTGATACTACCCAACCAACCTGCGACGACTGGTATCATACCCCCACCCCAACCCACACAGCCGGACCCCATGACCAAGAAGCAGCCACCCACCTTCGCCGAGACCCTGAGCCAGCTCGAAGCGCTTACCGCCCGCCTCGAAGACAGCGAGACCTCTCTGGAGCAGTCGTTAAAGGACTTTGAGCAGGGCGTTCAACTCATTCGCCAGGCACAGCAGTCCCTGCAGGAAGCCGAGCAAAAAGTGCAGCTGCTGCTCGAGAAAGAGGGCAAACCTGTCGCGGCGCCATTCCACGACGAAGACGAGGAAGGCGCAGCAGAGTGAACCCGGCCCTGAGTACCTTCATGGCCCACAGCCGCGCGCGCTGTGAGGCTCGATTGCGGGCCGTGAGCCGCTTAACCGCGCAGGATCCTCGCGCCGCAGCCTCGCTCGGCGGCCTTGAGGCGGCGGTGAGCTATGCGCTGCAGGCCGGTGGCAAGCGCATCCGGCCCTGTCTGGTGTACGCCGCGGCGCAGGCCGTTGACAGTAACGGGCCCGCGGAAGTGGCGCTGGACAATGCCGCCTGCGCCATAGAGTTGGTGCACACCTACTCCCTGATCCACGACGACCTGCCAGCCATGGACGACGACGCGCTGCGCCGCGGGCGGCCGACCCTGCACAAGGCCTTCGATGAGGCCACGGCTATCCTGGTTGGTGATGGCCTGCAGGCGCTGGCCTTTGAGTTGCTGAGCGAGGCACAAGGCGTGCCGGCGGAAGATCAGATAGCCATGGTCAAGGTGCTCGCACAGGCCAGCGGCCTCGGCGGCATGGTCGGCGGCCAGTATGTCGACATCGCTGCCACCGGCAGTACCCTGACCCTGCAAGAACTGCAGGGCTTGCATGCGCTGAAAACCGGCGCCCTGATTCGCGCCGCATTGAGCCTGGGTGCCGTCGCAGCCGGCGCATCAGCCTCCGAACGGGCAGCGCTGGAGATGTTTGGCCAGCATCTCGGCCTGGCCTTCCAGGTGGTGGACGACATACTTGATGTGGAGGGCAGCGCTGCCACTCTTGGCAAAACTGGCGGCAAGGACGCCCTCGCGGGCAAAACCACCTATGTCAGCCTGCTCGGGCTGGAGGGTGCCCGCACCGCCGCAGACGCGCTGCTGGCCGACGGCCTGCGTGCGGTCGAGGGCTTTGACCAGCGCGCCGATCCCCTGCGCGCGCTGGCCGAATTTATTGTTCAACGGCAGACCTGACCACAAAAAAGTCCGCCACAGTCGACCCACGGCTCTGCCTTTTTGAACCAGATATTAGCGTTTTGCGTTTTTTCATTGCCCTTATTGACGCAAACCGACATATCTACCATCCTGAAGACTGGAAATGGCCGAAAAGCCGCTCCATCAAAGCGCGACAGACGCTCGCCCACACACGCTTACCGCACCCTACGGGGGGAACCACAATGAACAAACAACGCCTCATGCTTGCGATCACCGCTCTTAGCGCTGGCCTGCCCGCCGCCGCACTGCCTACGCTCGGCCACGCCGCCACACTCGAGGAAGTGGTGGTGACTGCCCAGAAGCGCTCTGAGAACCTGCAGCGCACACCCATTTCGATTACCGCGCTTTCAGGAGAGGATCTGGCTCGTGCCGGCATCAATCAGCTCACCGCCATCGAACGCCAAACCCCAAACCTGAATTTTACCGTTGGCACTGGCGGCGGCAGTTCCACGGTCAATGCGTTCCTGCGCGGCGTGGGTGAATCCGATTTCATTCTCACCACCGACCCGTCTGTCGGCCTCTACCTGGACGGCATCTATCTGGCGCGCGCCTTTGGCGCCAACATGGAGTTGGCGGATGTGGAGCGCATCGAGGTCTTGCGCGGCCCCCAGGGCACGCTGTTCGGCAAGAACAGTATCGGCGGTGCCATCAGCGTGATCACGCGCAAACCCACTGGGGAAAACAGTGCTGAATTTGGCCTGGCATCGGGCTCACGCAATCTGGGCGAGGTCTCGTTCTACGGCCAGAGCGCGCTTAGCGACACACTTTCCGGCAGTATCTCCTATCTGCGACGCAAGGCCGACGGCTGGCAGAGTCGTCCGGGCGACGATGCCGGTGACAGTGACCTCTCCACCGCCCGCGCCATCCTCAACTGGGCCCCTGTAGACAGTTTCGAGTCAACACTTTCCGTCGACTGGCACGAACAGGACCAGACGGGCTACCCCAACGTAATGCTCACTTGGCAGGACGGCACTCTGTTTGGCGACCTGTGGAACCAACTGAACCCGGATAACCCCTGCTGCACCCCAAACGCCGACATCGATGTGTCGGGCATTGCAGGCCCACTGCCGAGCGATGACGTGGAGGGCACGGGCGTCACCTGGACCAATACCTGGCAGGTCAGTGACGCACTGGAGTTCAAATCCATCACCGGCTACCGCGAAACGGAAGCGCTGTTCGGCCGCGACGGCGACAACAGCGCACTGAACTACTCGGGCGATATTCACGACCAGGACCACGACCAGTTCAGCCAGGAACTGCAGCTGGTAGGCACAAGTGGCGCCCTGGAGTGGGTCGGCGGGCTCTACTACTTTGCGGAAGACACCCGTGACCTTACGGACCTGATCATCATTCAGGGCCTTGGCACGTCGGTATCCTTCGATAACCGTCAGGAGACCACCAGCTACGCCGCCTACGCACAGGCCAGCTATGCGGTGAACGACCAGCTGGATGTATTTGCGGGCATTCGCTACACGGAAGAAGAAAAAGACTTCACCCAGCAAATCAGCAATTACGACTTCGGCGTGCCCCACGTCTTCCCCATTCCCGGCGCACCCGTAAGCAGCTGCGCATTTGATGAAGCCATCGCGTATTTTGACTGCTCGCAGGACTGGTCGAATACGTCACCGAAAGTGGGCGCATCCTGGCAAGTAAACGATGACGTCATGGCTTACGCCCACGTGAGCCGCGGCTTCCGTAGCGGCGGCTATAACGGCCGTGCCTTCGGCAGTGCGGCAGATCTGCAAGAGTACGAACCGGAAACCCTCACCGGCTACGAGGCGGGCATCAAGGCCGACCTGCTTGGCCGCAGCCTGCGCTTGAATGGCGCCGTGTTCTACAACGACTACGAGGACATCCAGGTTCTGATCACCCGGGCGGGCTCCGTAGCGGTGGAGAATGCTTCCAACGCAAGCATTGAGGGTGTTGAACTGGAAGCCACCTGGCTGCCCGCCGAAGAGTTCCAGCTGCAGGCAGGGGTGGGTTACCTGAATGACGATTCCGATGGCTGGATCGATGTCACCGGCGACTTCACCGACACCGAGCTCAAGCATACGCCAGAGTGGACCTTCAACATGGCGGCGGACTACCGCTACGACCTGGGCGATATGGGCGACCTGCTGTTCCGTGCAGATATGCGCTATACCGACAGCTATTTCCTCAATGCGGTAAACAGCGCCGTGTTGCAGGTGCCCGGCCATACACTGTTCGGTGCAGGCCTGATCTACACCTCGCCCAGCGAGCTGTGGGAAGTAGGGCTGATCGGTACCAACCTGGGTGACAAGCGGGTGCTCAACTCGGGTTTCGATGGCAGCGGCTTCTTCGGGTATTTCGAAGGCAGCTACAACCGTCCTCGCACCGTTGAACTGAGCCTGACCTTGCGCATCTGACTGAATGGCAACACCCTCCGCCTATCAGCCTGACGCCCTCGACGCCGCCATCATAGCGGCGCTCGAGGGTGATATCCGGCGCTCCACCCAGTCGCTTTCCAACACCGTAGGTGCGACTCCAATAACGGTGCGGCGGCGTATCGAACGTCTGCTGGAGCAGGGAGTCATCAGTCTCGCGCCCCTGGTAGACCTGCACGCAGCCGGATACCCCAACCTGCTGCTGATCGGGGTCAACGTCGAGCACATCTCGCCGTTTGACGTGGCCGGTGACATCGCCTCACTACCCGCGGCCCTGACGGTCAATGTGGTTCTGGGACGGCACGACATCGAACTGGTCGCTGCCTTGCCCAGCCGCGAGGAGGTAAGCACCTTTCTCACCGAGACACTGCCCCGTGTCGCCGGCATCGCGCGGGTAACCCCGGCCCTGGCACTGGACGTATGGAAATTTCGACGTGGCTGCCAGGCCCACTCCACAGAGGATGTGCCGCGCCGACAACCGCCGCTGGACACCACTGACCGCAAAATCGTCGCCAGCCTGCGACAGAACGCGCGCAAGAGCAACCGCGCCGTAGCCGCTGAAATCGGTGCTTCGGAATCAGCCGTGCGCAGCCGCATCAAGCGTATGCAAAACACGCGGCAAATCAGCTTCGAGTACCTGCAGGTGCACCCGGATGGCCCGATGAGCGCGGCGTTCGTCGGCATTGACGTGCATGGAGGCAGCGGGCGCTCGGTATGCCGCGCGCTGGCCACCATTCCGGAAGTCAGCTTCGTCGCCACCACACTGGGACGACACGACCTCATCTGCACGCTGAACGTCACGGAGGTGGAGCAGCTGACGGCACTGCTGCACGAAAAAGTGGTACCCATCGAGGGGGTTAAAAGCACCGCGCCCTCGCACTGCCTGCAGCAGATTGCCCATCAGTCAGAGCTGGGCTTTATTCTCTGACTGCAGCGCGTCCTAGCTTGTCCGCCCGGTAAACAGGTGCCCGAGCTTCGCACCCTTGGTTTTCAGGTATTTTTCGTTGTGCGGATTACTCGCGCAGTGCAGCGGCACGCGTTCTACCACGCTCACCCCGTTTTCCTCCATCGCGGCAACTTTACGGGGGTTGTTGGTCATCAGCCGCACCCGGGTGATCTTCAGGTGCCTGAGCATCGGTCCGAGGATGGAATAGTCGCGCATGTCAGCGCCGAACCCGAGCTGTTCGTTGGCCTCGACGGTATCGGCGCCGGCGTCCTGTAACTTATAGGCCTTGATCTTGTTGAGCAGACCGATACCGCGGCCCTCCTGGCGGAGGTAGAAAATGGCGCCACGGCCGGCTTCTGACACTGCCTTCATCGCCGCCTCCAGCTGGTTACCGCAGTCGCAGCGCAGGCTGAACAGGGCATCGCCGGTCAGGCATTCAGAATGGATACGTGCCAGCACCGGTTCACCGTCGCTGACATCACCCATGGTGAGCACGATATGCTCCTTGTTGGAATCCGGATCCTCAAAGCCGTGGATATCAAACACGCCCCAGGCAGTGGGCAGGCGGGAGGTCTCTACGTAGCGTACTGGCACGGGGAAATCCGGTGGCGAAAAAAAGGGGCGTAGTTTAGCACTTAATCGCCCCGGGTGTGGGGCCGGCCATTACCATTCACGGGACAGCGACAGCACCCCGTTACGCTCACGCATTTCCACATGCTGCAGGTAGCTCATGCCGAGCAGGATGGTGCTGGGGTACTCGCCAACCACCACGGTGGCCCGCACACCTTCAACCGGGATGCCGCCCACTTCGACCCGTTCGAGGTTCAGCAGCCAGGCATCGACAACGCCGCTGGCGGTTTCCAGCGTCGAGGGAATGCCGGCGGCATAGTCAAGGCCCAGCGCTTCGGCCTGACGGGTGTTGAGCGCCACCACGTTGGCACCGGTATCCACCATCACCTGCACGCTGCGACCGTTGATCAGGGCACTGGTGATGTACTGCATGCGATCGTTCCGGGGGATCTGCAGTTCACGCCGCTCGGGCGCCACGTAGTTGGTGGTTATATTGCGGTTCAGGCCCACGCGCTGGCGTGTGCCGTTGATCTCCAGCACCGCCCCGCTGGCGTCGGCGCTGAGCAGCTTCACCCCGTCGACGCTGTCGCCGGCGCGCAGGGTCTTGCGCTGGCCGTTGATCATCAGCACCGCGGTGTTCGGCAGCAGGGCCTCCACCGTAACCGAGGCGGCAAAGGCAGCGCCACTGCCCAACCACCACAGCAGCAGTAGCGCGGGCAGCCATGCGCGGCAAGGGGCGTTGCGGGACGTGAACACCCCGCAGTGCTGTCGCTGGGCCCGTTGCATCACACTACCCCGCCGCCATCAACCAGAGCGCGATGTGCAGGGTGATGCAGGCCATCACGCCAGCCACCATGTCATCGACCATGATGCCGAAACCGCCGCCGACCCTGCGATCCAGTGCCCCTATCGGCCAGGGTTTGGCGATGTCATACACCCGAAACACCACAAAACCGATGATCACCCACATCCAGCCGGCCGGCACCGCCCACATGGTGATCCAGTAGCCCACGAACTCATCCCAGACGATACCCGGGTGATCGTGCACGCGCAGTTGCTGGCTCGCGCGCTCGCAAATCCAGACGCCCGCCACGGCGGTCGCCAGCACAAACAGGGTGTACCAGAGCAGGGGTAGTGCGGTGCGCGCCAGGAGGGCGTCCACCAGCAGGAACAGTGGCACCGCGGCCAGCGTACCCACCGTACCGGGGGCCACCGGCGACAGGCCGCTGCCAAAACCGAAGGCGAGCAACTGCACGGGATTGCGCAGCAGCGCGGGAGGCGGCGTGGCAGCGGGCTTGGCCATGGGACATCTATCCTTCCTGACGTCGTGTCAGTTTACTGCGCTTTGGCGGCGGAACAACCGGTCATTTCCCCTGGCGGGCACCCGCAACCGAACCCGTGCGCCTGCAATCGCGAATCAGAAATGGCGGTAGCCCGTCGCGAGGTGCTCGAAGCCGGGGCAGACGACACCGGCGCCCGCTGCAACCTCGCCGATGCGGGTGCAGCCGGCGGGTGGCGATGCACCCGCAGGCAGGCAAAAACACAGTTCGTAGTCATCGCCGCCGGCCAACGCCCAGGCCAACGCCTGCGCACGGTCCGGATGGGCCTGCAACGCAGCGGACAGTGGCAGCGCCTGGGCATCGATGCGCAGCTGCACGCCGCTGGCCGCGGCGATGTGGCCGGCATCCGCGAGCAGGCCATCGGACAGGTCGATCGCCGCCGTGGCGTCATGCAGCAGCGATGCGCCCAGTTGCAGCCGTGCTGTCGGCCGGAAAAAACGGCCCTCAAGGTATTCAGCGACCTCAAGCTCCGGCCGGTAGCGACCCTGCAGCACCGCCAGGCCCGCTGCAGCATCCCCCAGCGTACCCGACACATACAGGCCGTCCCCCGGCCGCGCTGCGCCGCGCGTGAGTGCTCGGCCGGGCGGCAGGGCACCCAGCACCTGCACGGTAATGGTCAGGGGCCCGCGCGTGGTATCGCCTCCCACCAGTGGCAGTGACAGCTCGCTGGCGGCTGCGGCCAGACCCTGACTGAAACTGTGCAGCCACAGCTCGTCGGCGGCGGGCAGTGTCAACGCCAGGGTCATGCCCAGCGGGCGTGCCCCCATCGCGGCGAGGTCTGAGGCAGCTGCCGCCACCGCGCGGTAGGCCACGTCCTCGGGCAGACTGTCAGCGGGGAAATGTACCCCCTCCAGCACGGTATCCACCGAGGTGGCCAGGCACTCGCCGGGAGCAAGCTGCAGCAGGGCACAGTCATCGCCCACCCCCAACACCACGGCCGGGCCGGCACCCAGAGAGGAGAAATAGCGGGCTATCAGAGAGAATTCGTCAGCCGGCATCAGGCGCTGGCGTCGGTTTCGGCCTTGCGCAGCTGGCGAGCCGCCTTGTCCAGCACACCGTTGATGTACTTGTGGCTGTCCGTGGCACCGAATTTCTTGGCCAGGGAGACGGCTTCGTTAATCACCACTTTCCACGGCACATCGATGCGCTGCTGCAGCTCGAAGACACCCATGCGTAGCAGGCTGCGCTCAATTGGGTCCAGCTCGTCGAGTTTGCGGTCCAGCAGGGGCGCCAGCACCGCCTCGAGTTCGTCCACGCAGCCCGGCACCCCGTGCAGCAACGCCTGAAAGTACTCAATGTCGACATGATTGAAGTCGTAATCCGTGCGGAACTCGGCTTCGATCTGGTTGATCGGCGCCTCCGCCATGTGCCACTGGTACAGCGCCTGCATGGCATAGTGCCGGGCCTTGTGGCGCTCGGCCGCCAGAGTATTGCGGGCTTGTTTGCTCACGGCAGCGGTCAGCTCCCGATCCGGCCCAGCAGGCTGACCATTTCCAGCGCTGACAGCGCCGCTTCGGCGCCTTTGTTACCGGCCTTGGTGCCAGAGCGCTCCACCGCCTGCTCGATGGAGTCCACGGTGAGCACACCGAATGAGATGGGAATGCCGTGTTCCAGGCTCACCTGGGCGATGCCCTTGGTGCATTCGCCGGCCACGTAGTCGAAGTGCGGTGTGCCACCGCGAATCACGGCACCCAGGGCGACGATCGCGTCGAAACCGCCCTGTTTTGCCACGCGCTGGCAGACCAGCGGTATCTCGAAGGCACCCGGCGCACGCACCACCGTCATCTGCTCATCCTTCACGCCGTGCCGACGCAGGGCGTCGATTGCACCCTCCAGCAGGTGTTCGACCACAAAACTGTTCCAGCGGCCCACCACCAGTGCGTAGTGACCGCTGGCCCCCGTGAAATCCCCTTCGATCGTCTTGATGTTTGTCATGCGAAATCCTTGTTCGTGTGTGCCCGGCGCTAGGGTGCCAGGTATTCGAGCACTTCCAGGTCAAAACCCGAAATGGCATTGTACTTGATGGGTGCGCCCATGAGGTGGATTTTTCCCACGCCCAGGTCCTTCAGGATCTGGGAACCCAGGCCCACCTTGGTGTAGGTATCCGGCAGGGCACGCGCGCTGGAAGGCGCCCTGCCCAGCGCCATATCGATACTGTCCAGCAGTTGCTCACTGCTCTCATCGCCCGCCAGCAGCACAATCACCCCGCGGCCCGCTTCGGCCACGCGCTGCATACAGGCGCCGAACTGCCAGGAGGCGCGCCCGTCGATGCGACTGGCCACCATGTCGCGCAGGGTCGACGCCACGTGTACCCGCACGAGCGTGGGCTCTTCAGCCGTGATTTCGCCGCAGGTCAGCGCCAGGTGCAGATCGCCGGCGGTGTTGTCGCGGTAGGCCAGCAGGCGAAAACGACCCCAGGCGGTGTCGATGTCACCTTCGCGCACGCGCTCAATGGTGCGTTCGTTGACCATGCGGAAGTGAATCAGGTCGGCAATCGTGCCTATTTTCAGCCCGTGGCTGCGTGCGAACTCGACCAGTGCCGGGCCATCTGCCAGCAGCCCTTCCGGCGTGAGGATGTCAGCGATCACCGCCGCTGGCAGCAGGCCCGCCAGCGCCGCATAGTCGCTGGCCGCCTCGGTGTGGCCGGCCCGCGTCAGCACACCGCCAGGCAGCGCCGTGAGGGGAAAGATATGCCCCGGCTGGACGATATCGGACGGCACCGCCTGGGGGGCGACGGCCGCCTGCACGGTGCGGGCGCGATCTGCCGCCGAGATGCCGGTATCGATGCCCTTCGCGGCTTCAATGGACAGGGTAAAGTTGGATTTTTCCCCGTGGGCGGCGGGCACCATGGGCGGCAGGTCGAGCTGGCGGCAACGCTCCTCGGTCAGCGCCAGACAGACCAGCCCGCGCGCCTGGCGGGCCATGAAATTGATATGCGCCGCGCTGACATGATCGGCCGCCACCATCACCACGCCTTCGTTGTTGCTGTCGTCATCGTCATCCATCAGCACCACCATGCGGCCCTGACGGATGTCACTGATCAATTCGTCTACGCTGTTTCTCTGCATGCCTTTGCAATCCTTATGGGACAGTGCGCGCCTAACCGCGCAGGTAGCCGTTATCGGCGAGGGTCGCGAGGGAGATACCCGCCTCATGCTGCGGTACAGCGGCCGCATCCCCCAGCACCAGACGCTCCAGGTAGCGCGCAATCACGTCCACCTCCAGATTCACGCGGCTGCCCGGACGGTACTCGGCGAACACGGTTTCCGCACGGGTCTGGGGAATGATGTTGAGGTCAAATTCCGCACCGCGCACGGCATTGACGGTGAGGCTGGTGCCGTCCACGCAAATGCTGCCTTTGTGGGCGATGTACTTTGCGAGGCCGTCCGGCGCGCGCATCACATAGCGCCAGGAACGGCCGTCCTCCACCGCGCTGACCACCTCACCGACCCCGTCGATGTGGCCGCTGACGATATGGCCGCCGAGGCGGCTGGCCGGCGTAAGGGCCTTCTCCAGGTTGACCCGGCTGCCCGGCTGCAAGCCGCCAAGCGTGGTGAAGTCCAGAGTTTCGCGGGACACGTCTGCCCAATAGCCGTCACCGGGCAATTCAGTCACTGTGAGACACACGCCATTCGTGGCGATACTGTCGCCGAGCTGCACATCGGCCAGATCCAGCTTGCCGGTGTGTACCCGCAGGCGCAGGTCGCCCCCGGCGGGCTGCAGGGCGGCGATGGAGCCCACGGCCTGGATGATTCCTGTGAACATAGTCTGTCCTGTGTCGTTTGACGCGAGCCCGGCGTCGGGGCCAACGCTCAGCTCGCGGGAACGGCGGTAAATCGCCAGTCCTGGCCCACTTGCCGCACATCGCGCAGGAGCAGGGGCACGTTGTCCGCCATGTGCTCCAGCGGCAACTCCAGCAGCGGTCGCGCTGCGCTCCCCATCAGGGTTGGTGCCATGTATACGATCAGTTCGTCCAACAGGCCCAATTGCAACAGTGCACCCGCCAGGCGGGGGCCGGATTCTACCAGAATTTCGTTGCACTGCCGCCTGTTGAGTTCGGCAAACAGCCCCTGCAGGTCAAGACCGTGGGCCAGACAGGGCAACGCCAGCAATTCGGTGCCTGCGGAGGGCGCAGGCCTGACGGCCCCGAGGGCCGCGTCGTGGCACCAGAGTGTGGGCGCCTCGGCACTGAACACACGCGCCGTCACCGGGGCACGCTGCTGTGAATCCAGCACGACGCGCAGGGGCTGACGAGCGCTGGCGCGCGCGGCGGTGGCGTCCGGTAAACCCAGTTCCTCCGCGCGCACAGTCAGGGCACAATCGTCGGAGAGCACGGTACCGGCCCCCGTCACCACGGCGCAGCTCATGGCCCGCAGGCGCTGTACGTCACGCCGGGCCGGCGCACCGGTGATCCATTGGCTTGCGCCGGAGGCCATGGCCGTGCGGCCATCCAGCGACATGGCCAGCTTGGCCCGAACCCGTCCGCGGCCACGCCGCATACGGGCGATAAATCCGGGAATCACCGCTTCAGCCTCGGCCTGTAACACACCGCATTCCACCGCCACACCCGCGGCGCGCAAGCGGGCGAGACCCTCACCGGCCACCTGCGGATTCGGGTCCTGCATTGCCGCCACCACCCGCACCACACCGGCCGCCAGCAGGGCGTCGGCGCAGGGCCCGGTTTTGCCCTGGTGGCTGCAGGGCTCCAGCGTCACGTAGGCCGTGGCGCCGCGCGCGTTGCCGGCCATCGCCAGTGCTTCAATTTCCGCGTGGTTGCCGCCGGCAGGCTGGGTGAAACCCTCGCCAATCACCTGACCGTCGCGCACCAGCACACAGCCCACATGAGGGTTGGGCATCGCGGAATAACGGCCTTTACGGGCGAGCTGCAGCGCCCGCGCCATCATCCGGGTATCGAAAACCGGGTCAGGCATGACGTCCGGCAGCGCCACTCAGGCGCTGCCGCGCTCCGGCCGCGGCTCGGACTCCAGGAGTTCAATGGCATCGCGAAACTCGGCGATATCCTGGAACTTCCGGTACACCGAGGCGAAGCGCACGTAAGCGACCTGATCCAGCTGCTTGAGATGCTCCATCACCAGCTCGCCCACCACCCGGGAACCCACCTCGCGCTCGCCGGTAGCGCGCAGGGCATGCTTGATATGGTTGATCGCCGCCTCGACCTCTTCCACCGGCACCGGTCGCTTCTCCAGTGAGCGCTGGAAGCCAACGCGCAGCTTGGCCTCATCAAAGGGCTCGCGGTTGCCGTTATGCTTGATCACCCGCGGCATGACGAGCTCCGCTACCTCGTAGGTGGTGAAACGCTCGTGGCAGCTCAGGCACTCACGACGGCGCCGTATCTGGTCGCCACCAGCGACCAGCCGCGAGTCGATCACCTTGGTATCATCAGCAGCGCAGAACGGGCAGTGCATTGGCTCTCACCTTCAGTACAAGTGCCTGAAGACTAACACATTTTGGCTCTGACTAGCGCGGCAAAGGCAGCGCGATTGGGGTCACCGCCGCAACTTTGCTATCCTCCAGAGTCCACCAGAGGAGACGCTCATGCCCCAGAGCCTGCAGAAACACCTTTTTCACCGCGCCCTGGCGCTTACACTGGCCTGCAGCATGGTCTGGCCCACGACCGTGTTGGCACAGAAGACAGCGCGCCCCGTACTCCTTGGCAAACACTGGGTGGCGGTGACCGGCAAGCCTCAGGGCGCTACCGCCGGCGCCATGATTTTCCAGCAGGGCGGCAACGCGATTGACGCGGCCGCTGCGATGCTGGCGGTCACCGCGACCCTGTGGGACGTGCTCGGCTGGGGCGGCGAAACCCAGGCGCTGATTTACAACCCGAATACCGGCAAGGTCATCGGCCTGAACGCCCTGGGTGTCGCACCCACCGGCGCAACGCCTGAGTTCTTTCGCAACCAGGGCATGCTCTACCCGCCCGAATATGGGCCGCTGGCGGCGGTTACCCCGGGCACGCCGGGTGGTCTGATGGTCATGCTGGCGGAGTTCGGCCGGCTGAGCCTCGCCGAGGTGCTGGCCCCCGCCATGGAGATGGCCCGGGGATATCCGATTGAGGCCACCCAGGCACGCTTCATCGAGAGCCGCCGCGACATCCTGCAGCAGTGGCCCGACTCGCAGCGGGTATTCCTGCCCCACTACAACAGCGACAGACCGGAACAGCGCGCGGCACCGGCGCCCGGCGAGATATTCCGGCAGGCCGATCTGCTCGCCACGCTGCAGAAACTGGTGGATACGGAGGCCGCTGCACTGGCCGCGGGCGCCGACCGCAAGGCGGCCATCATGGCTGCCTACGAACGCTTTTACCGCGGTGACATCGCGGCCGAAATCGTGCGCAGCAACCGCGCCGCCGGCGGGCTGATCACCGCGAATGACCTCGCCGGTTGGGAGGTGATTCTGGAAGAACCCGTGAGCGTCAATTACCGCGGCATCGATGTCTACAAGCTCACCACCTGGACCCAGGGACCGGCCATGCTGCAGGCCCTGAACCTGCTCGAGGGCTTCGACCTCAAGGCCATGGGCTACAACAGCACACGCTATATCCACACGCTGTACCAGGCCATGAACCTGGCGTTCGCCGACCGCGATTTCTACTACGGCGATCCCTACATGCCCCCGGAGGAACCGGTTGCAGGGCTGCTCTCCAAGCGCTACGCCGAAGAGCGGCGCAAGCTGATGCCCGCAGACCACAACCTCACGGACCTGAAACCGGGTGACCCCTACCGGTTCCAGCGCGGCAAGAACCCCTTCGAATCTCTGCGCCAGCAATGGACGCCAATACCGCCCGCCGCCGACGCCGCTGGTGCCGAGAGCTTTCAGCAGGCCAGCCGCATGACGGCGGACGAGGCTTTTCTCGCCGGCACCACATCGATACAGGCGGCGGACGCAGAGGGCTGGGTGATCTCTGTAACCCCCTCCGGCGGCTGGATTCCGGCGTTCATCGCCGGCAACACCGGCGTTGGCCTGAGCCAGCGTATGCAGAGCTTCGTGCTGGACGAGGCCCTGAACCCCTACAATGTCGTGCAACCTGGCCAGCGTCCACGGGTGACGCTCACACCGTCGCTGGCGCTGCGTGACGGCAAACCTCTCATGGCCTTCTCCGTGCAGGGCGGCGACACCCAGGACCAGAACCTGCTGCAGTTTTTCCTCAACATGGTGGAGTTCGACATGAACGTGCAACAGGCGGCGGAGGCGCACAATATCCTCAGCTACCAGATGCAGAGCTCATTCGGCGCGCACCAGTCCGAGCCTGGGCGGCTGCAGGTCACGCCGCTTGTATCACCGTTTACGCGCGCCGAGCTGGAACGCATGGGGTACGACGTGGAGGTGGTGGAGCGCACCTACAACCCGACCACGGCGATCTGGTTCGATCACGAGCATGGGGTGATGCAGGGTGGGGCGTCGGATTACGGGGATGACTACGGGATTGCCTGGTAGCTGCTGACGGGCTGTCGCTCTTACGTATTACCGCTCTGCCGTGCTACCGGGCTGGCGGGCTGGCGGGCTGGCGGGTATAGCGCTTCGTAGCAGCGAGACAACCTGGGAGATCGCGGCGAGAACGGCCACTCGTTTTCCATCATCTCCGGGCGGCTGCGCAACTCGACCATTTTTGCTGCGCAAAAATTGGGACTCGAACAGTGCTCGCCGTAAAGCCCCCTCCGATAATGGAAAACGAAAGCTGTGGCCTGGTTGTTCTCGCCGCGATCTCCCAGGTTGTCCCGCGTACAGTGCGTATTTCTCAGAGGCGACCGGCTCGCACAGTGGGGATTGCCCAGAGGTGGCCGAGTTGACACGCTCCCTGGCTTGAGGTGGATTAAGCTAAACCGTGTCGCTTATTCTGAATGTTGCGGCGTTGACCCGACGCGTTCTGGACTTGCCGCCTGCTATTTCCCCAATTCCTTTCGCAGGCTCCGTCTTCAGGCCCGATGCGGTGCACGGATGGGCGAACAATCAGGCCACAGCTTTGGCTCGCGATCACCGTAGGGGGCAGTCCGCGAGCACTGTTCGAGTCCCAATTTTTGCGCAGCAAAAATGGTCGAGTTGCGCAGCGGCCCGGAGGTGATCGCGAGACAGTGGCCGTTCGCCCATCCGTGCACCGCATCGGGCCGCGCTACGAAGTCCCAACCACAGCCCAGCCCACAAAAAAGGGGAGCCAAAGCCCCCCTTCTTGTCAATCAGCCACTCGATTCACCGATACACAGGAAACCGCGCACAGATGTCCAGCACCTTGGCCTTCACATCAGCAATCGCCGCATCCGCGGAACCCTGCTCCAGCGCCTCCAGCACATCGCACATCCAACCCGCCAGCTGCACAGTTTCCGCCTCCTTGAAGCCGCGGGTGGTGATGGCCGGCGTGCCCACCCGCAGGCCGGAGGTGATAAATGGCGAGCGCGGATCGTTGGGTACCGCGTTCTTGTTCACCGTGATGTTCGCGTTGCCCAGGGCCTCATCGGCATCCTTGCCCGTGTAGGGCTTGCCGATGAGGTCAACCAGCATCAGGTGGTTGTCGGTGCCCCCGGATACGATATTGATGCCGCGATCGATGAAGGTCTTCGCCATCGCCCGGGCGTTGGCCACAACCTGCTTCTGGTAGGCGACAAACTCGGGGCTCTGGGCCTCTTTGAAACTGACGGCTTTGGCCGCAATCACGTGCATCAGCGGGCCGCCCTGGCCGCCGGGGAAGACGGCGGACTGGAACTTCTTCTCCAGCTCTTCGTTGGCGCGCGCCAGAATGATGCCGCCGCGCGGACCGCGCAGGGTTTTGTGGGTCGTGGAGGTGACTACATCGGCATGGGGAACCGGGTTGGGGTAAACCCCGGCGGCCACCAGACCAGCGACGTGTGCCATGTCCACCAGCAGGTAGGCGCCCACCTTGTCAGCTATTTCGCGAAACCGTGCCCAGTCCATGACACGAGAGTAGGCGGAGAAACCGGCCACGATCATCTTTGGCTTGTGCTCCAGCGCCAGCGCCTCAACCTGGTCATAGTCCACCTCGCCGGTGCTCGCCTTGAGGCCGTACTGCACCGCGTTGTACATCTTGCCGGAAAAATTGGGTTTGGCACCGTGTGTCAGGTGACCGCCGTCGGCGAGGCTCATGCCCAGTACCGTGTCGCCGGCCTGGCACAGGGCCTGGTAGACCGCGGAGTTGGCCTGGGAGCCGGAGTGCGGCTGCACGTTGGCGTAGTCCGCCCCGAACAGGGCCTTGGCGCGGTCAATCGCCAGTTGCTCGGCCTTGTCGACGTACTCGCAGCCACCGTAGTAGCGCTTGCCGGGATAACCCTCGGCGTACTTGTTGGTGAGCACGGTGCCCTGGGCCTGCATCACGCGCGGGCTGGTGTAGTTTTCCGAGGCGATGAGCTCGATATGCTCTTCCTGGCGACGCTCTTCCTCCTTGATGGCGGCGAAAATCTCGTCGTCAAATCCCTCAATGGTCATGCGCTGGTCAAACATCGGTGTCCCCTGGCAGGCGGGGCCGCGGTGGCCCGTGAAAAGAGCGCTGCATTTTACCCAAATTCGGTCCGGCATATAAGTGGCGAGTCACCCGGAGGGGATTCCTGTATTATTTCTGTCACTGTTATGACATACAGTGGGCAGCCATCAGTAAACGGCGATACAGGAACCCCCGGAAATCGATGAATATCAGCATATTTGGCAGCGGCTACGTGGGCCTTGTACAGGCAGCGATTTTTGCGGATGTGGGCCACAGGGTGATCTGCATGGATATCGACGCTGCGCGCGTGGACCACTTGCGCGAGGGCGATGTACCGTTCTACGAGCCGGGCCTGTCGCAGCTTATCCGCAACGGTATCGGCAGCGGACTGCTGTCATTCACCACGGATGCGAAAGAGGCCGTGCAGGCCAGCGACTACCTGTTCGTTTGCGTGGGCACGCCTGCCGGCAATGATGGCTCCGCCGACCTCACGTACGTGATGCAGGTAGCGGACTCCATCGCCCGCTACATGACCAGCCGCAAGGTGGTGATCACCAAATCAACGGTGCCGGTAGGCACGACCGACAGGATTCATCGGCATATCCTGGACGCGCTGCATAAACAGGGCCGCTCGATTGCCGTCGAGGCCGCCTCCAACCCGGAGTTCCTCAAGGAGGGCTCCGCGGTCGCCGACTGCCAGAGCCCCGACCGCATCATTATCGGCACCGAGTCCCCCCGCGTGCTGGAAGAGCTGCGGCGCATGTACCAGGCATTCAACCGCAATCACGAAAAAGTGATGCATATGGATCCGCGCAGCGCGGAGATGACCAAACTGGCCGCCAATGCCATGCTCGCCACCAAGATCAGTTTCATGAATGAAATGGCCGCCATTGCGGAGGTGGTGGGCGCCGACATCGAGCTGGTCCGGCGCGGCATGGGTTCGGACCCGCGCATTGGCTACCAGTTCATCTACCCCGGTTGCGGCTACGGCGGCTCCTGTTTCCCCAAGGATGTGCGCGCGCTCAAGCACCTGGCAGAGCAGCATGGACACCGCGCGGGCATTCTCACTGCCGTACACGACACCAACCAGCGGCAGAAAAACAAGCTGGCAGAGCGCGTCATGGAGCGGCTCGGTGCCGACCTCAGCGGCAAGACCATCGCGGTATGGGGATTGTCGTTCAAACCCAACACCGACGACATGCGCGAGGCCCCCAGCCGCTACCTGATCGAGGGCATCTGGTCCTGTGGCGGTCGCGTACAGGCCTTTGACCCACAGGCCATGCAGGCCTGCCGCGACATCTACGGCGAACGCGATGAACTGGTACTGTGTGCGCACAAGGAAGATGCCCTGAAAGGCGCTGATGCGCTGGTAATCTGCACCGAGTGGAAGGCCTTCTGGTCACCCGATTTCGAGCTGATCAAGCGCGAGCTCAGCACGCCACTGATTTTTGACGGCCGCAACCTGTATAACCCGGCACAAATGGAAGAGCTGGACATCGAATACTACGGCATCGGCCGCGGCCGCTCACTGGCCAGGCCGGCGTGAACGGGCAGGTCACCCTGGGATGGCGGGAGTGGCTGGGGCTGCCAGAGCTCGGCATTGCCCACATCAAGGCCAAGATCGACACCGGCGCGCGCACCAGTGCCCTGCATGCCTTCTACGTTGAGCCATTTGAACGGGATGGTGAGCTGTGGGTGCGTTTTGGCATCCACCCGCGCCAGGGCGACACTGAACAGGTGGTGGACTGCGAAGCACGGGTTGTGGACCAGCGCCAGGTCACCGACTCGGGCGGTCACCGGGAAAACCGCTACGTCATCCAGACTCTGATCGAGCTCGGTGGCGAGCGCATCGAGGCGGAAATCACACTCACCGACCGGGAGAACATGCGCTTTCGCATGCTGCTGGGCCGCACCGCCATGCGTGGCCGCTGCCTCGTCGACCCCGGCCAGTCCTACCTGCTCGGCAGGCGGGCACGCACGCAGGATTAACGGCAGATGCCGGCAAACGGCAAGGTACTGGACATAGGCGGCCAGCGGGTTCAGCCCGGCGAACGCAAGGTGATCGACATCCCCGTCGCGCCCACCTACACCCGCGACAACCTGTCCATCAGCGTGCAAATCGTGCGCGGCAGGCGACCCGGGCCGGTGATGTTCGTCTGTGCCGCGGTACACGGTGACGAAATCAACGGTGTGGAAATCATCCGCCGTATTCTCAAGGATCCGCATCTGGACCGGCTGCGCGGCACCCTGATCGCGATTCCCATCGTCAACGTGTACGGTTTTATCAACCACACGCGCTACCTGCCTGATGGCCGCGACCTCAACCGCTCATTCCCGGGCTCTGCGCGCGGCTCGCTGACCGGCCGCATTGCACACACCTTTCTGCAGGAGATTGTGGCGCACTGCACCCATGGCATCGACCTGCACACTGGTGCACGCCACCGCAGCAACTTCCCGCAGATCCGCGCCAACCTGGAAGATCCCGTGGTGCTGGGCATGACCGAGGCGTTCGGCGCGCCCATCGCCATTGATGCCAAGATACGCGACGGCTCCCTGCGCCAGGCCGCGGGTGATCTCGGTGTCCCCGTGTTGCTCTACGAGTCCTGCGAGGCACTGCGCTTTGACGAGATCTATATCCGCGCGGGGGTTAAGGGGGTGCTCAACGTGATGCGCCATATCGGCATGCTGCGTCGCTCGCGCGCGCGCCCTCGACCGCCGACCATCAGCCGCAACACGCGCTGGCTGCGCGCTCCTGAGAGCGGCATTCTGCGCGTGCTGGTGCCGCTGGGCGCGGAGGTGCAACAGGGGCAGACCATCGGGTTTATTGCCGACCCCATGGGGACCAGTGAAACGGACGTGGTGGCGGACATCCACGGGATCGTCATCGGCCGCACCAATCTGCCCCTCGCTTATGAGGGCGACGCGCTGTTCCACATTGCGGAGATCAGTGACAAGGCCAACTGGGAGGTGGATGAGTTCCACGAGGCGCACGAGCCGGATGCGTCGGAGCTGGACCCGGAGGATTTGAGTTCGGCGCCGATTGCGGATTGACGGAGTTGGTGCCTTCGTTCGGGACCGGCCGGGGCGACGGTGGGGGCGATTCGAGGCGCGCTCAAGCCCATCGCTTACTGCTGAGGCTGCGGGCGGTGCAGGGCTGCCGAGACTGTCCGAGACAGGATGTCGAGGTCAAGCGAGCCATGGATGGCCTTGAGCGTGTCCCGGCAGCCCTGCACCGTTCGCGGCCGGCACCTGAACGGAGCTCTGATACCTGAACGCACAAAGCACGGCACTGAACCCAGCCCCGATTCCTGCTAGAATCCGCCCACATTTTTACCACCACAGGCAACGCATACAGATGGCCCAGTACGTCTACACCATGAACCGCGTCGGCAAGGTTGTGCCGCCGAAAAAGAAAATTCTCGAGGATATCTCCCTGTCCTTCTTCCCGGGTGCCAAAATCGGCGTGCTCGGCCTGAACGGCTCGGGCAAGTCGACGCTGCTGCGCATCATGGCCGGGATAGACACGGATATCCTCGGCGAAGCACGGCCACAGCCCGGCATCAAAATCGGGTATCTGCCGCAGGAGCCGCAGCTCAACCCCGAGAAGGATGTGCGCGGCAATGTCGAGGAGGGCCTGCAGGAAGCGGTCGATGCGCTGGCGGGGCTGGAAAAGGTGTATGCGGCCTACGCCGAGCCGGATGCGGATTTCGACGCGCTGGCAAAGGAGCAGGCGCGGCTGGAAGACATTATCCAGGCCACCGACGCCCACAACCTTGATCACAAGCTGGAAGTGGCGGCGGATGCGCTGCGCCTGCCGCCCTGGGATGCGGACGTGACCAAGCTGTCCGGCGGTGAGCGGCGCCGTGTGGCACTCTGTCGCCTGCTGCTGTCCGCGCCCGACATGCTGTTGCTGGACGAGCCGACCAACCACCTGGACGCAGAGAGCGTTGCCTGGCTGGAAAAATTCCTGCACGACTTCCCGGGGACCGTGGTCGCCATTACCCACGACCGCTATTTCCTCGACAACGCCGCCGGCTGGATTCTGGAGCTGGACCGGGGTCGCGGCATCCCTTACGAGGGGAACTACTCGGATTGGCTGGCCGCCAAGGAAGCCCGCCTGGAACAGGAGAAGCGGCAGGAGGCCTCGCACCAGAAGGCCATCAAGGCCGAGCTGGAGTGGGTGCGCAGCAACCCGAAGGGTCGCCAGGCCAAGAGCAAGGCGCGCCTGCAGCGTTATGAGGAGCTGCAATCACAGGAGTTCCAGGCCCGCAACGAGACCAATGAGATCTACATTCCGCCGGGGCCGCGCCTCGGTGACAATGTGGTTGAGGTGACCAACCTCAAAAAAACCTACGGCGAGCGGCTGCTGTTCGACAACATCAGTTTCACCGTACCCAAGGGCAGCATTGTCGGCATCATCGGTGCCAACGGCATGGGTAAATCCACACTGTTCCGCATTCTCATGGGCGAAGAGCAACCGGACGGCGGTGAAGTGAAGGTCGGGGAGACGGTGAAGCTGGGCTATGTCGACCAGTCCCGCGACGACCTGGACGGCAGCAAGACGGTCTGGGAGCAGGTGTCGGGCGGGCAGGACGTGATCCGCATCGGCAATTACGAGGTGAATTCCCGCTCTTACCTCGGGCGCTTCAACTTCAAGGGCTCGGACCAGCAGAAGTTCGTCAAGGACCTGTCTGGCGGCGAACGCAACCGGCTGCACCTGGCCAACCTGCTGAAGCAGGGCGCCAACGTACTGCTGCTCGACGAGCCGACCAACGACCTGGACGTGGAAACCCTGCGCGCATTGGAAGAAGCGCTGCTGACCTTCCCCGGCAGCGCCCTGGTGATTTCCCACGACCGCTGGTTCCTGGACCGCATCGCAACGCACATCCTGGCCTACGAAGATGATGGCAACGTGGTGTTCCACGAGGGCAACTTCACCGAGTATGAGGAAGACCGCAAAGCCCGCCTCGGTGCCGCCGCGGCACAGCCTCATCGGGTGAAGTACCGCAAACTGAAGTGACCGCGGGCACCACCATGACCCGCCCGCTGCGCCGGCCTCGCAATGGGCCCGCAGCGGGGCTATGATTTATCCAATTTGATCCGCACGAGACCAGGCATGACCGACTCCCCTATCGAACGCCGAGCCTACACCCGCGTCGCTATCGACCTTCCCGTCGAGGTGCAACAGGGCGGCAGCAGCTGGCACCAGCGCCTCATCGACATTTCCCTGGGCGGTGCCGCCACGGATCAGCCGGATGTCTGGGACGCACAATACAACGAGCCCTTTACGCTGCTGATCGACACTGGCGAGGCAGAACCGCTGGAGTTGTATGCCTACCTGCAACATGTGGAAGCCGGGCGCCTGGGTTTCAAGGTTGACCACGTCGACCGGGAGAATATAGACCCGCTGCGGCGCCTGCTGGCCGCCCACATGAGCAACCCCGACGTGCTGGACACGGAACTGCGCCAGCTTGAGGAAGAGGCCGAAGACGAGGACGATTGAGATATCGGTCCCTCGTCGCCGAGATCACTCGACGGCGGCGAGGGCCTCTTCCAGCCGCGACACCGCGATCACCTGCATGCCGCGAATCTCGCCGCGCGGCGCATTGGCCTTGGGCACTATCGCCCGCCGGAATCCGTGTTTCGCCGCCTCCGAGAGGCGCTCCTGACCGCTGGGCACCGGGCGAATCTCACCAGACAGGCCCACTTCCCCAAAGATCACCATGTCGCGCGGAAGCTGCCGGTCGCGGAAGCTGGAAACGATGGCCAGCAACAAGGCGAGGTCGGCACTGGTTTCCAGTACTTTCACGCCGCCAACCACGTTGGCAAACACATCCTGGTCGCCCACCTGCAGCCCACCGTGTCGATGCAGCACCGCCAGCAGCATGGCGAGACGGTTCTGCTCCAGACCCACCGCCACGCGGCGCGGATTGCCCAGCGCGCTGGCATCGACCAGTGCCTGGATTTCCACCAGCAGGGGTCGCGTGCCCTCCCAGACCACCATCACGGCGCTGCCCGAGGCCGGTTCGCTGCTGCGATCAAGGAAAATGGCCGACGGATTGCGCACCTCCCGCAGGCCCTGCTCGGTCATGGCAAATACCCCCAGTTCATTCACCGCGCCGAAGCGGTTTTTCTGCCCGCGCAGGGTGCGGAACCGGGAGTCGTGCCCGCCTTCCAGCAGGATGGAGCAATCGATCATGTGTTCCAGCACCTTGGGCCCGGCCAGTGAGCCGTCCTTGGTGACGTGCCCCACCAGAAACAGCACGGTGCCGGTACGTTTGGCGAAGCGCGTGAGGAAGGCGGCGCACTCGCGCACCTGGGAAACGCTGCCCGGCGCAGAGCTCAGGTCATCGGAGTGCACGACCTGGATCGAGTCCACCACCAGAACGCGTGGACGGTGGGTTTCGGCGGCGGCAATGATGGCTTCGACACTGGTTTCGGCCATCAGTCGCAGACGGTCTGTGGCCAGACCCAGGCGGCGCGCCCGCATCGCCACCTGCTGCAGGGACTCCTCACCCGTGATGTACAGGGCATCCATGCCCGCGGCCAGGTGGCACATGGTCTGCAGCAGCAGTGTGCTTTTCCCCGCGCCCGGGTTGCCGCCCACCAGGATGGCGGACCCGGGCACCAGCCCGCCACCCAGCACGCGGTCGAACTCCTCGGCGCCACTGGAGAAACGCGGCAGCTCGGCGAGGTCGATGTCACCCAGCAGGCGCGCCTCACTGACGCTGCCGGCGAAGCCGCCGCGGGCCTTGCCGCCCCGGGACGCAGCGCCACCCCCGGTCGGGCCGCCCAGTCGAATCTCCGACAGGGTGTTCCAGGCCCCGCAATCGTTGCACTGACCCTGCCACTTCGCATAGTCCGAGCCACACTCGTTGCACACGAACGCCGTTTTGCTCTTCGCCATGCCCTGCCCTGCTCCTGTCTCATCGGAAAAAATCGGCCACCCTGCTATCAGACGCCGGGTCAGGTCGGTATCCTAGTGCACACCACCACCACTTGCCCAACACTAACGGACAGTCCATGCCCCATTCCTCCCTGATTCCCGAACCGCCACTGGTGTTTTCGCCCGGGCTGGCGGCGACGATCGGGCTGGAGGAGGCTATTCTCCTGCAGCAGCTGGCCACGCTGTTCGCGCACCGCCAGGCCCAGCCGCATGGCGGCTATCGCTGGCTGCGGGTTGAGCGCGACGTCCTGTTGCAGCAGATGCCGTTCTGGGGCCCCGCTGACCTCTACCGCATCTGCCGCAGCCTGGTCGACAAGGGCGTCATTCTGGTGGAGTCCCCGCCCCTGCACAGCCACCCTGAACTCCTGTTCGCCATGAACGAGCAGCACAGCCATGCACCGACTGCAGCCCCCGCCGGTGCCAGTGGACAGCCAATGGGCATGGCGAACCCCTCCGACGAGCCGGCGGCACCTGCGCCGCGCAGTGCAGCCCAGCTACCCGCCAGCTGGGGCCCCAGCGAAGATCTTCTGCAGTTGCTGGCGCTGAACCACAACATACCGCGCCAGTTCGCCCTGGACCAACTGGAGGATTTCATCTTTTACTGGCGCGAACGCGGTGAGCCCAGCCACGCCTGGGAAAACAAGTTCCGCCAGCATGTCATCAGCTGCTGGCGGCGTGAGCAACAGCACCGAGCCGAGGCGTTTCGCGTCGACCAGCAGGTGCCGCTGGACAATCACTGGCAGCCCAGCCGGGATGCGCTGGAGATCATGCTGCGCGGCGGCATCGACCCCGATTTCATTCGTGAAGCCACCCCGGAGTTCATCCTCTACTGGCGCGAACGCGGCGATGCACCGAAAGAACTGAACTCAAAATTCATCCAGCACATCCGCATACAGTGGGCCAAGTACACCTCCAGCATGCGCCACAGCACAGAGCCACGACGCATCACCGAGGACTGGCAGCCCGATGACGATGTTTTTGATATCCTGCGCCTGTCCCACATTGATGAGGACTTCGCCCGGGGGCTGCTGCCGGAATTCATCGTCTACTGGCGCGACAGTAACCAGGCCCACACATCCTGGAACAGCAAGTTCCTGCAGCACGTGAAGTTCCATTGGGCAAAACAGCACCGCATTGACCAGGCAGGACACAGCCATGACGGACAGCAAGGATCTTCTCGAACGGGTCGCACGCGGGATCGAAGCCTCGCAGACGACCTCAACGACACCTCCTGGGCCGACTGATGCCCGCCGTCGGCCTGCCAGCGACGCCCATGTCGAAGCCATCAACCAGGTCTTTGCCCTGTTTCGGCTGAACTACCACAACCAGTATTACGCGGCCTACCCCGACGCCGAGCAGCTCAAGCAGATCAAGAAGCTGTGGCTGGAATCCCTTGCGGACTATCCGGTTGAACAAATCCTGCGCGGCGCCCGCCATGCCATCGAGAACAGTGAGTATCTGCCCACGCTGCATCGCATGCTGGAGTGTTGCCAGGAAAGTATCGCCAGCCTCGGTCTGCCCGATGCCTACACGGCCTACCGCGAGGCCTGTGATGCCCAGAGCCCCCGTTCGGCGCAGCGCTGGAGTCACCCGGCGGTCTACCTCGCCGGCCGGGACAGCGACTGGTTCTTTCTCGCCAACAACCCGGAACGCCTGACCTGGCCGGTGTTTCGCAAGCACTACCAGGCGTGGTGCACACGGGCTCTGCGCGGCGAGACGCTGACGATACCCCGGGAGGCGGCACTGGAGCAGCACGAGCCGGCGCCGCTGTCGGCCGCACAACAGCTCGAGGCACTCGCCAGGCTGCGTCGCGAAACGCAGCTCTGAGCGGGCGCGCGCGGCAGCGATGTGTTGCCGAGTCTGCAGGCAACTGTTATTTTTGCGGCGTATTCCGGTGCACTTACTCCCAACAATAATAACGGACACCCAACATGACCCAGCACAACAAGACGATCCTGGCAGTCGCCGTGACGGCACTGCTCGCGGGCTGCAGCGATGGCAGTGACCAGGTGGCAGAGGTGCTGCCGCCGCCCAATCCCTGTGACGGCACGGAAACCGCGTCCTCGCGCCTGTTCCTGCAGCAGCTGACCAGCAGCAGCGTGATCATCAAGTGGCGCGGGGAAGCCACCGCCGCCTGCATCAGCAGCAGCGCCGACGGCCTGGCGATGCGCTTTGCCGCCGAGGACACAGAGGGCGACCACAAGGAAGTCCGTATCGATGGCCTGGAAGCGGGCACCACCTACTACTACTCTGTGGGCGGCGCGCCTACCGCACCCGCTGGACAGCAGTTCACCACGGCGCCCGCGCGGGGCGACGCGGCAGCCGGTGGCACGACGCGCCTGTGGGTGATCGGTGATTCAGGCACCGGCGGCGATGACGAGCGCGAAGAGCACGAGGGCGAGGCCGCCGAGGTTCTGGCGGGCATGGAAGCCTTTGTCGAAGCTGACGGCAAGGCCATTGACCTGTTCCTGATGCTCGGTGACAACGCCTACAACGTGGGCAGCGACTTCAACTACCAGCAGGCAGTGTTCGAGACCTACCCCGACCTGTTGAAATCGGTCTCCCTGTGGCCGACCATCGGCAACCACGAAATGGGCCTGGGCTTTCTCTCCCCGACCCTGGGCCTCCCCGGGCTGGGCACCAGCGCAGACCCGGACTCCTACCAGGCCACAGCCGATGACGAACCGGGGCGCATGCCGTATCTGGACATCTTCTCCCTGCCTGCCGAGGGTGAGGCGGGCGGCGTCGCCAGCGGTACCGAGCAGTACTATTCCTTCGATCACGGCAACGTGCACGTGGTGAGCCTGGATTCACAGCTCTCGGCACGGGATCCGGAGCAGCTGGCGACCATGCGCGAGTGGCTGATTGATGACCTCAGCAGCAACGACCTGGACTGGACGGTGGTGATCTTCCACCACCCACCCTATTCCAAAGGCGCGAACCACGACTCGGACGATGTGGAAAAGGTCAACGGCTTTGACCGCCCGCAACGGGACATGCGCGAGCAGTTCGTGCCGATCTTTGACGCCTACGGCGTCGACCTGGTGTACAACGGCCATTCACACTCCTACGAGCGCAGCTACTACATCACCAGCCACACCGGCACCTCGGACACATTCTCCACCGCGGAGCATGCCGAACTGCTGGACGGCGACCCGGCACAGCCAGCGACAGGCCGCGGTGATCAACCCTACGCCCAGCTCAGCCCGACCAGCGGCGGTGTCGACGACCGGGTGATCTACAGTGTAGTGGGCAACTCGGGCAAGGCGGACAAGGACGCCGGCAGCCTGACTGCTGCGGACGAGTGGCTGCGCCATCCGGCCCACATCGAGCAGCCTGTGGATACCGAGGAACCACCACGCCGCGGCCTGCCGGTGCTCGGCTCTGCCATCATCGACGCCAGCGACACGGCCCTGACCCACTCCTTTATCGACGTCAACGGTCAGGTGCTGGATCAGTTCACGATAACCCGCTGACGCCCGTGTGGCCGCGGCGCAGTGCCGCGGCCCGGTTACCCGCGAGCACTTCAATGATGTCACGCCCCCTGTTGCTACTGCTGCTATTGTGCCTGGCGCCGGCAGGCGCTGCGCCTGTGGTGGCGCATCCCGGCCATGAAGACCAGCTGAAGGCGATCGAACAGGCCCTCGCCAAAGCGCCCGGGAACCAGGCGCTGTATCTGCAGCGGGGCAAGGTCTACGGGGAGATCGGCCATTTCGCCGAAGCACAGGCAGACTTTGCCCGGGCCCGGGAGCTGGGCCCTGCGCAGTACGCGGACCTGCCCGAAAGCATCATGCTCTACGGCAAGGGCGACCTGGAGCAGGCCATGGCTCTGGCAAATCGCCACATCGCGGCCTTCCCCGATGACCCGGAGGGCTTTCGCCACCGGGCCCTGATCGCCCGCGATGCCGGCGATCACGAGCGCGCACTGGCGGACCTGCAAACCCACTTCAGGCTGCAGGCCAGACCCAGCCCCGGGCTGTTCGTCTCCGCCGCCACTATGCTGGTGGCATCCGGTCGCCCGGACGATGCGCTCGCCGTGCTCGACCAGGGCCTGGAGCAACTGGGGCTGGTACCGCAGCTGCAGCGTGAGGCAATCGCACTGGAACTCGGCGCCGGTAGGCTGCAGGCAGCCCTTGCCCGGCAGGAAACCCTGAGGATACCCTTGCGTGACAGCGCACGCTGGAAACTGGAGCGGGTGGACCTGCTATTGCAGGCCAACAGGCAAGCGGAAGCGCGCGCACTGCTGGCCGAGGCCGACGCGCAACTGGCCGGCCAGCGCGACACGCCTGCCCGTCGGGCGCTGGAGACGCAGGCCGGGCGACTGGCAGAGGCCCTCGCGGACTGATATAACGGGGGCCGGAAAAGCGCACACCGGAGCCCGCCATGACCGCCTTGCAAAATACTGCCGAACGCGCCTCGGCGCTCGCCGATACCCACACCGTCGAAAACGTATCGCGGGAGCTGCAGGACTACAACCTCTACACCGAGGACAGGGCGCTGCAGGAGGCGGTGGCCCGCGAGGGCGCAGCCTGGGCCGGGGAGAGCCTCAGCGCCTTCGGCCACGATGTCGGCAGGGCGGAGTACCTGCAACTCGGCTTCGCCGCCAACAAGTACACCCCGGAGTTCGACACCCACGACCGTTTCGGCAACCGGGTGGACCTGGTCAGCTACCACCCGGCGTACCATACCCTGATGGATACCGCGATCCGCCACGGGCTGCACGCCTCCCCCTGGACGGAACCGCGCGCCGGGGCGCATGTCGCCCGCGCCGCACACACCTACCTGCACAGCCAGGTGGAGGCCGGTCATGGCTGCCCCATCACCATGACCTTCGCCTGTATTCCCTCAATCCGCACGGCCCCGGCCATTGCGGCACTCTGGGAGCCGAAAATCACGGCTCGGGAATACGACCCGCGCAACGTGCCTCACAGCGAGAAGCGCGCGGTCACCATCGGCATGGGCATGACCGAGAAACAGGGGGGCTCGGACGTGCGCAGCAACAGCACGCGCGCGCACCCGCTGGGCGCCCGCGGTACGGGGGAGGCCTACGAACTGGTCGGTCACAAGTTTTTCCTGTCGGCTCCCATGTGCGACGCCTTCCTGGTACTGGCGCAAACCGAAGCCGGCCCCAGCTGCTTCCTGGTACCGCGCTGGCGCCCGGATGGCAGCAAGAACCCCCTGCAGGTCCTGCGCCTGAAGAAGAAGCTCAGCAACGCCTCCAATGCGTCCAGCGAGATTGAACTGCGCGGCGCACTGGGCTGGCTGCTGGGCGAAGAGGGTCGGGGCGTGCGCACCATTGTGGAAATGGTCAGCCTGACCCGCTTTGACTGCATGATTGGCTCTGCCGCCGGTATGCGCATGGCGACATCGCAGGCGCTGCACCATTGCAGCATCCGCGAGGCATTCGGCCGCGTGCTGAACGCACAGCCACTGATGCAAAACGTGCTGGCCGACCTCGCCATCGAGAGCGAGGCCGCCCTGGTAACCGGCATGCGTATGGCGCGGGCACTGGACAATACCGGGGATGAGCGCGAGGCACTGTTCATGCGCCTGGGCGTTGCCGTCGGCAAGTACTGGGTGTGCAAGCGCGCCCCCAACCATGCCTACGAGGCCATGGAATGCATCGGCGGCAGCGGCGTCATGGAAGACAGCATGATGCCCAGGCTGTATCGCGAAGCGCCCGTGAACGCGATCTGGGAAGGCAGTGGCAATGTACAGTGCCTGGACGTGCTGCGCGCCCTGCAGAAATCACCCCGCGTGGTCGAGGTATTTCTCGATGAACTGGGCGCGGCCCGCGGCGCGCACACCGCGCTGGATCGCGACATGCAGCGTCTGCAGCAGGATCTCACCGCGCCCGAGGATTTTGAGTACCGCGCGCGGGACATCGTGGACCGCATGGCACGGGCGCTACAGGCCTCGCTGTTGCTACAACATGCGCCGTCCGGGGTAGCGGAGGCATTCTGCAACTCCCGTCTGGGCGCTGAAGGCCAGCACAACGTCGGGGCCCTGCCCCGCGGCGTGGACTGTGCAGCCATTATCGAGCGGGCAACACCGAGAGTCTGAGCCCGCATTGCCATTGCGCCCGGCGAGCCGTTTGACGGGCGCTATTCCTCGTCGTAGTGCCCGCGCGCGAGATTCTCGAATCGGGTGAACTGGCCGATGAAGGTGAGCCGGCAGGTGCCGATGGGGCCATTCCGCTGCTTGCCGATGATGATCTCAGCGGTGCCTTTGTCCGGGGAGTCCTCGTTGTACACCTCGTCCCGGTAGATGAACATGATGACGTCGGCGTCCTGCTCGATTGCGCCCGATTCCCGCAGATCAGAGTTCACCGGGCGTTTGTTCGGCCGCTGCTCCAGGGAGCGGTTCAGCTGTGACAGCGCGACCATGGGGCACGCAAACTCCTTGGCAATGGCCTTCAGGCTGCGGGAAATCTCGGAAATCTCCGCGGTACGCCCTTCGGTGGACCCGGCCACCTGCATCAGCTGGATATAGTCCACCATGATCATGCCGATCTGACCGTGTTCGCGGGCGATCCGGCGGGCGCGGCTGCGTAATTCGGTGGGCGTCAGCGCCGGCGTATCATCGATAAACAACGGCACATCCTTCAGTTTCGATACCGCGCCGCTGAGCTTGGGCCAGTCCTCCTGCTCGAGCTTGCCGGTGCGAATGCGCGTCTGGTCGATACGACCGATAGACGACAGCATGCGGATGATCAGCTGCTCCGCCGGCATTTCCATACTGAACACCAGAACCGGCCTGGACTGGCCGAGTACCGCGTTCTCCACCAGGTTCATGGCAAAACTGGTCTTACCCATGGAGGGGCGGCCTGCGACGATCACCAGGTCCGACGGCTGCAGGCCGGAGGTCTTGCGATTGAGTTCGATAAAGCCGGTGTCCAGGCCGGTGATGTCGCCGCCGGAGTGAAACAGCTCCTCGATGCGCGCCAGGGCCGATTGCAGCAAGGGGTTCACGTCCCGAGGGCCGCCGGCTTTCGGGCCCTGCTCCGAGATTTGCATGATCAACCGCTCGGCCTCGTCGATCAGCTCATCGGAAGTGCGGCCCTCGGGGCTGAAGCCGCTCTCGGCGATGGTCTGCGCCGCCTCGATCAATTTACGCAGGCTGGCGCGCTCGTTGACCACCTCCGCGTAGGCGCGAATATTGGAGGCACTCGGCGTATTGCTGGCCAGCTCGGCGAGGTAGGCGAGCCCCCCCGCCGCCTCCAGTTCCCCGTTGGCGGTGAGCCGATCGGCCACCGTAATCACGTCGATGGGCTGGGTCGCCTCGGCAAGGCGGGCGATCTGGCGAAAGATGAGACGGTGGTCGGGCCGGTAAAAATCCTCCGCGGTGACCGTTTCAGCCACGGCGTCCCAACCATCGGCCGACAACAGCAAGCCGCCCAACACGGACTGCTCGGCCTCGATGGAGTGGGGCTGCATCTTGATGCGCGCAACATCCCGATCGAAACTGCGCCCGCCGCCGGCAAAGGGCGGTTCGGCGATCATCTCGGGATAGTCGGGCTTGGACATAACAAAGGGCTGCGGCCAACGCGGCCGCACAGATTAGCGGATTTTAGCCCGTAAGGTAACCATGCCCCCGGGTTTCGTTCGCGACGCATAGCAGGGCACGCATCACCCCGTGCGCGGCGTTACGGCGGGATACACCCCGGCCTGAGCCGGGGCCGCTGGCTGCCTACTCGGCGACTACCGCAATGACAACGGTGGCGGTGACGTCACCGTGCACCTGGATATCCACCTCGAACTCGCCCAATTCACGCAGCGGGCCCTGGGGCAGACGCACTTCGGACTTGTCCACTTCACAACCGGCTGCTGTGACGGCCTCGGCGATGTCACGGGTGCCGACCGAACCGAACAGCTTGCCTTCCTCACCCGCGTTGGCGCCAATGGTGACCGGCTGCAGGGCGTTGATCGCCTCGGCGCGCTGCTCGGCCGCGGCCAGTGCTGCAGCGGCGGCCGCTTCGAGCTCTGCGCGACGGGTTTCGAACTCGGCGATGTTGCTGCGCGTAGCAGGCACGGCCTTGCCCTGGGGCACCAGGTAGTTGCGACCATAGCCGGCTTTCACGTCCACCTTATCGCCCAGGCCACCCAGGTTGCCGATATTTTCCAGCAGAATGACTTCCATTTTGACTTCCTCTTTTCGGGAGCCAGGCCCCCTTACGTGTAAATGCTCAGTGCCGGTTGTCGCGATCGTCTTCGTCGCGCCGGCTCACCTCTTTTCCGGCCGCTGCTGCCGCCCAGCGCTGGCGGAACCCCCACCAGCTGTCTACCACCGCCAACAGCACCACCATCAGCTTGACCAGATCTACCAACATCCAGCCCACATATAACGCAGTAAGCAAGCCGCCACCCCGCCCCCGCTCGGCGACCCGCGCATGCGCCAAAGCCAGGCCAGCGGCCGTCAGCGGTACCGCGCACACCGCTGCCCAGGGCCGAAACTCGGCACCTAGCGCCGCCAGGGCTGCGGCCACAACCACCAGCAGTGTGCTGACCACCGGTGGGTAATACAGCGCACGGAACTCGCTGCCAAAGCCGCCCGGGTTATACAGGGCCGCCTGCCACCAGCGAGCCAGCAGCAGGCACAACACGCTGAGCATGGCATTCGCGGCACCGAGCATACCGGCCACCTGCGTTGCCGTGGGCCGTGGCAGCGTGACCGCCGCGCTTTCCGCCGCCATCTGCTGCTCCAGTCCAGCCAGAAACTGGTCGAAGAACACCAACATCTGCGCCAGCAACTCGCCGCCAAACACCGCGATGGCCAGCCCCGTCAGCAACCCCACCGGCACACTGGCCAGTAGTGCCAGCGGCAGACTTACGGTGACCCGCAGCACCAGCGCCAGTGCCGTGGTGCCGAGCAAGAGGGCAAACGGGCCGCTGTCGCCAAACACCACCATCAATACGGCTGCCGGCAATACCGCCCACAACAACAGCCAGAGACCCTGCCCCGGCCCGCGGCGCAGCGCCACCAGCGCGATTGCTGCGGCACTGATCCAGCAGAACAGCAGACTGCCGGAACCGGCAACAGCCACCAGCAATGCCTGCAGGCGGCCGCGCATGATGAAACTGGCCAGGCCTTTCAATCTGGGCCTCCCGTGACCGGATGACCGCTGACGGTCATCACCCTGGGGACTTCCTTACTTGTGGGAATCCGAATAGGGCAACAGCGCCAGAAAACGCGCACGCTTGACGGCGGTAGACAGCTGACGCTGATACCGGGCCTTTGTGCCCGTAATGCGGCTGGGAACAATCTTGCCGGTTTCGGAAATGTACGCCTTCAGGGTTTCCAGATCCTTGTAGTCGATTTCCTTCGTGCCTTCGGCAGTGAAGCGACAGAACTTACGGCGACGGAAAAAACGTGCCATGGTGCTACTCCTCGTAAACTTTGCTAGTCGTTACAACGTGACCGTCAGCTTATTCGCCGGACTCGTCATCGCCCTTGTCAGCCGAATCATCGCTGCTGCTGCGCGCACTGCGCTCGGCATCAGCTGACTGGCGCTCCTCGTAACGGGTTTTGCGCTCGCGGCTTTCCTTTTCAGCCTTCATGATGAATGACTCATCAGTGATGGCTTCGTCGCGGCGAATCACCAGGTTACGCAACACGGCATCGTTGTAACGGAATGTCGTAGTGAGTTCTTCCATCGCTTCGTTGGACGCTTCAACATTCATCAGCACGTAGTGTGCCTTGTGAATCTTGTTGATAGGGTAGGCCAACTGGCGGCGACCCCAGTCTTCCAGACGGTGCACACTGCCGCCGTCTTTCTGGATGGTGTTGGAGTAGCGCTCGATCATGCCGGGCACTTGTTCGGACTGGTCCGGGTGGACCATAAAAACAACTTCGTAATGACGCATGGTGGCTCCTTACGGGTTAATGCTACCCGCCGCAGCGGTGTAGCAAGGAGAATCGGCTGCCAAAACAGCCGGGCAAAATTCAGGCCGCGGATTGTATAGACATTGTTTGTCTACCGCAAGCAGTCAGGAAGTCGCTGCGCCGCCGCGCTGGCGCACCACCTCGAACAGGCAGATACCGGTCGCCACCGAGACATTGAGGCTGCTCACGGTCCCCGCCATCGGCAGCTTGATCAGGTAGTCGCAGAGCTCCCGGGTCAGACGACGCATGCCATTACCTTCGGCGCCCATGACCAGGGCCACGGAGCCCCGCAGGTCAGTCTCGTAGAGCGTCGCCTCTGCCTCACCGGCAGTACCGTAGATCCATACACCGCGCGCCTTCAGGGCCTCCAGTGTGCGGGCAATATTGGTCACGCGGGCAAACGGCACCACTTCCGCAGCGCCGCAGGCCACCTTGCTTACCGTCGGACCGAGGTCGGCGGACTTGTCCTTCGGCACAATCACTGCATCTACCCCAGCGGCGTCGGCGCTGCGCAGGCAGGCACCCAGATTGTGCGGGTCTGTCACCCCGTCCAGCACCAGCAGGAGCACCGGGTGGGGACTGTCATCCACCCGCTGCAGCAGTGCCACTTCATCCAGCAGGTTGTCACCCACCGTCTCCGCCGCTGCCGGCGCGAGCGTGGCGACAGCGCCCTGGTGGCGACCGGCGACCCGCTGATCAAGCACCGCACGGGGCTCACGCACCACAGCAACCCCCTGATTGCGTGCCAGGGTTTCCAGCGCGGCAATGCGCTTGTCCGAACGGCCCTGCTGCAGCGCGAGCTCGCGGATCGATTCGGGCTTGCGCCGCAGCAGACCGTCTACGGCGTGAATGCCGAACAGATACTGCATGGCTGATCAGCGCCTGCGGCGCCGGGATTTGCCCGCGGGCCTGGCGCTGCCGTCGGCGGCACCCTTGCCACCGCCAGCCCTCGACTTGGTGGCCGCCCTGGGCTTTGCATCACCGGCCTTTTTACGCGACGCGCCCGCTGTCTGTGCCGTGGTTTCCGCCTTGCGCTTGCGCGATTTACCGGCCTTGCCCTTGGTGGCCGAGGGTGCGTCGATCAGTTCCAGATCGATCTTCTTGTCATCGAGGTCAACCCGCGCCACCTGCACACGCACCCGGCCTCCAAGCCGATAGCTGCGACCACTGCGCTCACCCACCAGTCGCTGTTTGGCGGCATCGAAACTGTAGTAGTCGCCGGGCAGCGCGCTGATATGCACCAGACCTTCGATGTAGATGGGCTGCAGCTCGACAAACAGCCCAAACGAGGTGACTGCGGCAATGACGCCATCGAACTCGTCGCCGACATGCTCCTGCAGGAACTCACATTTGAGCCAGGATTCCACATCACGGGTGGCATCGTCCGCACGCCGCTCGGTCATGGAACAGTGCAGGCCCTGGGCGACCATATCGCGCTCGGTATAAGGGAAAATGGCCTCGCGCGCAATTTCCGGCGCACCGCGCTGGCGCTGCACGGTTTTGGCGCGCACCTTGGAGCGGATAATATGGCGGATACCCCGATGCACCAGCAGGTCGGCATAACGCCGTATGGGTGAAGTGAAGTGCGCGTAGGCGGGGTAATGCAGGCCGAAGTGGCCTTCATTCTCCGGGGTGTAGACGGCCTGGCGCAGGGAGCGCAGCAGCATGGTCTGGATCACATTGACGTCATCGCGCCCCTGCACCGCGTCGAGCAACTCACCGTAGTGCGCCGGCGTGGGCTTCTCGCCACCGCGCAGTTCCAGCCCCAGTTCGCCGAGAAAAGCGCGCAGGTTCTCCAGTTTCTCCGGCGTGGGGCCCTCATGCACCCGGTACAGCACCGGGAGCTTGTGTTCCTCGTAAAACCGGGCAGCCGCCACGTTGGCGCAGAGCATGCACTCTTCGATCAGTTTGTGGGCATCGTTGCGCACGACCGGCACAATGGCGTCGATCTTGCGCTGCTCGTTGAACAGAATGCGGGTTTCCGTGGTTTCGAAATCAATGGCCCCGCGCACGTCCCGCGCCTTGCGCAGCACCTTGTACAAAGACTGCAGGCGTTTCAGATCCTTGAGCCGGGCCTTGTCGATCTGCGGGTGACTACCGGCCTCCAGTGCTTCGCCGACCTGGGTGTAGGTGAGCCGCGCCTGCGAGTGGATAACCGCCTCGTAAAAGCGATAGCCGGTCAGTTTGCCCGCGCCGCTCAGTTCCATTTCACACACCATAGCGAGCCGATCGACCTGTGGCTTCAGCGAACACAGGCCGTTGGACAGCGCCTCCGGCAACATGGGGACCACCTGCTCCGGAAAATACACCGAGTTGCCGCGCAAGGCAGCCTCTTCGTCCAGTGCGGAGCCCGGGCGCACATAATGCGATACATCGGCAATGGCCACCCAGAGTCGCCAGCCACGCAAGCGCTTCTCGCAGTACACCGCATCATCAAAGTCGCGTGCATCTTCACCGTCGATGGTGACGAAGCCCAGATCACGCAAATCCGCGCGATGCTTTTTGTCCTCTTCCCGAGGCTCCTCCTCCAGCGAACCCGCCTCGCGCAGCACCGCCTCCGGCCATTCGTGCGGAATGCCGTGTGAACGAATGGCAACATCGATCTCCAGCCCCGGGTCCAGATGGTCACCCAGCACCTCGACGATCTGCCCCTTGGCACCCAGGTTGCGGGTGGGGTAGTCGGTGATCTCCGCGGTCACGATCTGGCCCGACTTCGCACCCCCCTTGAGCTTCGGGGGAATCAGAACGCGGTGATTGACGCGGCTGTTGTCAGGCACCACAAAACCGATGCCGCTTTCTTCTTCATAGCGACCGACAATACGCGAGGTGCCGCGATGCAGCACCTCCACCACCCGCCCTTCCGGGCGGCCGCGACGATCCAGCCCGATAATACCCACCAGCACTTCATCGCCATCGAACACAAACTGCATCTGGCGGGAACTGAGGTAGACGTCATCACCTTCGTCCAGCGGCACGGCAAAGCCATAGCCGTCGCGGTGCCCCTGCACACGGCAGCGCAGCAGGTTCAGTTTGTCCACCAGTCCGTAGGCACCGCGGCGATTGACCATCAGTTGTCCGTCGCGCTCCATGGCGCGGAGCCGCTTGCGCAGGGCCTCCACCTGCTCTTCTTCATGCAGGTCAAGTTCACGGGCGATGTGCGCATGGCTGAGCGGTTTATCCGCTGCAGTGAGCAGGTCGAGTATGACTTCGCGGCTGGGGATGGGGTTGTCGTAGCGGGCGGCTTCGCGCTCGGCGTGGGGGTCGGCAATCTTGCCTTTTTTGGCCATAGGTAAAGGGGCTTCCTGTCGTGTTTTGACGTTGTCGAAATTTTAATTGGCGACAGTATACGCGAGGATTGACAAAGCTGCTGCGGAAAAGTAAAGTGCGCGCCCTCGGGTAATCCACCGCGATTGCACGATGCCCAGGTGGTGAAATTGGTAGACACGCTAGCTTCAGGTGCTAGTGCTCGAAAGGGCGTGGAGGTTCAAGTCCTCTCCTGGGCACCATTTTGAAAAACGTCGAAAGACCACGAGAGACCATTTAAGAT